>NZ_MIJE01000011.1 GCF_001730225.1 Desulfuribacillus alkaliarsenatis | reverse complement strand
GTATTGCGCGATTGTAAACCTTTTGTAGAATATTCAAGTGAGCAACACATTATAAATTATAAAAATTCAATACTTTTAAAAGCAAGCTAATATCTAATTATAAGTCTGATACTTTTTAGATTTATGGTAAATATCATAGTCTTATTTCTTATTCCCTTTTTTACTAGATATTTGTTATTTAATAATATTAAAAAACATTTGACTTTCTTTAGCTGGTCTCGGTTAGGCTCAGGGGTGTGGTGCGGCAGTCGCTTCATGCTTATACAACTTTGCGTTTCTTCATGTATCTAATGCTTCCGCACCCTTGTGGTAGGGTCGAGGTCTGGCGCGGTATTTTAAACCCGTTTCCAGCCCCCGCCACTTCAAACCGTACGTGAGGTTCTCCCTCATACGGCTTTCCGACAACCTTCTTCTACAGCTTTCAAAGTTTATATACCGTATATTCCTTTCGGATAGAAGTATTCTAGCGTCACTTTATCAAGCCAATGTTTACATGTTTCTCGTTTACGTTTACGGGTTTTCCTTAGTCGGATTCGTAGTAATTCTATTAGTCGCTTTCTAGTATAACGGTCTAAATCTTGAAACTTCTTAGTTGAATTACCAATGCTGAAATAGTTTCGCCAACCTCTTATTACTGGGTTGAGTTCATCTACTATTTCTTGCATTGTTTTTCTTAGGTTGTTTCTACTCGTTATGTCCCGTATTGTGCTTCTTACTTTGTTCATTGCTTTTGTTGATGGCCATGCAAAGGGTACTAGTTTTCCTGTACGTCTTGAGTGCATTTTGTGGAAGTGATAGCCTAGAAAATCAAATCCTTCATGATTCATGTTTACTATTTTTGTTTTGTCTGGATGAAGGGTTAATTTCAGTCTACTTGCTATCTGCTCTACTATTTGTAGGGCTTTTATGGCTTGTCTTTCTGTTCTGCAGATGATGACTGCATCGTCGGCATACCTAAAAATTTCCCCTATCTTTTCGCAGTTTTCTTTCCAATATGCGTCAAGTACGTGTAGGTATATGTTAGCTAGTAAAGGACTGATGACTCCCCCTTGCGGAGAACCGATGTCTGATGGCGTATGTTGTCCATCTTCTATGACACCGACTTTTAACCATCTCTTGAGCAATTTCAGTACGTTTCGGTCACTTATTCTCCTTTTTACTAGAGATATAAGTATTTTGTGGTCTATGGTATCAAAGTATTTGCTAATATCTAGGTCGACTACCCACCAACCTCTAACGAGTGTTTCTTTGATTGCTTTTATGGCTTGTGTTGCGCTTTTCTTAGGTCGAAATCCAAAGGAGGTTTCTAGGAAGTTTGCTTCGTATATTGGTTCGATTATTATTTTGCATGCTTGTTGGATGATTCTGTCTTTTACTGTTGGTATTCCTAGTGGGCGTTTTGTTCCATCGGCTTTTGGTATGTATACTCTGAGGACTGGTTGTGGTTTGTATGTACCTTGTTGGAGTTCTTGTTGTATTTCTTGAAGGCATTTTTGTACATTACCATTAGCTACTTGGTCGATGGTTATTCCGTCTACTCCCGCACTTCCTTTGTTTTTCTTTACTTCTATCCATGCCCTCCACAAGATATCTGGGCGACATATGCGGTCGTATAGTGCATGAAATCTTCGATTTCTGTTCTTCTTGGCTGCTAGATATAGCTTGCGCTGAAGTATTTGTGATTTTTCTATTGAGTGTTGTTGGCCTTTTTGAGGCATGCACTGTCACTTTCCTTCCCGCTTAGCTTTGGTTGAAGTAGAGGTCCTTCCCTAGATAAAGTTTTGTTGTCTTTATCATCTGCGGTAGTATGACCTCCTCCGACTTCTCACATAGCGTTGTTCTGAATTTCGCTTTTAGGTTCTTATATCAGAACTTACGATATTTGTGGTATATCGACTATGTGAGATCTCTCTTGTTTCATAGTCTACTTTCATAACATTCCGCTTCCCCATACGCCGAGGAGTTCTTCGATGATGCTTTTCCAGATTCTTCTCATCTTCCATGGCCTTCGCTCGCATCACAAGAGCTCGGCTCTCCTTTTGTCCCTTTCGGGTTAACATGACGACGCTGCAGAATTCACTTTATGTTACGGACTGTTATTTTGCTCTCCTTTCTCAGGAGGTTACTCCGCTTCAGCACATTGGGTCACCCCATGCACTGGGAGCCTGCTACATGGCTTTCTGGCAATTACCACGGTCAGACTTTCACTGACTAGCAAACTATGACTTTCAAGACACACGTGATGCGTTGTTATCAGAAGTAATTAGACTACTATGCGTATGTTTTCTATCTACAGGTACTTACTATTTTTAAAAAATGCTAAAAATAACCTTAAATTTGATTGTAAATATCTTCATTTGATTTCTTAATATGTGATTCAAGCATCTGTATATACTCTCTACATTTTTTGTAATTTAAATAGTATAAAGGAGTTTTTCTTCTATAATGAACTTTCTCAACAAATCTCAAACTATTCTTGTAATTAGTTGAGGGCGAGAGGTCGATATATGTTAGTATTCTACCTTTATTTAAACTGAAAACGTTTTCTTTATTTTTTTTATTATAAAAATCAATAATTGGTGCTCTTTTTTCAAATAATAAATCAAGGATTATTTCATACTTAAAATTTCTAGTAAAAATTGCAGATACTTTCCCTGTATGATTTTTCGTTATACGTAATTTTTTGAACTCTTTGGCTCTCTCACTGTATTTTTTTCTAAAGTCTTTTTCTATTAAAATATTTAATTCTATAAAACTTTTTTCAAAATTTATTTTTCTAGATGAGTAATAGTAACCCCTATTAAAAAGTAGTTGTTTTAGTATAATAAGTTCTTTCTTGTCATTAGCTCCCTGCTCCATGTAATGTACAAAATCTTTTAAAAGTGGATATATTAAAACTTTTTCAAACGTTTCCTGATCTATATCGTAATATAAATCTAAAAAATTTATGTATATTGGGAACTTTTCACTTTCATAGATTTTTAATAATACTTTCTCCTTGCATGATATATCGATATATAAGTAGTTTGCAGCAAAATACTCCATAAAGGACTTGTGAGCCCATTTATATTCTAAACCCTCTTGAATAAATAAAGGAACACAATTTATAATATCTTTTAAAACATCTGAAGGATATATATTATTAAGGTAAGGACTGTCTAAAGATTGGCTTAATAAATCTAATAACTTGTCCTTAGTATATTCTACTTTATTATTCACCAGACAGAGAAAACCAAGGTTTCTTAATATTTTATGAAGCTGGTCACTGGATAGCCTACTATGTTTCTTTCTTTTATATCCATCTTTCGAAAGATCATGTTCTTCAAATAAAGCATCGTAAACTTTTCTATAAAACTGATCTTTTTTTATGGGGATATCCCTTTTATGTTTATAAGTCACATATAATAAAGAAACAAGCAAAGGAATTCCTAAAAATGACTCTAAATCACTAAATTTATTTTCCTCTAATGAGATGTTTAACTGATTTATAAGTGATCTTGATAAATCTATTTGTGTTAATTTGTCATACCTTTTAAGTAATTCGTACGCTTCATTTTTCTCTAATTTTTCAATTTCAAATTTCTGAAAATCCCCAAAACTATTAAGCGAATCATCGTTCCTAGAAGTAAGATAAAAAATATTATTTCTTGCTCTAGAAATAAATGACTTAAGATATTGTATTATCTCATCTTTAATATCAAATGGAATTTCATCAAAGCCATCAAAAAAGAATATAAAATCTCCACGCTTAATCAATTCATCTATAAAATCTGTTGAGTAATCACCTATTGAATAATTTACTGTATTTAATATTTCATCAGTTATTGTTCTTTCGGGCGATAATTTCCTTAATTCTATAAAAATAGGTATGCCCATATTTTCTTCAATAGCAGAAAGGAATATCCTTTTCATTAATGTAGATTTTCCCATACCAGCAGTATCTTCAATAATTATTTTTTTATATTTATCTGACAATGTTCTATCATATTTAGATATAGTATGCTTTTTTTCAATCTTTGAATTCTTACTTGCTAAACTAATCGTTAACGGTTGATATACATCCGTAAGATAAATCTGTTGGTTGCCAAGCGCCAGCATGTTAATATATTTGTGTTGATCGTAAGCTCTAATTAAGTATTCAGAAAATACATTAAAAGCAAAATCCTCTAATTTTTCATCAATTTTTTTTCTATCTTTATATGCTTTTAGTTTAGGCTTTACCCATGTGTCCATGATACCAGTAATAGGTTGTTTTACTAATTCAACAGTAGCTGTAACCATAGCTTTCGTCAGAAGTTCATCTTGCATTATTTACCCTCTTTTCTGTATTATTTTAATCCCTTAATTTCCAGCATTTATGTGATTATTTCTGATAACGTTTTGCTATTCCCGACACTCACCGGCTTCAACGCAGCCCCCAATAAGGTGAGTGTGGTCCGGCATACTACCTGTAGTTACTGTCCGGACCCGTAAGTGGGAATAGACGTGTTATCGGTTGGATGAGGCTCTACGAAGCTATAGTGCGACAGGACGTCGCACTCTTAAAATGGTTTATTTGTATGTGTTCGTTCTAAATTATTATTTTTTCAGCCTCACGCATTTTATTTGCAAAATAACTATAATTCTTATTCATTTCAGATTGGAAATTCTCTGCTTCATCCCTCGTCATAAACAACTTCATTACTTGAAACATTGTTTTGTTTTCAGCGGATCTTAGTTTAACAAAGTATTTATTACTTTCATCTAAAGAATCAATCTCATCTATAGAATCTACTATAGTATTAAATAAAGATGTAACTGTATATGAAGAAAATATTTGTGATTGTATCTCCCACGAAATTTCTTGTATATAACTTACTGCTATTTCTTGACCAATTTGTTTCTCTATTTCCCCTATTTCAGAGAAATAGAGACCAGTATCAGACTTAACTTTAATATCTTCTCGATAGGGCTTATCCTCAATAAAACATCTAAAGAGAATATGAAATTCATATGCGACATTTCTTGTTAGAGGGGTCGAACAATCAAAATGTAGACCCAATTTGTTTTCCAGTTGCAACACTTTTTCCCAAAAATCAATAGTTTTATTAGATATGATTTTATCTTTACTAATTTTACCATTAATATTAAATCCAGCCATAGATACTCCATTTGTAAATAAGCTATTATGATATTTATATGCTTGTACAATTTCATTAACTGATTTAATTATTTCCAATCTAAAAATAAAATTTATATTTGCCGAAAAGGTTTTTTCATGAAGTAAAATTCTTACTTTTAACCAAGTATTATCACTAGTTTCAATAGCAATTGTATCCATGCTTTCGTAGGGTACTCTTTTCAACTTTAGGCTTTTTTTCATTTTTCCTGTCTGAAAAACGATAGTACCCATTTCAGGAAATTCTTGAGGTTCAATACTGAATTCGCCGAATTCTTTTAGTTTTTTATCAGATAAAGGGAATTTGATAAAATCAGAACAAGATATTTTATGATTGTTAATTGTAATAGTTCCATCTTCATTGGGCTTACAACTTAATTTAGTTTGTGTCCTGTACATATATTCAAAAAAATCTTCACTAGTCTTAATTAGCTCAGAAAATTTATTAGGTATTTCTGGAAAGACAATATTTAATTTTATATTTAAATCTTCTTTTGATGTAACACCGCAAGCATTTTCCCCTATCTGAACATACTCCAATCCTTTGGGTAATTCTTTATTCAATTGTCTTATTATTTCTTGAGGAATGTCTATAGGTTCTTGTTGTTTTACTAGCCTTTTAAAATCTACATACATAAAATCACCAATCCTCACTTATTTCTTCAAGAATTACAATCTTAGATATTAAGTATAATTTTTCCTTTTGTGTATAATTCAACTCTTCTGTACTTAGATAATTGATTAAGTCTACTTGATCAAACTTATCTTTAACTATCAAATATTTTATATTATCTGGTGAAATCTCCATCCATGCATCACTTAAATCATACAAAGCTCTATTATATAGATTTCGAGTTTTATCATTATTCTGGTCAAAAATCAATACCGGAAGTAATTCAGTATTTATTTCAGCTAATTTAGGTATATAACGCCATTCCCTTTCGTCATGGAAGTTAAGATGTACTTTCTCATCTTTGATACTTCTTTTCATATCTCCAAGAATAGGTTTAATAAAAAACAAGTGAGAAAATAAATAGTTTTGGAGGTTGTTAACTTCAGAATTCTCAGAATCATAACCTAATGCGCTATTGAAGGCTAATCTAAAATCTTCTACTAATTTTGAACGTTCATTTATATAATGTATCGGTTGTATTCCTTGCACCACACACCACTCCTTATAAAGACCTATTCCATATTCTCCATATTCGCTAGTATGTGAAGATATCCTTTGTAAATTAATATCGCAAAAACAAGTAACTGGAATTGAAATTTTACCAATTTCAATTCCCAAATAGTTTATATCTTCTTCAAAATATCGCGGGATTATTGCCTTATTTTTCAGAATCATTTTTAAGTAATCAAGCCTCTGCATAAAATTGAATAACGCATTAGCACTTTGTTTAGGTTTAATATAATTACTATTAAGAGATTGATTTTCACCTGACTGTAGAATTTTATGATTTTTATCCTCTTTCACAAAAAAACCACCTTATAAATTAGCTATTTTCATCAACTAGAAAACTTTTGTATCCCTTATTATTAGTCCGCCACAGGACGTGGCGTCCTTTGCCTCATCTTTACGATAACGTCTTGCAGTCCTGACGTCACTGAGCCTTACAGGCGCAGACCGATGGTTAGATAACTCCTATCTTAGCCTCGGGCAAGCCGACTCTGGTTAGGCTCAGTGATGTGGTGCAGCAGTTACTTCATGCCGATTCCTACGGCTCACTACTTCGTGTATCCCTGCTACCGTACCCCTGCTGGACTGCGTTGTTAACTGTCGTCGGACGACTTCATGTTCAGAGGCTGCCAGGACGGCAGCCCCTTTAAAACATATTAGGTATTCTTTATTGCGTTGTTTCTAAAACAACTTCTTCTTTTTGGCCATCCCACTCAATAGTAAGATTAATAACGTCTTCTCCTATTGGGTAATCATATGTTGTATTAAAACTAGTTAACGTTTTATCTTGATTTAAAACACCATAATCGTCTTGAAATCCACGACTCATACTTGTACTCATACGTGTAGGAAGCATAGTATTGTCGATTGTATTATTATCTATAATATTAAATGTGTACTTCAGATCTTTTACTGTTTCTATGCCTTGATTTAAAAACTTTAGCTGAATATCGTACTGTCCATAGCGTTCTATGTTTGCATTTTCTTTATCATCTTTCCATTCATACTCAAAATATTCTAAATATAGCTTAGCAGCCCAAGACTCCCCATATCCTTTAAATTCAGTTTTGTTTACGTCATGCATTCTATAGAAAACTGCGTTTCCAATCTTTTGAAAAACATCCAATAGTGCTTTTCCAGATTCTTTTGGTTCAAATACGATAATTATATTTTTTACGTTATTTACTAGAGCGTTTTCTATAGTTTCTCCTTCTATCTCGAAGCTACTATATACATTAGGAAAATACTTTTTTCTTTCTGAAATTGATTGAAATTGATACAAAAATATTTTTCCACCGTTATCATTTACCTTGTAGGCACTTGGGGTAGGTAGTATATCTATATAATCTTCCATCGGTGATTTTGCTTTAACCTTTGTTAAAACTAATCCTTCTTTTTCCAAGCTTTCTTTAACATCATCAACCGACAGTAATCCTTCGTCCAGTATTACGCCTATGTTATCAGAGCATGCACTATTAAAAATTATTATTAGCAAACATATTGCAATTAAAAATGCTATTTTTGCTTTACTTGTCATATTACACCTCCATAGAGATAAAACTTACTAAGCTTTATTTAAATTTGTGATTTTATCCGCGCCAAGGACGGCGCGTTTTTTCGTCCGATGTCAGTTAACTATTGGATATCCGTACATTTGGTTCGCATAATCTGCTTTGCTGGTATATAATGCGACGTTATGTCGGATAATTATTACTCTAGTGGACTTAGAAGCCCATTCGATCTAGCGGACTTTTTATTTTAGAAATACTTGTCTTCGTTACATGCGTGTATATTTCTGTTGTTTTCGAACTTGAATGTCCTAACAGTTCTTGTATATAACGCAAATCAGTCCCTGACTCCAATAAATGTGTCGCAAACGAATGTCTTAGACTATGCACTGTTGCCTTTTTCCGTATTCCCGCTCCCTCTAATGCCTTGCTAAATATCTTCTGTAAAGATCTAGTAGTTAAGTGTTTACCTTCCTCACCTCCAGGAAAAAGCCAATCCTTTGGTCTTACCTCATCTATATATTTCTCTAATATTTTCATCGCTGTACTCGAAAGCAATGTATAGCGATCTTTCTTACCTTTTGCCTGCTTTACGTGAATTAATAAACGTTTAGGGTCGATATCCACAACCTTTAATGAAACCACTTCTCCAATCCTCAGACCAGATGAATACGTTAATACTAGCATAGTTTTATGTTTTAAATTTTTTGTTGCTTTAAATATTGCAATTACTTCATCTTCGCTTAATATGACAGGCAGCTTTTTTTCTTTTTTTGGTCTAGGAATATTGATTGATAATTCTTTTTGCTGCAGTACTTCCTTAGATAAAAATTTAATGGCACTGATTACTTGGCTCACATACGTGTGTGATACTTCCTTTCGTTTCATTAGATGTATTAAGTACCCTTCAATCTCTTCCTTATCAAAGCTTAGTATTAGACCTCTTTTGTCCGATTGTATGCCATTTAAGTACTCTATAAATCTTCGAATTTGCCCTTTGTACGCCTTCTTCGTTTTAAAAGAATACCCCCGTAATGACAGCTGTGTTTCCACTTTATCCATCATTTCCTCTAAAATAGTACTATTATCTTGTGTTGATTCCTTTTCAGTCTCAATCGTAAGAACTTCACCAATAAATGCTTCTTTTAAAATTTCTCGTGTCTTATGATCATTTGGTATTGACCACATTTTTAATTTTTGCTCCCAGCATCTACCTGGGATGGTCCGCATCTTTTCAACAAATTCCTGTTTGTATTCGAACTGAACATATAGACGCTGTCCTTTTTGAGTTACCTTAATCACCGTTTCACCTCCAACTTGTTCTTTTGTCGGTTGCAATCTTACGTTTGTTTTATACTATCGTATCATATTTTTATCGGTTTTTTCTATATTTTTCTAATTTATCTATTTG
Organism: Desulfuribacillus alkaliarsenatis; assembly: GCF_001730225.1. Classification (NCBI taxonomy): domain Bacteria; kingdom Bacillati; phylum Bacillota; class Desulfuribacillia; order Desulfuribacillales; family Desulfuribacillaceae; genus Desulfuribacillus; species Desulfuribacillus alkaliarsenatis. The sequence continues at coordinate 309,517 of NZ_MIJE01000011.1, read as the reverse complement.
TTGATTATTTAATGATGTATGGATGTTATTGAAAATACAAAAAAACCGAGACCCATTACTGAGTCCCAGCTTCTACTAACAATAGTTTTATATTTGTGTTTTTATTTGGTTATTCTATCATAATTACTTCGTATAGCCTTCTTTTTGATTTGTATCTACTTCAACTTCTACTTGACCTAAGTCAGTGTCTACTTTTCTATAGCTAATTTTTTTCGGGTCTTGGAAGGCATAGTACAAGAAGAATAGTCCCATGATAATGTAGCCTGCCATAAACTCGTTTGCAGCAAAAACTCCAAGCTTTGGTGCGTGCATTATTCCAATGAAGGAAAGACCTGCGCCTATAAAGGCAAAGATTGATGCCTTCTTGAAATTATGATCAATGATATATACAGTAATTGCACCGAGGATTATACCCGTAAACATAGCACCTTGACCAAGTGGTACAAGACCTGTTGAAATTGCTTCTACAGTTTCACCTGCCGCAGTATTAAAGCGCGACATAATGTAATTTGCGAAGTATGGCAGCATTGCAATTACAACTGCTGGGTAGTACTTCGTTTCGTTACTTTGGAATGTTGTTGCTACCATTGACATCCCAACGAATACTAGTATTGGTGCTACTACTGCAAGTGGAATTATGGCTGCCATAGCGGCTATCAGACCAGCCATAGCCGTAATACCAAAGACAACTGCATTCAAGATGCTATATCCACGTCCTGCTCCCATCCACTTAGAGCCTACAGAGGCAATATATACCGTTGTTGGGAAAGCCCCGCCAAATAAAGCACCAAGCATTGTACCTGCACCGTCTACCGCTTGACACTCACGAACGTCATAGCTATCTCCTTCTGCAGACATAGCTTCTACGTTATTCATTGTTTCGATGGCATTGTATAATGTAATTGGTAAGATTACTGCTAGTAAGCCAATAAGAGCCCCTGAGAATAAATAGCCAAATCCTTCAAATACTCCAAAGGTCGGAAGCATTGGATAGAAGCCAACCTGTGCCAAGCCTTCAGTGATTTGTTTCGTATCTGCTGCTCCAATAATATAAGCAAGTCCAGTACCAATAACAATTGCAAACAGTGATGCTGGAATCTTAAACGGCATATACACTTTGCCTAATAATCCTACTAAAATAATAGCTAATACAAACAATCCTACCACTGGCATGTCCAGCGTTTTAAATAGCATTTCTCCACCGATAAAAGTCAATGCGACCCCTGCTAATGCTCCAAGGATTGCAGCCCTAGGGAGGTTGTCCCTTAACCAATTACCTGACGCACTTACTAATACCTCAATTAGTCCACTTAAAAAACAGGCAGCAAGTCCAATCTTCCATGCTAGCTCAGCATCTCCTGTAATTGTTTTTGCAGGCAATAGTACACCAAATAGAAATACGAACATAACTGGCGTACTAATTCCGTAGGAAAGTGCTGTAACATCCGTACGGCCTTCTTTTTGCGCTAGGCGGTTTGCAGAATAAGCATAGTATAAGTTCCCGAAAATAACAGCTACCGCAGCACCAGGTATAACCTTACCGAAGACAATTTCAGCTGAAAACCCCATACCTAACATTGCCGTCGCAATGACAACAAAGTTTGCTAGGTTGTTTTGAAACAGCGCAAAAAATGCATCCGTGTCTTCTTTTTTGAACCAAGGGTAGTTTACCTTAGCTTCTTGACTCATTTTCTTTATTCCTCCTCAACAAAATAAACTTTGCCTTTTTCTAGGCTTTGTATTCTTACAAGCGAGTAGACAGGATGCCCTGCCTCCCTAAGCTTGGTACCACCATCTTGAAATGCCTTTTCAATAATAATTCCTACTCCTGCCAAGCTTGCACCTGCCTGTTCAACTATTGAAATCAAGCCAAATGCTGCTGCCCCACGGGCTAGAAAATCATCAACGATTAACACATGGTCGTCTTCATTTAAGAAACGTTTAGCAACGGTGATATCACTTTCTTCTTTTTTTGTAAAAGAATACACCTGCGACACATAATTATCATCTGTCATGGTGATTGATTTTTTCTTTCTTGCAAATAAAACTGGAACTCCTAGCTCCAAGCCAGTGGTTAAAGCCGCCGCGATTCCTGAGGCTTCTATTGTTAATATTTTAGTGACCTTCTTTCCACCTTCAACCCTCTTAGCAAACTCCTTGCCTATGTCAACCATTAACTCAGGATCAAGCTGATGATTTAAAAAGGAATCAACCTTTAAAACATCTTCAGATAAAGCTATTCCATCAATAAGAATTTTTTCCTTTAAGCTTTCCAAAATTATTACCCCCGTTGTGATGTTTATGAATAATCTAGCAAAAATAAAAAAACCTAAAACAAAATGCCTTTTCACAAGTGAAAAGAGACATTCTTTTTAGGCTGCTTTTTTCTAGACTATTAAGAAGTATCTAAAATTCACTCGTAGTCGATCCATTTAGGGTGGTCGGTAGATACTCGCAGGCCATATTCCTGCTATTATACGAGTTGATTATAAAATTATATTATTACATATTCGACAGCTTTCGACACCCTTCATTATAACGCAATTATCGAAAAAATCAATAAAGAAAACTTAGTTCTGCAGGAGTTTTTATTAGCAATTTTATCGACTGGCAAATAACTAGTACTATTATGCTTATATGACTAGGTAATAAATTGCTGGTTTAAATTACTTCTCTTTTTCTGTATAATAGCTTGAGAACAAAACATATTGAAACAGTATAATTATCCTTTAAAATATAGTAATTATTTAGAGTAACAGGTTTAGATTATTACAATAACAGGTTATAAACTAAGGAGAGCTAACATGAAGAAACCTAGAAATCGCTGGAGTGTCGTATTCGGTGCCCTTCTAATCCAGGTATGCTTGGGCGCAGTTTATGCTTGGAGTTTATTTAATAAACCTTTAACTGAGAAGTTTGGATGGTCTACCGACGATGTTGTATTGACCTTCTCAATAACTATAGCAACCTTTGCAGCCTTTACCTTTTTTGCTGGTAAGCTCCAGGATAAAATTGGCCCTCGCTTAGTTGCAATGGGCGGCGGTATTTTGCTAGGGGTTGGCTTGATGCTAGCAAGTACTGCTACAAGTATTTATCAATTATACTTCTATTATGGAGTTATTGGTGGCGCTGGTATTGGTGCCGCTTATGTTTGTCCTATTGCCACTTGTGTTAAATGGTTTCCTGATCGTCCAAGTTTAATTACAGGAGTAGCTGTAGCTGGTTTTGGAGCTGGCGGTCTTTTATTCAAGCCTATTATCACCTACTTTATAGATACTTTAGGTGTTATGCCTGCATTTTTTTATCTCGGTCTTATTTATTTAATCGGAATCACTGTAGGTGCTCAATTCCTTGCTAATCCAACAGAAAACTGTATTCCGAAAAAAGATAACGCCGACACCATTATTCCTAAAAAAGATTACTCTACGAAAGAAATGCTTAAGACACCTAAGTTCTATGTGATATGGTCAGTCTTTTTCATTGGTTGCATGGTAGGGCTAATGGTTATAAGCCTAGCTGTTGATATTGGGGTTAATTTAGCACAAATATCAGCTGAGGCTGCTGGTAACGCAATTATTACTATTGCACTGTTAAATGCCTTTGGTAGAATATTCTGGGGCAGCGTTGCAGATCGCTTTGGTTTTAGAAACACTTTGATGATTATCTATAGTCTAACTGCTATCACTATCACTTACATGGGCTACGTTAGTTTAACGTACTTTACGTTCCTTGTTACTACTTCTATTATCGGTTTTTTCTTTGGTGGGTTCCTTGCTTTATTTCCATCAAAAACGGCGTTTCATTATGGAACCAAAAACCTCGGAACAAACTATGGTCTTGTCTACCTAGCATATGGTCTTTCTGCTTTTGCAGGACCTATACTAGCTACACGTTTAGGATTTATAAATGCCTTCTATATTTCTGCAGTGCTGTGCTTGCTAGCGGTAGCGGGTATATATTTAATCCGCTCGATAAGTTTAACTTCAGAAAAAATCATGTCAAAATAACAAAAGCTAACAGTAAAGAACACATTAAACTGTTCCTGCTGTTAGCTTTTTTAGTTATACACCTGCTAGCTATTATTTAATTATACATATCATCGTCTTGCTCCTGCGATGTATCACTGGCTACTTGCTGCTGATTGTCCTGAGCTTTTTTATTGGCCTTAAGTGTCAGTATTAATAATGTTGTAAATGAAGCTAAAAATATAAATGTCGCAATTATCACAACCCATATAACTATCGACGGTACTCCTTTAACAGCTCCATCTTGGTTTGCATCTTCGTCTCCAGCTTCATCTACAAGACTTGGGTCCCGTTGTCTTTCAATCTCCCTAAGGATTTTTCTTCGCTCTTCCTCGTAATTTAAGCCTCCACTAGTGTCTGGTGCAGCAATATCTGGCGTGCTTGTGGCAGTGGGTGTTCCAGAGGCTGTTATATCAATACCTATTGCCCTACTACCAACATCCCTCCAAATTCGCTCAAAAACGACTCTATTATATGCTTCTATCTGTCCAGTATTGGGGTCACTTACATACACACTATCTGCATCAAAATCGAACAATACCACTGTCGTCTGATTCCCATGCCATTGGATTAGATTATTATCTATTGTCCACCAAAACTGTGTGATACTAGCTGGACGCAACCCTTCAGTAACCCAAACAATCATCGGATTACCACGTTCGACTTCGGATAAAACAGCCAAAAACGGCCGTCCACTTCGATCAATCACCTGACCTACAGGGATTTTATTGCCTAGAATCCTAGCCAAAGGTTGCTGATATAAGCCCAGTCCCTGTTCACTAAAAGGGTCTCCTATAAAACCGCGACTAGGGTCTCCACCTATTTGTCGATTGTTCACTTCGACTGGTAATGGCTCAGTTGGTAGCTCCCGACCAATTTCTTCTTTAGTAATCTGTACCCCGTGATAATTCAATAATATCGCAATTGCAGTCGCTTCACTACCCGAAGGCATCTCTGGATGCTTCTTAATTGTAGGGAATGCACTGATATTTGGCGGCGATTGTGCAGATGCTTTAGATAATATTTGTGGACTATTTGTTATTATAAAGGCCAGCATAAATATTAATATAATGGCTGCATGTAATATTTTGTTATATCTATTAAGAAATTTCATATCATCACTCACTTCAATGTCTGTTGGTTTATTTCAGTCACAGGTATTCTATATATTAATCGGCAATACCAACAAAAAAATGAAGTGCTTTTTTAAAAGCCACACAAAAGGCGACCTTCGCAGGTCGCCTTTTACAGATTAAACGGTACTAAATTATAGTTTCACAACGTTAGCAGCTTGAGGTCCACGTTGTCCTTCTACTACTTCAAACTCAACCTCTTGGCCTTCGTCTAATGTTTTGAAACCGTCGCCAGTGATAGCTGAGAAGTGTACGAATACATCATTTCCACCTTCAACTTCAATGAAACCAAAACCTTTTTCTGCGTTAAACCATTTTACTTTTCCTGTTTGCATTACTTGAAAACCTCCAAAAATAATATTGATAATATGTGGCACTCTTAGTTTACAACAAAAATCCACATATTATAAGCGCTCTTTTAGGAGCTGTGTAACCTTATAATATCTGGATATATATTTCCCATACTGGTTTACACTTGCCTAAGTATTACGCTATAAAATAATTAAAGCACCTTTGCAAATAAATGTCAACTTAAAGAGCTGTGTCTAGCGTAAAATTTTTTTACTTATTCACTGGGACTACTTAATGTGATAATATATGGTCTATTGACGGAAAAAGTTACAAAGAAATTCAGGTTATTAGGAGTGGCTAAATTGAGCTATACTGCGGGTCATAAATTGAATTTTAGTTTGTTTTTGATTGCTACTTTCTGTACGATGATAAACTTTTCTGCCTCGGTAATAATCTTGCCCTTATATGTGCTTGAACTTGGTGGAACAGAATTTCTTTCTGGTCTGCAGTCAACTATATATTTTCTAGCTGCAGTATTATTTCGCCTATACCTTGGCCCGCTAGCAGATACTCACGGGAGGAAGCTCCCTCTTATAATAGGTGTCTTTGCCTTTGCCGCTGCGCCCCTGTTTTTCTTGTATAGCTATGATTTCTATACTTTAACCGCTGCTAGGGTATTCCAGGCTATTGGACTCGCTGCCTTTTTCTCTGCAGGAAGCTCCTACACAGCAGATATTGCACCTAAAAACAGAATTGGCACGTACATGGGTTTTTATCGTTCAGCTCATGCAATGAGCTTATTAGTCGGCCCTGCTAAAGCATATTACATAATAAATCATTGGGGCTACGATGTGTGGTTCTTAATTAGCATGCTTATTGGTGTCATTGGTCTTATTTTTATTAGTTTAATTAGATCCACTAGATTACCTTCAACTAATGCGCAAGAAACTAATGATTTTTCTGCATACGAAAATAACACTAGCTCACTAAGTCTGATGAAGGAAGTTGTTAATAATTCTAAGGTATTCCCTGTTTATTTAGGAATCGCCATTTCTGCAGCTGGCTATGGCTCACTTGTCACTTTTGCCGTAATTTATATAACGCAGGTTTCTGACATCGTCAACCCTGGAATTTATTTTACGTATTTTGCTATTGCTAGTTTATTCGCTAATTTAACTGTAGGTAGAATTTCTGATTATATTGGCCGCTCCTTAGTAGCATGGCTCTGTGTATTTAGCTTTGGCATATCAATGTTTATGCTGTATTTGCTGCCTTATCATCAGCTATTCATGTTACTTAGTAGTACTCTGGCTGGAGTTGGCTTTTCAGGGGGATTACTTGTATTGATAGCCTGGCTGATAGATACTGTTGCTAATAACCTTAGGGCTACTGCCTTGTCTATCCAGGAAAGTACAATCGACATGTCAATCGCCCTAGGTGCCTTCGTATTTGGAGGAATTGCCACCCTCTACAGTTTATCTATATCACTGGTTGTATTCTCTTTGCTATTGATTATTATTCCGATTTTTATGTTATCAGGACAGCGGTTAACGACCAATTAGCAGCTACTTATAGCTCAATTTGATTGCCGTTTATATAGCGACTAATTATATTTCTATCATCGCCAATATATAGAAACCGCTGCAACCTTTCTTCTAACGAAATATCTGTGCTACCTAGGTTTTCATCATCTATTATTAATGCATCTAAGATATATCCTTCTTCAAGACTGCCAACCTTTAAATTCTTTTGCTGGTAGCTTTCTAATGCATTGAAGAATTGTCCATTACCTTTTGTGCCTAAATAGAATGCTTCTTTGTATGTATATGGCTTATAATCAAGGCTTTGGTTGGATTTTATAAGTTTTGAGTTCTGAATTGCTTGAACCATAATTTTATTCATCGCTAGCTCATGACCAGCTCCAACATCAGTTCCTAAACCAACTGTGATTCCAAGCTGCTGCCATTTTCTTGCTGGCATTAGACCACTAGCCAGGTTCATATTCGCCTGTGGGCAGTGTACTGCTGTTACTTTTCGCTTTGCTAGCAACCCAATGTCGTATTCATCTAAATAGATACAGTGAGCCATCATCGTTGGTGTCTCACCTAATAAGCCATAGGAGTCATATATATCTCCGTAGGATCTATGCTGCGGGTAGATATCCTTCACCCATTTAACCTCATCAACATTCTCTGATAAATGGGATTGCACTGGTGTCCTGTACTGCTGAGCAAGCTTACCTAAGCCAATCAATAACTCCTTTGAACATGTAGGTGCAAACCGCGGCGTAATAATTGGCTGTACAGAGCTGTGATCACTATACCTATCTATTAGTTCTTCTGTCGCATACAACGACTGCTGGGTATTCTCCTTTAAATAATCTGGGCAGTTCTGGTCCATATTCGTCTTACCTACAAGCCCAGCAAAGCCTTTATCTATTGCTATCTTAAATAAAACATCCGTACTTTCTTTATGTATCGTCGCTAGAATACTGGCTCTTGTAGTGCCTTTTCTGATTAATGCATCAATAAATTTCTGGTAGATATCTTTGGCAAGCTCCGTGTCGATAAACATTCTCTCACTTGGAAAAGTGTACTGCTTTAGCCATTGAATCAATTCTTGATCTATACCGATTCCCCTCTGCATAAATTGCGGTGCGTGGGTATGCAGGTCTATAAACCCTGGGATTATCAATGAATCACCGTAATCCGTAGTTAAAATGTTTGCTAAGTTCTTAGGCAATTGCTCATATACACCTTTAATTACACCAATTTCATTATCACTATCATCATTTCCATAAACAATGCAGCCATTTCGAAACACACTAATTTCTTTGGCGGTATTAGGGTATATTATGTTTCCTTTTATCGCCTTAAGCGTCTCACAATTGTTTGACATGCGGCTCTCCTTAAATACACTTATTCTATTTCTTTTTCTGAAACAAGCTCCGGTAATGTGTTAGGACATTATGATAGTCATCCAATGTATCAACATCATATAATATACCTGGACTACTTACTTCAACATAATTTGCAACCTTTCTACGGATGTAAGCCTTCAGATTATAGCTGTCTGGTTCATTCAGTATTTCATTTATAATCTTTCGTTCTAGCAGTATTGGATGACCTTTTTTGCCTTTCCACACAGGAATAATTATTTCACCACTAGCCGCTAATAAAGACTTGCAAATCTCCTGATTGATTAATGGATAATCCCCAGGAGTGAAAAAAACCTTATCCGCATTAGTAGCTGCAAGCCCCTTCTGCACAGAACTAAACATACCTTGGTCATAATACTCATTATAAATAACTTCGACCTTAGGGTACTGCTTAATCGCCTCTTCTATGCGCTCAATTTGATATCCACCAACTACAATGACCCTCGAACACAAATCATAAAATGCCCTAATACTCAGCTCGATCATTTTGCGTCCGTCGAAATCTAATTCCATTTTATATACACCAGCGCGCTTAGAATAGCCTGCTGCTAATACAACACCTTCTACGTTAGTGGAATCAGCACTACCATTAAGTTTCTTATCTGTATTCATATGTACCAGCTCCTTGGCGACAAATACATGCTTCTTATATCAACTATTCTGCATTAATATATTTTTTCCTGCAAATGCTAAAGCGTTACTGACATCTTTGCTTAAATATATGAGAAAAAGGGCTGAAGCGATATTGTGCGCCTCAACCCTATAAGCATGCGAATAATTAATTTGTGGGATTACAACTGAATTTTAAAAATTTCAATCGAATGTGTGATTTTACATGCTTTCAGCTTTCATGTTAGCTTCTAGCTTCTTAGCTTTACGAACACTTAATTTTTGGTACGTAATAACCCCTAGGAATACTAATAATCCAAATAGGTCTGTAATTAAGTGTGCATATAATAACCCTAATCCTGCTACCGCAAGAATAATACGTTCAAAGACCGTCAGATACTTATCAATATAACCTGTCAACGAAGTGCTAATGCAGAACATACCGATTATCGCCGTACCGACGGCTGTTATCAAACCTATTGCCGTTACATCTTGCATTAATAGCATCGGTGATAGTACGAACATATACGGTATGATAAAGGCACCTATAGCTATTTTCACTGCATACATACTAGTCTTAAACGGATTACTACCTGCAATCCCTGAGCCCGCATAGGCCGCCAAGGCTACTGGCGGTGTTATATCCGCTACGATTCCGAAGTAGAATACGAATAAGTGAGCAGCAATTACTGGTACGCTATCAAATGCTAGTAACGCTGGAGCCGCCATAGTTGCAACAATTACATAGTTAGCAGTAGTTGGCAAGCCCATCCCTAAGATAATACTAGCAATCATTGTGAACACCATCGTTAATAATAGCTTATGATTCGCTAATTCTATAATTCCACCTGCTATACGTAAACCTAAGCCCGTTAGTGTAATAACACCTACAATAATACCTGCAGCAGCACACGCCGCTATAACAGGCAATGCAGTTCGAGCTGAATCAATCAATATGCGAATGACGATAGCGCCTGTCAGCTTTTCATCAAGCTCCTGTTTTTTGTTTAAGATAAAGGCTAGAATCATCACTACTATGTTCATACCAATTGCCGTGTAAATTCCGTATAAGGCTGCCTTCATAGGTGACTGTCCCGAACTTAATACAAAGATAATCGCAGCAATCGGAAGTAGCATGTAACCTTTGGTAATCATGAGTGTTGTGAATTTCGGCAATAGGTCTCTGGCAATACCCATAATACCGTTTTTCTTAGATTCATAATGAACAGCTATAAATTGCGCCGTAAAAAAGAGTAGCGCTGGAATTAAAGCTGCCTTTAATATTTCGCTGTATGGTAGACCCGTAAATTCTATCATTAAGAATGCGGCCGATCCCATAATTGGTGGCATAATCTGTCCACCCGTAGATGAGGCAGCCTCTACCGCAGCTGCATATTCACCACGATAACCTGCCCGCTTCATCATTGGAATTGTAAATGCGCCATTTCCTACGGTGTTAGCAACTGAGCTTCCCGTAATCGTTCCCGAAAACACACTTGTCAAAACACCAACCTTCGCTGGTCCGCCTGTCATCCAGCCTGCCATTGACATCGCTAGCTGGCTGAAAAACTTCTCTAATCCTGTGCGCTGCAGTATAACTCCAAATAAAATATATAAATAGATAAAGGTAGCTGAAATAGAAATAGGAATTCCAAAGATACCTTCCATACTCAAAAACGAGTGAGAAATAATCCTCTGTACACTGTAACCACGATGCTGGAAAAACTCTGGTAGGTAAGGCCCCAAATAAGCATAGACTAGCATTGCACTTGCCACTACTACAATTGGTAGACCAACAACCCTACGGGAAGCTTCCATAACTAACAATACACCTGCTGCCGCTATCATGAAGTCTATATTGTTGTACATACCTACCCTACTAATAATGCTTTCATAGAAAAAGAAATGATACAAACCAACGGAAAGTCCAAATGTTGCTAATAGTACATCATATACGTTTATCCCTGCTTTTCCTATATGGTACTTTTTAGAAAGCTGGAACAAAATTAATACCAATGCTGATACACCAGCAATTTCTATACTAATGCTTGCTTTAATATATAAATATATTACAACCCCTAGTAGAATTGCAGTGTTTACCCAAGATAGCCACGGTCGTTTTTCATCTCGTTTACCAGCAGGATATAATAAGAATATAAGTCCTAATGCGAAGGCCACATGAAATCCACGCTGTTGGTTTGATGGTAGTGTGCCAAAAATAGCAGTATATAATTGAAATACACTTAATGATATCGCCAAAATTGCAATAATCCATTTCCAAGCTACATGCATTTCTTGTCGGTAATTTTTACTTTTATCAAACTCTTTTAGGACCTTCTCAGCCTTTTCCGCCTGCTCGCCCTTTACATCAAATTCAATAGGCTTATCTATGGTCTTAATATTTTCCTGGTTATCTAGATTGCCTTGGTTATCTCTATTTGCTTGATTTTCTTGATTATCTTGCTTGTCAACCATAGCTTACCTCCTCCCCTATCTACTTTATCATAGTTATGCGGTTTCTTCATTTGGTAATATAACTAAAATTTCTATAAAGCTCCTGTCAGTAATAATGTCGCGTAGACGCAGTCGTTCACCATCTGCAAAAACTATGGTATGGTCAGCTACGACAATTCCTACTTGAAGTGGAATTCTATCAAATAGTCGATTCTGATATCTAACAATGTAGTACTCATCGGAAACTATGAATTCTGTCCAAAATCCATCTACCTGTTCTGGACCTACTGGTAGATTAGCTCCAAATTCATCAAATCTCATCTCATAGATTTCAATTTGTTGTTCATTATAAACTCTATATTCTTCAAACACCCGTCTATTCGTAACGGAGTGTATATATTCTAAGGTAAAGGTTTCTTCTACTTCTATATTCCGATTATATAATAAATCTTTAGTGCGTCCATCAACGATATACAACTGTAAACTCTCTATCATATTGCTCTTTTCATCTTCCAGTGCCTGCTCTATGTCACTTTTATCAAATGATGCAATTAAGCTATACAGCAAAAAAAATAGTAACAATACTATGCTACTAATGAAGCCTAATTTTAAAAAAAAAGGAAAATAATGAGCACCTTTTGAGGTGCTCATTGAATTTTGTCTCATATTAGTTAGCCAATCCTACTTCTTGGAAGTATCTTAACGCCCCTGGGTGGAATGGAACTGGGTCTATTCCTAGCATTGCGTTATCCAATGAAATCTGATCACCACGAGCATGACCAGTTGCAATCTCTGGCTGACGCTCATACATAACACGAGTTAAGTCATATACTACCTGCTCATCCATATCAGTTGGTACATATAATACAGCCCATTGAGAAACGGTATATCCAGTTTCTGTTTGGCCGTCATATGTGTTTGCTGGAATTTCAAACGGCGAGAAGGTTGGGTCCATTTCTAATAATCTGTCTAAGCCTTCACCTTGAATGTTGACAACATTAACATCAGTAGCAGTTGTGATGTCAATTACGTTAGCTGCAGGAACTGCAAGTACTGCAAACGCTGCATCCAACTCACCATCTTTTAGCTTACGTGCTGCATCTGTAAAGTTATCCTGGAACTTACGAATGTCATTATCAGGATCTATACCGAATGCTTCTAATATTGCTTCTGCCGAAGTTGCAGTACCACTTCCAGGAGGTCCAATAGAAACGCGTTTTCCTACTAAATCTTCAATACTCTTAATACCTGTACCTACTGGAGCTATTACTTGCATAACTTCTGGATAAATAACGCCAGCCGCTCTAAAGTCTAAAGCATTACCTTCAAAAGCTCCTGTTCCTTCAAAAGCAGCAGTTGCAGGTCCATTCATAGACATGATAAGCTCTGCCTCACCACTTGCTAATAAGCGTAAATTCTCTACAGACGCACCTGTTGCTTGAACTGTTACGTTCATACCGTCGATGTTCCTGTTCCAAACATTAGCCATCGAACCACCTAGCGGATAGTAAGTCCCACCAGTTCCACCAGTTGCCATCAGTAAGTTAAGATCCCCTGGTGATGGTGCGCTTGGAGCAGGTGCTGGATCAGCAGGCTGTTGCGTATCACCTGGATCTGATGGCTCCGCCGTAGTGTCGCCACCACCTCCACAACCCACTACTACAAGCGAGAAGGCAAGTACAACTGTTAAGAAAATCATCAGTTTCTTGTTCACTTTCATTCCCCCATTTCATTTTTTATAAATAAATCTAGTACTATTTTACATTAAGTCTATTTTTTTTTCATCATTTATGCTCATATTTTTTCGGAATCATAGGTATTTAGGCTATAGATAAGTAGATATATCTTCTTTTTTCTTTCATATTCACCTGTTGTTTCATCACTACACGTAAAACAAAGTTACTGTATTGGCATATATATATGCTACGATGCTATGTTTCATTCGCTCTCCATATAAACCATAATACATTGTCGCTAACTAAATTATGAATACATTGTCTCTAGCTGTTTTTGTAATTCATAATTCTCTAGGAATTCTTCATAGCTACATTGCTTGTCAATTATCCCATTAGGAGTAATCTCTATAATTCGGTTGGCAATAGTCTCAATAAACTGACGGTCATGGGATGTGAAAAGGACTGTCCCATTAAATCTTGTTAAGCCAGTATTTAACGCCGTAATAGATTCTAGGTCAAGATGGTTTGTCGGCTCATCCAGCAATAGCACATTAGCACCGCTTATCATCATTCGTGACAGCATACAGCGGACCTTCTCGCCACCAGACAGGACACTGGCCTTCTTAAGTGCTTCTTCACCAGAAAAGAGCATGCGTCCTAAGAAACCACGGATAAAGCTCTCCGTCTGATCTTTAGAGTATTGGCGTAGCCAGTCTACTAGATTCAAATCTACACCTTCGAAGTATTTAGAATTATCCTTCGGAAAATAAGCTTGCGATGTTGTAATTCCCCAGGTAAAGGAGCCGCTATCTGGCTCTATTTCACCCATTAAGATTTTAAACAAAGTTGTTTTCGCAATTTCATCTGGACCTGTAAAAACAATCTTATCTCCACGACTTACAATGAAGGTTACATTATCTAATACCTTCTCACCGTCGATTGTCTTACTAATGTTATCAACGCGAAGCAAATCGTTACCAGCTTCACGGTCAGACTTGAAATCAATATATGGGTACTTCCTTGTCGATGGTTTAATATCCTCAAGTGTAATTTTATCTAATAATTTTTTCCTCGAGGTTGCTTGCTTAGCCTTAGATGCGTTCGAGCTAAAGCGGGCAATAAAGGCCTGTAGCTCTTTAATCTTTTCTTCCTGCTTTTTATTCTGCTCCCTAGCCATCTTTAATGCTAGTTGACTCGACTCATACCAAAAATCGTAGTTACCAACGTAAAGCTGAATTTTACCAAAATCAACATCTGCAATGTGTGTACAAACCTTATTCAGAAAATGACGGTCATGGGACACAACGATTACAGTACTTTCAAAGTTAAGCAAGAAGTTCTCTAGCCATTCAATTGCCTTCAAGTCCAAATGGTTAGTCGGCTCGTCCAGTAGTAAAATATCTGGACGCCCAAATAGCGCCTGCGCCAGTAAAACCTTTACTTTTTCCGCACCGCTTAAATCCTTTAGCTTCTTTTCATGTAAATCCTCGGAAATACCTAAGCCCGATAAAAGAATCGCCGCCTCTGACTCAGCTTCCCAGCCGTTAAGCTCGGCAAATTCACCCTCTAGCTCAGCTGCGCGAATCCCATCCTCGTCAGAAAAATCAGCTTTCATATATATAGCGTCCTTCTCTTCCATAATTTCTATAAGCTTTTTATGACCCATGATAACTGCGCGCAGCACTTGCTCTTCTTCAAATTGATAGTGATCCTGCTTTAATACTGCTAGCCTAGCATTGGGAGGTATAGATACATAGCCTTTATTAGGCTCTATATCGCCTGCTAATATTTTTAAGAATGTTGATTTCCCTGCTCCGTTAGCCCCAATTAGCCCGTAGCAGTTTCCTTCTGTAAACTGAATAGTAACATCTTCAAATAGCTTGCGTCCCCCATATTGCAAACTGATACCTGTAGTACTGATCATACTTGTAATTCCTCCACCTTTAAAATTTTTCGTGTTTCCTATTTCCTTCTTCTTCCTTGACTTCTATTAGCTTTCAAGCCTACTTTACCAGTTTTTCTACCAGTAGCTTTCCCAGCAGGTTTGCCCCTAGTAGCGGATTTTTGCTTATTTGATGTAGCAGCCTTAATTTGTAGCTTATGCAATCTATTGGAAGGCTTAAGTACAGTTTCTCCATCTAAACCACGACGTTCAATTTTTGCTGCAATGCCTTTTTCAATTTTTTCTAGTGCCAGGTGCTCCGTTGGAGCTACGAAGGTTACTGCTAGCCCCTCCTCACCTGCGCGCCCTGTGCGGCCAATGCGGTGAATATAATCTCCAGAGTTTCTTGGTATATCATAGCTAAATACATGGGTAACACCTTCGACATCAATCCCCCGCGCCGCTATATCCGTGGCAATTAAAAGCTGTAGCTTAGCTTCTCGAAAACGCTTCATTACCTGCTGTCGCTTGGCCTGAGATAGTTCACCATGGAGCTGTTCGCAATCATAGCCTTGTTCAACGAGCTGGTCATATACTTCCTTGACCCGCTCCTTCGATTTGCAGAAAATCATCGCTAAGTATGGACGATATTTATCAATTAAGCTTGCTAATACGCTTAACTTCTTATGCTCCTCAATTGGTATGACTATCTGCTGGATTTCGTCTAAGGTGATTTTTTTGCTAACCTGAACCTGTATATGGGTTGGTTTTTTCATGTATTTCTTAGCTAGCATGCGAACATGCTTAGGGATAGTAGCGGAGAACAACATCGTCTGCCTTTTTGACGATGTGTTGCTGATAATCTCCTCTACGTCTGGCAAAAATCCCATATGTAGCATTTGATCTGCTTCATCTAAAACGACCATACTTACATCAGCTAAATTTATTGTGCCTCGGCCAATATGTTCTAAAATCCTCCCTGGTGTCCCCACTACTATGTGGCGTGCACGCAGACGTTGAATTTGTCTATCGACATCTTGTCCACCATAACAGGCTAGGATTTTCGCATCTACTAAATCTGCATACTTGTTAAGCTCTGCAGTTATCTGAATTGCGAGCTCCCTTGTCGGTGTAATAATTAGACCTTGAATAGATGTTGCTTTCGTGTTGATTCTTTGTAGCATCGGCAAAATAAAAGCAAATGTTTTCCCCGTTCCTGTCTGCCCCTGGGCTACTACATCCCGACCTTTCAATAAAAGTGGGATGGTCTCCTGCTGAATCTTCGTGGCTTCTGTTATTCCATTATTGTTTAGTGCATCAGTTATATTACGTCGAATCCCCAGTTGAAAAAAATCCTTTGGCATTCTGACACCTTCCTTCTTTACTATTACTGTCATTTGTAAAATTAGCTGTAAAGCTATTTAAACTACACCATAGTATACATTTTAAAGCTGCAAAAGACAAATAAACGCGTAACCCAGGCAAAATGTGCAAATAAATTACTAGCACAAATGTCCTATATCATATAAAATGGAAAGTAATTGTTTCTTCAAGATTGCTCTTAATATTGTTCTTTATTATAGGTGGTGATAGTCGTGTATGCATCAAGTAAAGTTACGTTCAACCAGGAACTTGTTATTAAATACGTCATCTTGATAGCTGCCGCTATCATATTTTCTTATTTCTATACTCCTTTTTGGGCTAGCAATACTGGCTTGCAACATACTATTCTTGAGCTTATAGCTATATTTGTAGCCTTTTGTGCTTTTATCGTTGCCTGGACGCTCTTTGATTTAGCTTCGAACAAGTACCGCTTTATTGGATTAGGACTTTTATCTGTAGCAATCTTCGACCTTTATCATACGCTTTATTTTCCTTTTTTGGGTCTATACCCTGATAGCATGTATGATTTATCAACACGTTTCTGGACTCTTGGCAGATTTACTGAAGCGATTATCATTTTTATCTTTACCCTTGGTCTTTCTATTCGTCCAACTAACCGTTGGTTTTGGCTCATTCTGTTTGTTGGCGGCGCATTGCTTATCTCACAAATCGTCATCCAATTTCCCAATATAATGCCTGTTATGAAAACTACAGAAGGCATCACGACAACTAAACGAGTCATTGAGTTTATTATAATCAGTCTATACATATTGAGCATCCGTAATATTTTACTTATTAAGTCTGATAATATCAAAAGTGACCAATACCTTCTGCTTGCACTATTACTTATGATACCAACAAGTTTTGTAATTGCATTTGCATCGAATTTCTCATCCTATACAATTGTGCTTGGTCATATTTTAAAGGTACTGTTTTTCTACTGTATCTTGCGTGCTTTGGTAATAGAAACAATCATTTATCCATACCAGCAGTTAAACCTTACCACTAAGCTCTTTCGCAAGGTTTTTACCTATAGCCCTGCAATGAAGGCGATTATACAAAACAATAGACTAGTTAACGCTAATAACGCCTGGCTTGAAAACGTTGGCCATAGCTTCGATGAACTTGCCAGCATGAGCCTTAATCAATTACCTATTATTAAGGATTTAACAGACAACCCATCTGACCTATCTGATTTGGCTAAAATGACAGACCTAACCGAAGACAGCTTTTTGCAAATATCATATACAGATGGAAACAACGAGAACCGCACCGCACTAGTCGCATGTGAGAAAATCTATGTGGATACATCAAAGCAGTCCCTTGAAGATACTGCTAAATCCGCCGTCAATCGAACCCAATATTTAATTGTAGCACTTGATATAACAGAGCAGTTGAATTACCAAGCTGAGCTTGCTAAACTAGACAGACTGCACACAGTTGGTCAGGTTGCTGCAGCTTTAGGGCATGAGGTTCGCAACCCGATGACAACGATAAGAGGTTTCACACAGGTGTTCTTAACAAAACCTGAGTTTTCTAATTATAAGGTACAGCTAGAGCTTGTTATTTCTGAAATCGATCGTGCCAATAGCATTATTACGGAATTTTTAGCTTTAGCAAAGACAGATAAGCCACTATTAGCAAAAACCTGTATTGTCGATGAAATCAATAAGATTCTCCCGCTAATCAATGCCCAAGCACTCCAGGAAGATGTCCAGATAAAGACTCAGTTGTCTCATGTGCCCCCTACTTATATTAACAGGGGCGAAATACGGCAGGTACTATTAAACATAGTCAAAAATGCAATCGATATAAGTCCCAAGGGACAGGAGGTATTAATCGCCACCTACACCCATGAAAACTATATCGTAATTAAAATTTCTGATCAAGGCCCAGGTATACCAGAAGAAATTCGCGACAAAATAGGAGAACCCTTCTGTACAACTAAGGTAGATGGCACAGGTATTGGCCTTTCAATATCTTATAACATTATCCACAGACACGGCGGACAGATTAGTTTCCACAGTACAGATAAGGGAACAACATTTTATGTTCTATTACCCCTTAATGACAGTCAGGATACATATACCTTCATTGATAAAGCATCAATTTAAAATAATAAGCTCCATACATAATTGAAAATAATTGCCCATAATAAAAAAGGTTGCACGTAATGACATAGAGTCGTTACGTGCAACCTTCTTTTAACACCTTAGGAGGCTCAACCATATCACACCAGGCTTTCATCTTTACAATTCACTACTTGCAATTTGCTCCTTTCATATGCATCTTGCTTCGTCAATATTACGAAAAAACACTTATCAGTTGATACTAAATCAGTTTCTGATGTAAGTCAGTTCCGTAACGCATCATGTAAAACCTGCTTTACTTCTAAATTACTCTTCTGATATCTTTATTTAATCTACTTGCCATCTTACTCTTTTACTCATCCATCTAGGAATTGTCTCTACAGACATTTTATTCGCTTCCGAACTTAGCGATCATTAGCTTGCTATGCAATTGTTAGCACACTTTATAATCATCGGAACTCACTAATGGTTGAGCCTCCTAAGGTGTTAGGCTATTTACTTTTGTTAAGTTTATTATAGCATTTTTGCAAACATATAACAACTACTAGACATGCTCTAAAATGTAATTTGCATAACAAAGCTCCCCCTGCAAATACAGCGGGAGCCCTAGCCTAAAGTTTATATTTATTTAATTGATTCTATGCATCAGATGATCCAGCGCCAGTGTGCTTATTTAGCTGTGCCGATGGGCGTCCTACATAATATCCTTGCGCATAATCTATCCCCAATTCTGTAATTTCATTATAAATCTTATCATCCTCTACAAACTCTGCAATTGTTTTAATGTTTAATTCCCTCGCCAAGGTCACAATACTCAGAACAATCGCCTTATCCATACCGGATTTGCTATGGATATTACGGATGAAGTCACCTTCAATCTTTATAATGTCAATTGGCAGCCTCTTAATGTATTGGAACGACGAGAAGCCTGAGCCAAAATCATCAATGGCAAATTGGAATCCTTCACCTTTTAGCTGAAGTACGAATTTCTCTAGCACCGTAAGATTCTTTACAGTATCACGTTCAGTTATTTCAAAAACAATTTTCTTCGGATCAACCCCATGCTCCTTAACTAGCTTCCTAACCTTTGGCACAAAATCGCTAACAATCAGTGCCTTTGGTGAGAGGTTGAAATAGATGTAGCCTTCATATCCTTCCTCACTAACCTTCTTTAAGGCTTTATCCATTAGCATGTAATCAAGCTTACTAATGATACCCATGCTTTCCGCAATCTCTACGAAATCACTTGCAACCATTGTCTCCTTAGGTAAGTCAATACGCATTAAGACTTCCTTAGCTAGTTCCTCACCGGTTTTTGCATCAACAATTGGCTGGAAGAATGGAATTACCTTATTTTCTTCTAATGCGTTTAGAATAAGAGTGTTCTTATCTTTAATCGTCTTGAATATTTCCAACACATCATCCGAATCAGGTAAGCCAACCTTATCCTTACCTTCATTCTTAGCTTTATACATCATATTATCTGCTATCAGCACTAAATCCTTAGCTTCACTAGCATGGTCTGGATATATGGCTATACCTATCGACGCCGATATCTTCACCTTACTACCATTAGGTGCTTCTAATGTAAAGTTTCTAAATTTATCTAACAGGCGCGTGCCAACAAAGTGTGCCTGCTCCTGATCTGCATATGGCAATATAATTGTGTATTCATCACCACCATAGCGAGAAAGCACATCCCCTTTTCGTAGTACGTCTTTTGTTATTTTAGCCACCTCTTGCAGGTACTTATCTCCAAACAGGTGCCCATGTAAGTCATTGACAAGCTTGAAATCATCTAAGTCAATAACAATAACAGCAAATTTGTAGCCATGCCTTGAAGCCCTTAGTACCTCATAGCTTAACAGCTCCCAGAATACACGTTGCGTATAAAGATTGGTAAGCGGGTCCCTTGTCGCGAAGTACTCTAGCTCCTTCGTATATTTAGAAACAGCCTTCACTGAGCCGATTACATTTAGGAGAGTTGTTAGGATGCTCTCTATCACTAACGCTTTTGTTGTGTTCTCAGTAAGTGATGAATTAACACCTATACCTACTATACCACCGATACGTGGAGTTTCTAAAAATAATGATTTGGTCTGGAAATCAATACTCTCTTCGTCGATAGTCTCTAATTCTTTTATTGAAAGTGCAACATTGTGGTTTATTTCAAGGGTAATATCTTCGCTTCCTTTGTGTAGACTTGACGCTAGAAGCTTATTTCTAATTACCTGTTCAAAGGTCTTCTTCGTTTTCTC
This sequence comes from Desulfuribacillus alkaliarsenatis, assembly GCF_001730225.1. Taxonomy (NCBI): domain Bacteria; kingdom Bacillati; phylum Bacillota; class Desulfuribacillia; order Desulfuribacillales; family Desulfuribacillaceae; genus Desulfuribacillus; species Desulfuribacillus alkaliarsenatis. The sequence continues at coordinate 288,778 of NZ_MIJE01000011.1, read as the reverse complement.
ATTAGGAGTATGTATCCAAAACACCTCTAGCACATAATCTTCGTCTTCAACCTTAAATAGTGAGAAAATTATATGGACATCCATGATTTTATTAATTTCCAGCATAAGCATTTTAACATGCTCTTTCCAATCCTTAACTACTTCAGAGGTTATAACAAACTTCTCAAGTAGCTGCACCTCAAATTCCAAAATATCCTTATCCACACATATTGATTTTAAGCGCGTAGCTAACGCTTTGATATCGCTGTACATCTGATTCATTTCGGAAAATGTAAGATTTATATTATTCATTTCAATTAAACGTAAATCATCTGTGCTTTTAACTTTTTGAATTCTCTTTTGTAGTTCATAAATAGATTCATCTATTCGTCTGCCTAAGTATCTTGAAATCAAGTATGCACCAATTATTGGAATTGGAAATAATGATAGTAAGTATAAGAGCGTATCCCTGCGTGCATCCATCACAATCGGCGTTAAATCCTCACTTACCTCTAAAACGCCAAACACTTCTCCAACCGTTGCATAGTAATGACAGCTCAGGCAACCCGTTTCTATTGTCATTGGGTATATGTAGGTAACTGTGCGCCCATCCTGTATGTGCTTTACTTCCCCCGAGTTGAATGTATCGGCTATAGCTGGCGACAACCCGTTATCCCCGCGAAAATCTAGCCCATAATAATTAACCTGCATATTAATTTCTTCATAAGTGTTTTGGTTAGCACTTAAAAACTCCTCAAGCTGCTCCCCAGTCCAGCCCTTACGCATTAGTTCGTATAGTGATTGGAATTTAACTTCTGCTGTTTTTTCTGTCTTTTGGGCAGTTTGCTTAGTAACATACCATTCATAACCAAGGGTTATCCCTACAAACATAATTAGCAGCATAACTGCAGTGCCAATTACCGCACCATATAACAAAAAATCCTTCAAACTTCGATTCATCGATAACCCCTCCAGAAAACCGAGCTTACTTACTAACTCCTATTTACTATTAACTATTCTGCTACCAACTAAAAAATCCTGCTTTTCCCATGTTTTTTTATATAATAAAAAACCCTGTCTTTAAACGACAGGGCTATAGGTATTATTTTAGTAACGCAACACTGCTGCAACTTCTTGTTTATCAGGTGCTTCATCGCTACCAATTACATAAACAGCGCCACCTTGGATATAGGCTTGTATCGCTGCATCATTTAGTAAATCTCTATTATCAGGTGAAGCTTGTTCGTGAAGTGCTACAAAGAGTGTTTCTATTCGACCAGCATAGGCAGCTCTAATAATTTCTTCAACATCGTTCAAAGTTCTACCAGTACCCTTGAATTCATTATAGCGATCCGTTGCTTCCTTACGCTTCTGCGAGAATATAGGCTCTACAATATTCCAGCTGTGCTCGTGCATTTCCTTCAGTTGCATCTGTTCAGTGCTACCTATTACTCCGTCCGCTACGACTCCATTGTATTTATTAGCCTCACGGTAAATTGGCAGGTAGTACTCAACGCCTGCTAAAACCATTGGCGCATTCGTATCATTAATTGTTTTACGAACGCCTTTATCGATTTCTTGGAAAAATCGTAGCAAATTGGTTTTTTCTTCGTCACTAACACTATGCCCATGGTAGGAAGCTGCCCTTACTGCCCCACCACCTCCTGGCGTGTGTGTAGAAAATTGTAGCTGCTTCTCAGGATCATCATACTTTAAATATGTCTCGATATCAGTCGGTACATCTTCTAAATGTAATTCACTAGCAAAGTGCTTAGAACAAGAGAAAAGTCGTACATGCTTCTGATTTAGACTTAGTATATAGAAATGACCGTCTTCTGTTAACAGCTGCATAAGCGGCTTTAGGTGATAGCCATCTGAGACTACGGCAAGCTCAGGAACTTCAACAGGCAGCTGGTAGTAGCACATGCCCTTCTCTGATAAAAATACCGCCAGACCACCACCCTGGTAGCTCCAAAACAACGTATTATCAATAAGCTTCTGAACGGAATCGGTCATTTCTTCAATTCCAGGTTTTTTATAGCCATGCTCAATAAGCTGATCTTGGGCAGCCCTTAATACATTCTTTAGTCTAATTTGTCCTTGTTTTGCATCTGCGCCTGTGATTCCTGTAGGCATATACAACGATATGTAAATTTCATTATCCTCGTTAACAAGCCTTTTAATTTCCTCACGAGTTATTATACTCATGGAATCCCCCTTCGTGTAGTAATTATTATCTATGTGCAGCTCGAATTAAATCCTGTCTTGTTATAATGCCTACCAACTTATCGTTGTCCACTACTGGTACACGATTTATATTCTTATCAACCATGGCTGTAGCTATATCTTCTATAGTAGTATTTGTATTTACGGTGAAAACATTCTTAACCATTAGCTCCCTAACCGTAGTTGCTAACGTACGCTTAAGGTCATTAAAGTACTTTTCCTGGCTGCCAACCGTAATAATCGCACCAAGAATGTCAACCATAGCTGGAGGAGACAGCTTTTTGTTTTGAAAAATCAAATCACCTTCACTTATCATCCCCACTACTTTAAATTTTTCATCAACTACAGGTAATCCACTGATGCCATTTTCCAATAGAATTTTGGCAACCTGTTCAACATTATCCTCAGGTTTCACTACTTTTACTTCGGTATTCATAATGTCCTTCGCAGTCAACGTCATAAATTTGGCCTCCATTCAGTAAACATATTAACTACTACAAACATTTTAACACCCTTCTTTTTATCTATACAATTAATCTGCTGCATATATTAGCCTATCCAAACATCCCTTAATAAATGAGTAAAGGTTTATTTCCTGGTTGTCGATATAGAAAATGATATATATTGAGCTAGAAGGATATTTATTGAGGAGGATTACCAATGGTTAGAGTCAGCAGGTACTCATCACTTAAAAACAACAGATTCCAGCTTCTATACACCAATCATATTAATAACCCTGATTCTGTACGCAGAGTTGAAGCAGCCGATGCCGCTCGAAAACCCAGAAATCACACAGAACATCCCTCTGACCATTTCTTAAATTTCTTCAACAACTACTACCAGTCAATAGACGAGCTTAAACAGGAATTTAAGAATTTTTACCACAATGAGCTTGCATTGCGAAAAGCACTAGAGGACCTTGACGCTAATAGTGATTTATTAGAAATTAACATGCGCACCCTAGTAAATAAATTCAATAAAACCTTGGAATCTCTGCGAGCACTTGATGATTCACTCAACACTAGACATACAAGCTATGTAGAGAAAAGAATAATAAAGCACCTACCCGTTTTACAGCACTACGGTATATATTTTATGGAAAATGAATTTATCGATTTTGATTCGCAAAAATTTATAAATAAATTAAGTAAAGCAAGCAACACAGAGATAATATTCGATCCCCTCAAACAAGTAATAGTATCAATTCACCGTGCATTGTATAAACTTCGTATCGTCGATGATCATAATAAAAATAGCTATACTAAAAACAAACTTGATACTAGAGGCTTGTACATCGAACGAAAACTATAGCTAAACCATTTACATTATTATTATAAAAATGGTATTATATTTTTTAATCCGTGTTTTTAAGAAGAGGAGGGGTTGAGCTGTGCCAGTAAAGATACCGGATCATCTTCCTGCAACAGAAATTTTGCAAAACGAGAATATTTTCGTAATGGGTGAACAGAAAGCATATCATCAGGATATCAGACCATTACGGATTTTGATTTTAAACCTTATGCCAACAAAGATACAAACAGAAATTCACCTTTTACGTCTGCTTGGTAATACACCTTTACAGGTTGACGTTGTACTATTGCATCCAAAGACATATTTATCAAAAAATACGCCTTTAGAGCATTTGGGTGCTTTCTATAAATACTTCGAAGACGTTAAGCATGAGAAGTTTGACGGAATGATTATTACTGGGGCACCTATCGAGCATCTCTCATTCGAAGAAGTGAAGTATTGGAAGGAACTAAAAGAAATCATGGATTGGTCCGCCAAAAACGTTACCTCTACGTTCCATATTTGCTGGGGCGCACAGGCTGGACTTTATCATCATTACGGCGTCCCTAAGCATAGCTTAGATGCTAAACAGTTTGGTGTGTTCGAGCACATAGTAAACGTTCGAAATACCCGTTTACTAAGGGGCTTTGATGATATATTTTACGTGCCACACTCTCGTTATACCTATACACGTAAGGAAGATATCGAAAATGTCCCAGAGCTAGATATTATGTCAGAATCTGCTGAGGCTGGCGTATATATCGCCGTAAGTAAGGATCGTCGACAGGTGTTCGTAACTGGGCATTCAGAATATGACCCACTAACTTTAAAATACGAATACGACAGAGACATTAACCTCGGTAAAGAAATTGCAATACCTAAAAACTACTACCCAAATAACGACCCAACTAAGGAACCAATAGTCAGATGGCGTTCGCATGCAAATCTACTTTTTTCTAACTGGTTAAACTACTACGTCTACCAGCAGACACCATATGACATAAATGAAATTGGATAAACTAGACAATCATATTAAAATTCTCGACCCTTGCTCTATGAGTAGGGGTTTAATTATGTTTAAAAACCTATAAATAAGGAGATAACAAAAATAAAGGAGTGTGATTTTTATGTCAGAACCAACATTATCATTATTAGACCGTAATACAAGCCAGTATAACAACGCCAAGGCTGCACGTAGAGAAGGGCATATTCCAGGGGTTCTTTATAGCAAGGGTAGTCCTGGTCAGCTCTTTTATGTAGATGAATCTGAATTAAAAAAGCTTATTAGCAGCTATGGCATTAGCCGAAAAGTAGCAGTTACTTTAAACAACGAAAATTCCTTTGCTATTTTCAAGGATTTACAGCGTAACAGCCTTAAAAACCAGTTCGTGCACATTGATTTACAAGCTTTAGATGAAAACGAAAAAATCAAAGTAACGTCAAGTATCCATATCACAAATAAGGATACTGTCGAGGGCGGAGACAAAATCTTACAGGTACAACTTAATGAAGTAGAGATTGAAATGTTCCCAAGGTTTATGCCTGAGAATGTCGAAGCAGATGCATCCTTGCTACAGGAAAAGGATGCAATTACCCTAGGAGATTTAAATATAGCTAATGACAGTAATATAGAAATCTTAAGTGACTTGGATAGTGTTGTTGCCACCCTTGTATATGCTCAGGTGGCACCTGTCGAAGAAGATGAAGTCGTTGAAGCCCCAGAGAAAGCACCTGACTCTACAGGTAATCCAGAAGAAACAAAAACACATGGAGAAGAATAATTTTCATCAGATAACTGTGATTTATTGCACTGCATTCTCCCTCATTTAAGTTATAATAGATAAATAGCAAAAATACTGAGGGGTAGAGATAAAAAAGATGAAAATACTATTTATAGTGACTGCACATAATAGCCTTAGCCAACGCGCATATGTAGAGCTCACCGACCGCGGACATCAAGTAGATATACAACTAGCTACAAGCGCAGAAGCCATGATATCTGCAGTTAATGATCTTTCTCCAGATCTTATCATAGCACCATTCTTAAAAGCCTATGTGCCTGATGTTATCTGGAAAAACCATACCTGCCTAATCGTACATCCAGGCATCAAAGGTGATCGAGGTCCATCATCGCTTGATTGGGCGATTACCACAGAGCAAGAAATCTGGGGTGTTACTATCCTAGAGGCATCAGCAGAAATGGATGCTGGAGCTATCTGGTCAACGCAGGAATTTCTAATGCCTATCGCCTCAAAGAGCGCTATCTATCGCAAGGAAGTTAGTAACGCTGCTATCAAAGGCATCTTAGATGCAGTTGCGAAATTCCAGCAAAACAATTATACCCCTGAGCCTTTAGACTATAGCCAGCCAGATGTTAGAGGGCAGTTATTACCTTCAATGAAGCAAACAGACAGAAAGCTCAATTGGTTCGACACAACTGAGAATATTGTTAGAAAAATAAGAGCTGCCGATAGTCAGCCTGGAGTATTAGATAGTATTAACAGTCAGGAATATTATCTGTATGGTGCGCATGAAGAAGATGCTTTAACGGGTCCAGCTGGAGAAATTATCGCCAAACGTGACGGCGCAATCTGTAGAGCCACAGGAAATGGCGCTGTGTGGATAACACATTTAAAGAAGAAATCAACGAACGGAAGTATTTACTATAAATTACCTGCAGAACAGATCCTTAAGGATACATTAGCTAATGTACCAACTGTTCAGTTATCTCCTTTCGATGCATATGTAGGTAGAACATATCGTGATATCTTTTATGAAGAAAAAGATGAAGTTGGATATTTGCACTTCCCTTTTTATAATGGTGCTATGAGTACTGAGCAGTGCCAGCGTCTAACTGACACCTATATTAAAGCATGTCATAGGGATACGAAGGTGCTTGTACTCAAGGGTGGTAATGATTTTTGGTCTAATGGTATTCATTTAAATGTTATAGAAGCAGCGAATTATCCTGGTCATGAGTCATGGAAGAACATAAATGCAATTAATGACTTAGTTCGCCAAGTCATTACGACAGATAACAAGCTTGTCATATCAGTTATGCAGGGTAACGCTGCTGCAGGTGGCGTAATTCTAGCATTAGCCGCAGATTACGTGTTCGCTAGAGAGGGCGTCGTATTAAATCCACACTACAAAAAAATGGGACTATACGGGTCAGAATATTGGACATATTTGTTACCAAAGAGAGTAGGTAGCGGATTAGCTTTGCGCTTAACTGATGATTGCCTGCCTATTAGTACTCACTTTGCTAAGAATATCGGATTAATCGATGATTTCTACCCTGATACTGTGTTAGCTAGTGAAATTCATAGCTTCGCCCGATTGTTAGCTACGCAATCTGATTACGAACAGCTTATTATTAATAAAAAGAAACGTCGTAATCTTGATGAGCAAATCAAGCCCCTTGCCCAATATCGCAAGGAAGAACTAAAGCAAATGTGGAATAATTTCTTTGCTGAGGACTCTAAATACCATGACTTACGCAGAGCTTTTGTATACAAGCTAACCTGCGATACAACTTCAAACTATACAACTTCAAATATGTCACCTATGATCAAAGAAAGACTGAGATGATGAATTATCTCAGTCTTTCTTAAGTATTAATCCCAACCTAACCGTAAACGCACAAGCCTATATGTATGTGATATAACAACCTTCCCTATTGCGTAAGTAGGAACAGCTAATATTAGACCTAAAAATCCCGCTAGATTTCCTGCTACTAAAATTAGTAGAATAATAGTCACTGGGTGAATATTTAGCTTGCTACCCATAACCCTTGGTGAGATTAGCAAACTTTCTATCTGCTGAACAACAATAATTACAATCAATACCTTTAGTGCCATAAATGGCGAGTGCAATATCCCCACGATAAGTGCGGGAATAGTTCCGATAAATGGTCCAATAAACGGAATTACGTTAGTAACCATAGCTACCAAGGCTAGTAATAATGCATACTCAATTCCTATTATTAGAAAGCCTATATAACAAAGGACACCTACGCTCATACTTACAATTATCTGACCTTGAATAAACGCCCTCAACGTCTGGTTCATATCATTAACAATGGACCTACCTTCATCCTGATGCTTACTAGGCAAAAAGCGAATCATCGCACGGGGAAGTTCGTCTCCACTTTTTAGCATATAAAATAGAATGAACGGAATCATTAGTAGTGTCGTAACAAAATTCGTCAAAGTACCCAAAAACGCTGAGATATTGTTGACCACTGCAAAGAATATCTGGTTAATATATTCAGAGAATCTACGTGCAACCTCTTCAACAGTAACCTGTTCAGGGCTTACGAAGGTCGTCAGCATTGGGTGTTGCTGAACTTCTAGCAACCAGTTTCGCACCTCGTTAAATAGTCCAGGAGCGTTATCTATTAAGCTCATTACCTGCCGCTGGAACACTGGTCCTAATGTTACGACTAACATTGTTACTACAAATATAAATCCAAGATATATTAAGATTATTGATATAGTCCGCGGAACTCTTCGTTCTGTCAGTCTATCAACTATAGGAACCATTAAGTAATAGAGCACCCCTGCTAAGAGGATAGGAAAAAATACCGTTTGCAGTAGTATAATAAATGGAACAAAAACAAACGGAATATGTGATCCCACTAGAATTATTAAAAAGATTAATAAAATCCATACTGCAAATCTAAAATATCGCGAATCAGTCATTTGATTCTAACTCCTCTAATAATCTTTTAGCTTCTACATATTTTGCAATCCCTTGTGCTACCAGCTGCGCTTCCTTCATAGCTAGTACTACAGTAGCAGGTTGATGCACAACGTCCCCTCCTGCAAATACGCCTTTCTTAGTAGTCATACCGTAAGGGCGCTCTTTCGTTATAACATATCCTTCTGGATTAACTTCAATGTCCGTAGCCGTGCTAATAACCTTAGCTGCTGGACGCTGTCCAATTGCGATAACAACCTTATCTGCAGCAAGTGTTTGTAACTCCCCTGTCCCCGTTATGTTCCCTTCTTCATCAACCTGCTGCACTTCGTACTGCAGACTGCGTACATTTTCATCTCCTTCGAATGCTACAGGGCTAGACAGCCATTTGAACTGCACGCCCTCGGCCATGGCATGCTCATATTCCGACTGCAGCGCAGGCATCGTCTCCCTTGTTCTCCGATATACAATCGTAACCTGCTTCGCACCAAGTCTTAGTGCAGTACGCGCTGCATCAAAGGCGACATTCCCAGCTCCAATAACTACTACCTCATCACCTTCATCAATCGGGATTTCTTTGCGATCAATATCTCCGTGATTAAATAAAGTAACCATGCGCAACAGATACATCGCTTGCATTATGCCCGTTAGCTCCTTACCAGGAATATTCAAATTCTTCGGCAATGCTGTACCCGTACCTATAAAAACAGCGTCAAATCGTTCTCGATTTAGCATTTCATCGATTGTAATATCTTCGCCAACAACAACTCCTGTTTTGAATACTACTCCAAGGTTTTCGATTTTCTTTATCTCTCTTCTTACTACCTCTCGGTCTAGACGGAATTTGGGAATACCGTATGTTAAAATTCCACCTGGCTCTAGCTGAGATTCATACACTGTAACACAAAAACCTCGCTTCGCTAAGTCACCAGCTACTGTTAATCCAGCTGGTCCAGAACCAATAACAGCAACATCACCTTCATAGTACTTGGACTTCTCAACGCTACTAATACCCATCTCCGCTTCGAAATCAGCAATAAATCGTTCTATTTTGCCTATTTTAATTGGTTTTTTCTTTATATTAAGCACGCAAGTTCCTTCGCACTGGAGCTCGTGTGGACACACACGGCCACATACAGCAGGGAGGTTACTACGCTTAGCGATAATGCTTCCTGCCTCGCCTATATTTCCTTCTGCTAAGGCTTTAATAAACTGTGGTATTTCATTGTCTATAGGGCAACCCTTGCGACAGGTAGGGTTTTTGCATTGAAGACAGCGCTTTGCTTCTTCTATAGCTTCCCTAATACCAAATCCTTGATCAATTTCACAAAAACCAAGATTCTCTTTATCAAAGTCAGATTGTTTATCTATTTTCATGGCATTGCCCCCCAATATAATAATTTGAGCACCACTCTTTATCCATGACACAATATTACCAGAAGATGTAGTCTAATTCTAGTAGTTTGTGCATTTGTGAAATAATTCACTCATTCTATTAGTATTGCTTAAATTCACAAAAAGTAAACATCCCTGCAGCTTACTCAGGGATGCGTAGGCTTGTTGACTAAAACCTTGATTGTAATACTTATTCATATGCAATAATCTATAATTTCATCTTTGGTCTTCACTGGGAAATGAAGATAGAAGGTAGTCCCTTGAACACTTGTACAGAAATTCATTTTCCCACAATGTCTAGCCATAATATTTTTAACAACTGATAAACCAATACCTGCTCTGTTTGTTTTTGTCGTTACAAAAGGTTTGCCAATAAGCTCCTGAATCTCCTCTGGAATTCCTGTTCCTTGATCAGACACAGCTATTGTCGCATACGTACAATCGTTGAAAGTAGTATTAATAGTAGTAATTTTAACCTCATCTCCCGAACTACTTGCTTCTATTGCATTTTTTAATACATTTATCAGAACCTGCTTAAGCTCCTGTTTACAAGCATGTATTGTTGGTATTGGCTTTACAAGTGTAGTAATCGTTATGTCTTCTTCACGTGCTTGAGCTGTGATTTGTGGTAGGATGCTTTCAATTTCATCTGCAATATTAACTTTTGTAAATACTGGTAGCTCCGTCCGCGACAGGCTTAGGAATTCGGAAATCATATCATTAGCACGATTGATTTCGTTATCAACTAGTTCAAGGTGATGCTTATAAGGAAGGAATTCTGGCTTTGTCTGAAATATTTGTACAAACCCTTTAATTGTCGTCATAGGGTTACGCACTTCGTGGGCAATTGCTGCTGCCACTTTTCCTGTTGTGTTCAATTGATTAAGACGATTTATTTCTTGCTCATATTTTAATTGCTCCGAATAGTCAATAACCATACTCCGAATTAATTTTTCACCATCATATTCAAGCAGATTACTCCTTATTTTCACGGGTATATCCCGTTTCTTTGAGCGGAGCGTTAACTGAATAAGTTCTTCTTCATTTAACCTATCACTTGACAGTTGTTTAATATAACAGCAAAATACATCTTGGCTATCGGGATGAATCCATTGTTGTAGCTTTCTCCCTAATACATCTATTTTATTTAATTCTAGCAAGCTACGAAAGGCACTATTGCACTTCCTAACTGTACCTGCAAAATCAAAAACAACATAACCTATTGGTGCATTATTAAAAAGCTCATAATTAAGTTGTTCTTCGCTTTGTTTTCGCACACCATCGTGTCCAGTCTCCCTCACCATAGTACGTCCCTCCAAGCCTAACAAGGCAATTAAGCTACTAAAAAGACTGACACTAGTTGTTGTATCAATTATTCACTTTTCCCATTATTTTTTCAAGTTTTTTCATGTGTTTGTTAAGAGCAATAGTTACTGCCTGCGCATATCCAATTTTGTATCAATAATACTTTCATATATTTCTGCCCTTTTGTAATTCCAACGTAGCTCTAATTTCTTCTTTTCCTCTAAGTAGTATTGATGCTCTTCGTTATATCTTTTTATTATCTGCAGTTGTTTGGCGTGTGAAACCACTGGAATTTCTATTTCTCCAATATCACTAGGATTAATGTTCATTACTATTGTGCCCCGTTGATAGCTTTGAATTACCTTTTTACCTACAGGACTTTCTAAAAATATTTTAACGTATTGGTTCTCTATGTATTCCTTCAGCCTGATTACGATAATATTCGCTGATGGGATATATATATAATGCTTTTGGTTTCTCTTGTTAAAAATTGCAATTTTGTTAACGGTTCCTCTGCATGTAATTAATATGTCGCCGTCTGTCAAACGGTATCTATCTACCTTTCTTTCCTGTTCATCTATGCTATCCAAGTCTAAATCAGAAATCTGCCCATGCTTGTCTATATTCGAGATGTTGATAACTTTAATCTCCCCTGGTTTTATGTCCTCTTTTTTGATAGATTTACCGCGGAAAATCTCTGCTATATCTTTCAGCTTAAATTTTGATTTTTTTTGTAAAACAAAGCGTTCTATAGCTTGGGCTTCAGCGTCTAAGAGTAACTCAACCTTCCAGTCTGCAAACTGTTGGAACTTACCTTGTGTGATACTGCGTGACGCTGTAATTTGTAGCCTACGGTCATCTTCCATCTTGTCATTATCCTGCGTTTGATTAGCTTCCAATTGCCCAATCAACACGGCCTTCGATGTACGCATCTTACTTATGTTTAGCATATATGTTTTTACGTTTGTGTATGGTCGAAACGTATGCTCAGGAAGCTTATAGATAGAATCTACTTGATAGTTATCTACTAAATGCTTTCGCAGTTCTAGATAACGTCCTCCAGAAAATGTGACATTAGCAGGCACGATAGCCTGCAACTGCCCCTCATCCGTCAGCTGTTTAGCTAGACCCTTGATAATTTCTTCTTTATAAAAATCAGGTAGTGTAAATATAAAATCGAACTGTTTGTCAGTATCACAGTCATTAGTTACTGCCACTTGCTCTATAGTTACGCTCTGGTTTTCTGCAAATACAAGGGTTAACAAGTAATACATCGATTTTTGCGCTGTTGTGAGCATAAATTCAGTATCAGCATTTGCCCTAACTAAATCACTCAATCCAAGCAAATGTTTTTCAGCATTTGTTATTAATGCGCGTTTAGGTTGTACAAATTGTAGCACTTGCGATATATGCATCGTAACATGTTTTGGACAAAGTAGTTTGCTATTTTTAGGCTTCTCTAAAGCTAGTAAATATTTAGTAAAGCTAAATAAGTCAAGACCATCCCCCAAGCTATATAGCTCAAAAAACAAGTCTCTATCTCCTGGAAAATAACCAAACTCTTTTTCTGTAAGTGTTTTCATAGAGCTAAAAATTTCTTCCCTAGTAGTAATGGTAGCACTTATAAGCCTACCTTGTTGCTTTAGCTTTCGCTCAGTTATTTTAATTCTTAGCATTTCATTAAGGATAACATCAAATTCTTCAATACCCCTACTAGATAGCAATTGCAGGAATTCTTTAATTCGACTCTCCACTAATATTCACCCACTAGCGTCGATTATTTTCTTTAATATTAATACAAGGAATTTGGTATTGCAATACCAAATTCCTTGTCATTTGAGTCAATGAGATAATCCATAGTAAAATACCTTCTAATAGCCAAATCTGCTTATCTTATTTAATAACTGCCATCCTCCAAAGAAAACGATAGTGAGTATAGTTAAAGACATAATAGGAGGAAGCAACTGCAATGGGTCTTTATTTAATAGCATGGCATCCACAAGACCATTTAGAGCCCAATATTGCGGCATTAGCTTTGCAAAACTAACCATAAACTCTGGCACAATTTCTAATGGCCAAAATATACCCGAAAGCATTGAACTAGCAATGATAACTAAACTCCCAATAGTCTGTTGTTGTAGATAGTTTTTGACTAACTGACTTAACAACAAGCCGAGGGCTATAATGCTCGCTAAGAATAAGGACACGACAGTTATAACAGAAATTATATTCCCCCAACTGACACCAAACAATACGCTTGCTACCACCATTAAAATGATAAATTGTAGCCAACCAATAACGAAGTACCCGATTCCATAGCCGAAAAATATCTGTGAAGAACTTAGCGGAGCCATCAACATACGTTTCCATGTACCCTGTCTTTTTTCCTCAATCACAGTACCTGCACCGATAACGACATTCATCATCATGAACATCAGAGCAAAGCCAATCGCCATACTAGCTTGGGAGAAGGATACTGTTTTATCTCCTATAGCTTCATCAGCATTCTCAACAGCGTACCTAGGCTGCCATGTAAAACCAACTGTTAAGGTGCTCCATGATTGTTCGATGCGATCGCGCATATCTAAATCAGGGACTAATTGATTTAGCATCGCTAACTCCTGTGCTCGCATTTTTAATAGCGCTTCTAGCTGCATTTGTTCTGGGTAATTATAACGCTTATATACGGTTATATTATTAGTGTCTGCTTCTACCACCGCTATTAGCTGCCCTTGCTGCAAGCTATCCATTAGCTCAGCATAATTACCTTTTATCCATACAAAGTCTTTAGCCGTTTCCAGTTGATTATAGTATAATGAATCCGCCACCTCTGATTGCAGCAATCCCACTGCAGGTAAGTTGCGATTGCCATCTGTGCCCCCATGCACTGAACCAAAGATGACAGTAAATAAAATTGGTAAACCAATAAAGAACACGTACGACTTTTTATCTCTAAATAACGATCTGATTCGTAAAATTGTGATTGCCAGGATTTGAGTCATTGTTTCTCCTCCTAACCTTTCCATTGTTGTGTTAATCTATAGGTTCCAAGTAGGACAAAAGTGGTTCCCATAATCATAAACACTGCAACTGTCTTTAATACTACGGCCCAATCTGTACCTATTATAATTTCTAGTATCGTTTGCAATGCTAAAGCATTTGGTAGTACTTTAGCTATTTGATTGATAAACTCAGGTAATATATATATTGGTGCCATACTCCCACCAATAACAGCCATAATAAGTACAGCAATCGTTCCAAATTGATCTGCTGCTTCACTTTTCGCAAGTAGGGTTGCCAAGATAAAACCTAGTGCAATAACAACAAATACATAACTAATGCTTAATAGTACGAGCTGTACGAAGTTGTTTCCCCAGTCTACGCCGTAGAGCAACTTACTACCAGCAATAAGTATCATAATTTGAAGTACTCCTAGTAGGACCCAGCCTGAAAACTTCCCTAGTAAAACACCGAGAATGGACTGCGGAGTAGCTAGTAATCTCAGCATAGTTTTTTGTTGAACTTCTATCATTAAAGCCTTAGCAGCTGTAACTCCTAGAAACAGCACATACATTACGCCCATCCCTACAGCGTAGTAGGCAAATGAAGAAACTATATTACCATTCGAGCTTCCCACTGAAAGCTCTTGTATTACTGGCAAATCAATTGCTCCTTGCCCTCTGTCTCCACCAAACAAAGCTTCCGGACCTGCGAAGGCGCCTGCACTACTGTTACCCTTTGCTCCATCAGGTACACCTATATGTTGCTGTTCATACATTAGGTACAGCATTTTCGTTTGACGAAGAAACATCTCTACTACCGACTCTACTACTTTAACACCTATCCGATTAGGATTATCCGTTGCTATACGGATTTCAATTACATCACCCGCTAGGCTCCAGCCCTTTTCAGTAAAGTCCTCCGGAATTATGACAAAGACTTCAGCCTGATCTCGGGCATTAGTCAACTTTAGTAACTTCTGGACTTCTTCTGAGGTAAATGCAACCTTCTGTAAATAGTCCCCCATTGGACCTCGATCTAGATTTTCCACATAGACTGACATAGGAGCGACTTTAACTTCCCTAGCTTCCCCATCACCAGTGTCGAAAGCATTCGAGAGTGAGATTCCTAATATTCCAATCAAAATCAGAGGAACCAGCAATAATGAAAACAGAGATGTTTTATCTTTTACAAAGGCATAAAACTCTTTGTGTAGCATCCAAAACCATGCCATAATAATCTCCTCCTAATCTCTCAAGGCGCGCCCAGTCAATTGTAAAAACACTGACTCGAGACTTGATTCGACTACTTTCACACCAAGTAGCTTCATGTCTCTCTGCTTAAGGGTTTCTGCAATTCGTTGGATTACCAATTCAGGTTGTTTGTGTAACAGCGTCATTTGATTGTCTGAAATCTTTATCGTCCCTTGGCTCAATGGCTGAAACCATGCTTGTAATTTCTCTGCGGGAGCTAACTCATCATTATCAAAAGCAAACTGTATCTGAATCTCTGCTAAATCTCCAAACTGTTTAATAATATCTTTTACATATCCATTAGCAATCAATTGCCCTTGATCAATTATCCCGACTGTTTCACACAAATATTGAACTTCTTCCATGTAATGACTTGTGTATAGAACTGTCATGCCCTGTCTGTTTAATTCTTTCACCGTTTCCAGGATATGATTGCGTGACTGCGGATCAATCCCTACCGTTGGTTCGTCCATGATCAATAGCTTTGGTTCATGTAATAAAGCGCAGGCGATATTTATTCGGCGCTTCATCCCACCTGAAAAGGTTTCAACTTGGTCCTTCCTTCGTTCTGTTAGACCAACAATATCTAAAGTCCGTTGAACTGCTACCGTAAGCTCTTTGCCAGTTAAATTGTACATACGACCCCAGAACTTCAGGTTATCTTCGGCAGAAAAATCTTGGTATAATGCAATCTCCTGAGGAACAACCCCTAAGCGCATTTGCGCCTGCTTACGACTGTTCTGAATATCATGGAAATCTATTGATACAGTTCCACTCGTCGGCTGCAATAGCCCTGCAATCATATGAATTGTAGTTGATTTGCCTGCTCCATTAGGCCCTAGTAAACCGAAGGATTCCCCTTGATCTACAGAGAACGAAATATTTTTTACCACTTCCTTGCCTGCAAAAGCTTTTGATACGTTTTTTACTTGTAACATGTCTATTAGCTCCCTTCCTTACATTTATCATTTATTGATTGAATATCGCATTTATTTGTTTCACTTGCTTTATTGTTCTATTTGTTTTAATTGTAGCAACGAAAATAACCGACCACCATATGGCAGTCGGTATATCTTTTTTCTATGACTCAGGGCATAGATTTTCTATTGATTTGGTTTTTCTCCTGTTAGGGCGTATATTACTAGATGACTACGTTCGTGCAGGTCAAGCTTACTCATAATATTCGTCACGTGGTTCTTAGCAGTTCCTTCAGTAATATGTAAACTTTGAGCGAGTTGTTGATTAGAGTACCCTTTTCCTATTAACGAAAGAATCTCCCGTTCTCTAGCTGTTAAGATTCCTTCGTCTATTGGAGCTTGTCTTTTGGACAACGAACCCTGCAGCATGCCATTTTGTCCATAGCCTTGAAGTTGAATATGGGTAAGGAGTTTAGCAGTAATTTGTGGTTCTAGCACAGAGCCCCCTTTATATGTTGTGCGAATAGCGTCCATCAGTTCTTCAGAGGGAATATCCTTTAATAGGTATCCACAGCCACCCACTTTAATTGCTTCAATTACGTACTCTTCATCATCAAAGGTCGTTAAAATCAATACTTTTATGCTTGGATTCCACTGATGAATAAGCTTTGTTCCTTGTACGCCGTCACCCTTAGGCATGCGAATATCCATAAGAATAACATCGGGCAAACATTGTTTTGCTACTTCTAAAGCATCTTTACCGTTGTCTGCTTCTCCGACAAATTCCAAATCTTCTTCCAGGTTTAGCATGATTTTCAACCCATCTCGGATAAGCTTTTGATCATCCACTACCATTACCTTTATCAAGGCTATCACCTCATACTGATATTTGAAGCTTGCTAAATTTGTTATGCTAAGAAGGAATCACGATAACTATCTGAACGCCTTCATTCGATGAATCGAGTTGTAATGATCCGTGCAATTTCATAATCCTTTGCTGCATAGCCTGTAGTCCAAAACCGTAATCAAGATTGTCGCTACCCTTGCCGTTATCTTTTATTTGCATTTCAATTGAGCTTGCTAAGTATTTAATAACAATTTGAACTTCCGTAGCTTCTCCATGCCTTTTCGCATTTGTTAGTGCCTCTTGAATTGCACGATAAAGTGTCACCTGTTGTTCACTAGAAAGCTCTTTTCTATTACCATAAAAATCTACTTCTATCTTCATCCCAGTCTGATTTGAAAAATTATCCACTAGCTGCTTAAGAGTTGTTTCCGCTAATAAATTCTCCGTATCCTCTGGCGCTAAAGCACGGACTGACCGCCTCATCTCATCTAGCATTTGTTTGGAAACTTGTAAACAATTTTCAATTACTGACTCTAGTTCTTCTGGCCGCTTCTTTTTTGATAGGCTTCTAGCTGCTTGCAGCTGCATTATTAATCCTGTTGCGCGGTGAGCGACAGTATCATGAATATCTCGAGCTAAGCGATTCCGCTCCTCTGTTATTGCAAGCTCTTTCACGCGCTCCGTAGATTCTTTTAGCTTATGATTTAGTGATTCTAATTCTTCCTTCTGTTGTATCAGCTTACTTACAGCGCTACCTACAAAGTAGAAAAACAAGTATGGAAGTAACTCTAGCATAATCTGAGATATCGTCATGCCAGTTTTATAGTACTCCCAACTATAAGACAATGAATAAATAAAGGCTACACTCGCTAGTAATATACTATATATATTTCTCTCCCACATGTTGCTAAAGAAAATACAGACAGTGATAATTTGAACTGACAATAATCCGATGTAAATGAGATTGGGTGAAAAAAACAGCAGTATCAAAAACAAGATTGTTTCTATTGCTATAAATATTCGTTTCTTAGTAAGGGTGTCAACAAGTCCACGCAGTAGTAAAGTGTTTGTAGTAATTACTACAAGTGCCAAAAATAAAGTATATACCTGACCAGCTACTGAGTTTGTAGGGTATATTACTGACAACATAATCAATAGACCTAGCACCCTTAATATGCCCATATAGTCGTAAGACTGGAGTTCCTTAAACATTACTGCTCACCTACCAATTAAAAAAATCAAGCAAGAATTAAAAAATTCCGTGTTGCATAGTGAAACGCTTATAGATTTGGTGCTTTTTATGATACCTAAGCTGCTGGCTGCAAAGTATATAAGAGAGGGTCTCAACGGCATTTGCTACATGCTTTCCTTTGTTCAGCATAACGCATTCCGCTCGCTGGGCAATCGCTGCATCTATTGCCTCTCCCCTTGCAGGCACACCTTTTTTCGCAAGGTTCTCTAGGTATTGAGTGGCCAATATTACAGGAGTATGTGCTGCATCACAGAGATCCAGAATATCTTCCTGAACGAATGGCAGAGCTTCAATACCTACCTCAACTGCCAAGTCACCACGGGCAATCATAACAGCAAAGTTTGGCACCTCTAATCCCGCTAATAAAATTTTAGTTAAATTATAGACTGCTTCTTTTGTCTCGATTTTTGCGATAACACCTATATGCTCAGCATTTAATTCTTTCAAGGCGTACTTAAGGTCATAAATATCTGCTGGTGTTTGTACAAAGGAATAATTAATGGCATCGGCGTTTTTAACAATAAACTCTAAATCATTTCTATCTATTTGCGTCAGTGCAGGCATGTCTATACTGCCATCTGGAAAGTTTAATCCTTTATGTTCACCGATTTTTGCAGTTCTCGTCGTTGGACTGACGATGAATAATTTCAGGTAGTCTGAATGAACTTCCTCAATAACTGCACTGATTTTACCGTCGTCAATGTAAACTCGTTCTCCAACCTTCATATTATCTAGTGCCCCTGCTGCAATACATGCGATCCCTAAGTGCTGAGATTCCCTAGCCAAATGACCTTGACGTTCAGGGTCTCTATATAGTAACAATATGTCGCCTGCGCTACACTGTAGCTTCGCAGGTCTAGGTCTCATTGGGCCAGTCTTGCATGCAATGTCTGTTTGCTTTTTTAGCGTTAATCCTTCTGTGACAACGGCTGTTTGCTGTAGCTGTACTTTGATCCTATGCTTATTAATATTTTCGATTACATAGAACTTCCGTTTTTTCCCTCTTGCATCGCTGAATTCTAAGCAGTCTCCTGGCTTTAGCTGATTGAAGTTACTTGCTTCGCGTGCTGCAATTATAAAACTACCTTGGGAGCTACCTGTTTTTACTTCTGAAATATTAAATTCAACTGTTACTTCTTCAGTATATTGAGCTTCAATGTCGATAAATCCTTCACGCAAGCCACCATTTTTGACCGTCAGCTTTAATGGTCTACTAATTTGTTCAATACTACCTGTGCGGAGCTTAGGTCCACCTATATCCATTACAATTTTGCATTTCTTCCCAACTCCTCTGTTGCTAGCTGCTAGTTTTCCTTCAGCAATTCGCAAACCTTCAATGAGTCTTGTCCATTGTTCACGATTATGATGTGCACAATTAATCCGAGCTATGTCCATGCCATTAAGTAATAGACCCTCTAACATTCCATCTTGCTCTAAGTAACTAGAATCTAAAGTAACCATAATCCTAGTCTGTCTACCTTTATGCGGTTTCCCTAAGGTATTAATTGCGCGCTGTTCCGTCAGTTTTTGCGCTTGCGCCTTTGTCAATATTGGTAACGTCTGTGTATCGAACGAGTCATTGACTAGGTGGCTAGCTACCTGCTGTATTGAATGGAGTACATGTCCTTCAATATTCGATAATGAGTTCAGACCATGCTGCTCGAGCTGCAATTGTAGTTGATGAATATCGAATCCCCTCAAAATAGCGTAGCATAGTAGATTATCGCGACTAAGCTGCTTCTGAGAATCTGTTACAGTTATTGAATGGTTTTTTGCAAGCTCAGTTGCTTTACTAACAATCGCATCATGAAGTGCTAGTAGATCTTTTCCAATATCCATACTAAATCTCCCGTCGCATACTTAATTATCGTCGTTTTTTGTCTAATATAGTATTGTTCATGCCTAGCTAAATCATTATCGGAGCTTATTGCCAATTTCACCACTTAGCAATCTTGCGCATAAGCCAAGGGCGGTGGATTGTTACTGCCTTCTTTGGACATAGCTCTTGGCAGCAGAAGCAGCGGATACAAGGATTCAAATCGACAATCGGTCGCTTGTCTACCATCGAAATAACATCTGCTGGGCAATGCTCAGCACATACATTACAGCCAACGCACATGCTGTGGTCAAAGATTGGCTTAGGCTGTAGCATTGAATTCAGAATTGGCTGCAGAAACTTAGGTGTGTTTTTCATAAATAACGTGACTTGACGTATTGGTGGGATATCAAAGTCTTTGATTAAAAAATGTTCAATTGATTTTCCTTGCACGTCAATATCAGTTAAAGTGCCTGTACACAAGCCGCGTAAGCTACTTAATTTAATTGTCGGTACATCAAGGGGGTTAAGATTAATTAGTGAGCTAGCAACGACATCTAAGTGGTAAGGACTCGTTGACGCAATCACTGCACCAATATTTCGCGGATTCCCAGCCGACGGACCAGCACCTTCCATGCCGACAATACCATCCATAAATGACAGCACAGGATTTCCATAAGCACAGATATCAACCAACGCATTACAAAAATCGTCAAGCTCTGGCATTTTAAAGTGATATTCCGCCTTCAGCATACCAGGAATAATACCAAACATGTTTTTCACAGCACCAGTAAACATTGTCATACCATGGGTCTTTAACTTCGATACGGAAATTACCTTGTCTACATCCAGTAGCATTTCTGTAACCGTCAAATGTTTTAATAAAAGGCCGTCTGGATTATCTACGTTCATATGGTTTGTGTTGTAGTTTAATTGGATTCTTGTTCCATAGCCTTGTGCTTCTGCAAGCTCTTCAACAACATTAGTAATTCCACAATACTTATAGATGCCCTTGAGCATTTTCTCGTTAAAAGGTCCTCCAGGACTGTCCCCGATAATAACGTCAGCTCCATATTCTAAGAGGGTTTCTGCCAAAGCCTTTACGAACAGAGGGTGGGTGGTCGTTGCTTCCTCAGGCCGCTTTTTCATTAGCAGGTTCATTTTAAGTAAAACCTTGTCCTCTGCTGCAATATAGCGCCCAATGCCCCCTAGCTGCTGGAAACTTTCTGCGATGGATTGCTTCAGTTGTCCGTACTCATACTCTCTACATTCCACTAAAGAGACAGTTGTTTTCACTTAATAACGTCCTCTCTGTTAATATCTCTGTTATTATCTCTGTTATAATTATGTGATTCTAAACCTGCGTATCAGTTATGCTATTTCTAATATCTGCGTATCAGTCGTAGTAGCCGCTCCTGACCTTTACTTGATAATCCAAGCTTGTCTATCTCTTGTTCGAGCTTGTCATTGTCGCCGTAACCAACAATATATCCATTTACCCGCGCCGTCGCTGTTGAATTTATAAAATCCTGCCAATCTGGATATATGGTGCGGTATTCTTCTGCTATTTCCTTATCTAGCTGCAGGTAATATTTTTGATGATAATTTTCAGCCAAGTAAAAGCTTCGCATTGGCATAAGCTGCGTATAGATTTTCCCATACTGCTGTTCAGCTCGCAGGTAAGATTTCTTTGCAACACGCTCTTGTTTTTCATCATGATATAAAAGGATAGGCAGATATTGCCTAGAGTATACGCGCCTGCTTGGCGTATGGTACTTCCAGAATAAATGCACTACTTCCTCAAAACTGATTTCTAAAGGATTGAAATCAATTTGCAGTACCTCTGTGTGATCCCCAATCCGTTCGTAGGTTGGGTTTGCTGTCGTTCCCCCTGCATAACCGACGCGGGTACGGTAAACCCCCTCTGTGATGCCAAACCTAGCATCAGGACCCCAGAATCAACCGAGGGCCAATGTCGCCGTCTCTAAATTGCTAGGCGCCTCTATATCTATGATTGGTATATCAGCTACTCTTAGGTCACTAGCATGATTGTCATGGGTTTGCATTGTGAAGACTCCTTTCTATTCATTATCGCTATTTACTTATTTGCTCGTTTGCTTAATGTGTATGTTCATAGCTTTGAGTTCTTTCATTAGCCAAAGTCGGCTGTCTATTAAGCCTCGATTCAACAATTGTATAAAAGACAGGCAGCACGATTATCGTAAGCAGCGTCGACACTAGCAAGCCACTCATAATCGAGATGGATAACGGCCTGAACAATTCACTCCCTGAAAGCACTAGCGGAACCAGCCCCATGGTTGTCGTGATTGTACTTAACAAAATCGGACGGATGCGTTTCTCCACGGCTTCGTAGCAGGCCACCTGGATTGCTACGTTGTTGCTTCGTTCACGGTTAATATAGTCCACTAGAACAATCGCGTTATTAACCACAATTCCGAACAAGCTGACAATTCCAAGCATTGCCGTAAAGGATAACGGCTGCTGGAAAAGATAGAGACCAACAATTGAGCCTGTAGCTGACAAAGGAATTGTAATTAATATTAATAACGGCTGACTAAAGGAGTGGAACTGAACAAGTAAGATACCAAAAATCAATAGCACTGCGAATATTGCTGAATAGCCAATTTCACCGAAATATTCATTAATCTTTTCTCGTTCCCCATCAAAGGCAATCCCAACTCCCTGGATGTTAGCAGTAAGCAAGCGTTGCTCTAATTGCTCTTGAATGCGAACAGGATTATAACCAGATAAAACATCACTATATATGGTTACTGATTTGTCTTTATTATATTTATTTATGGCTGGAATTTGTTGCTGTATACGAATTTCAGCTAAATCCTTCAAGGAAGTTTTACTACCCGTTACCGAAGAGGTTATACCAATTCGCTCTAGTGAATCCAGTGCTAGGATGTCGCTTTTGATAATAACTGGATACTCTTTGCCAGATTGCCTTAGGACTGTAGCTTCCCTGCCCCGCAAGGCATTACTGATTTCCCTTTGGATATCGTATTTAGAAATTCCGACAATTGCAGCACGGGTGTCATCGACGTCAATAAATAACTCATGGCTTTTTTTCGGAACATTAGAATGGACGTTGGTAGTGCCTTCGATGTCCTCTAATAGCAGTTGAATTTCATTGGCTACAGAGTACAGATAATCTAAATCCTCACCGTAAACGCGCAAGCGCACTGGCGACCCAATTGGTTCACCTTGTTCTAATTCAGTGACAATGACAGTGCCCCCCGTAACCATCTGATTAATTTCGCTTTGTAGCAGTTCAACAAGCTGTGTATTTTTCACAAAGTCACTACGACTTAAGTCTAGCTCTACGGCGATTTGAGCAAAATCCTGGGAAGGAATAGAAATGTTCATTGTATTAAAAAACTTAGGTAGTCCTGCTCCCACAACTGTTGTATAGTTCGTTACTTCAGAAAACTCATTAATAATATCTTCAACCTGGAATGCCAATGATTCGGTATAATCAAGGTCTCCAAAGCGCTCAGCCGTTATATCAATATGGATGAGCTGTTTATCCGCCTTCGGGAAAAACTGCAATCCTAGCTGGGTGACCGTGAAGCCAGCAAGTCCGATAACCGCCACTAAGCATAAGATAGTAAGAACTCGCCAACGCATAGCCGTAGTTAACACGTATAGAAACAAAGCACGAACTGGCGAGCTTTTGCTTTCCTTTAGCTCTGGCTTGAAAAACAGGTACGCTAATGTAGGCGTAACTAAGATTGCTATCAAATACGAAGCAGATAACGAAACGATTACAATTAGCGGTAAGCTGCGAATGTATTCACCTGCCACATTAGGTAATAACAATAACGGCAAGAACGCAGCTATTGTTGTTAGCGTGGATGTACCTACAGGCATTGCCACGTCACGCACTCCTTCTATACAGGCATGGAGCCGTTCCTCACCCCGGTCGAGACGAACCTGAATCGTATCACTAATGACAATTGCGTTGTCTACAAGCATACCTAAAGCAATGATTAAGGCCACAATAGAAATCTGATGAATTTCTACCCCTAAGAAACGCATCGCTCCAAGGGTTATTAATATTGCTATGGGAATCGCTGTCGATACTACAATTGCGTTTCTAAAGCCCATACCCAAAAACACAACTGTCATAACAAAGGCCATTCCTAGCAACAGGTTTGTTACGAACTCCTTGACTGCTTGATCCACATCCCTAGGCTGGTTTAACACATAGGATACGTCTATATGTGCTGGCAGCTGCTCAATAAGTTCACTTAAGTGCTTATCAATCTCCGCACCAACATGGACTATATTTACGTTGTCTTTAAAATAACCTGTTAATAAAATTGCTTCTCTGCCATTATGATAAATTCTTTGGTTATCTTCAGCGTGCACTACGTTTATCTCTGCGATATCACGCAAGCGTAAAATTGATCCTGACTCAGAGGCCAGCAGAATTGTTTCCTTAATATCTTCTATCGTCTCATATGATTGGGGCGTTTTCACAGGGATTCTTGATTGATTATTCTGCAGATTGCCAGATGGTAAATCTGTATTTTGCAACTGTAGTCTTTGGCTAATGGCATCTAACGACAGTGGCAGGTAGAATAGCTGATCCATATCTACTGCAACTTGGATCTCTTTATGTGCTTCTCCTTCTAAGTCAATCCGCGAAACACCATTGACGCGCCGTAGCTGCTGTCTAATAAGTTCACCATATGCCACTAGCTGCTCATTACTATCTCCTGATACAGCAAGAATAAACCCTGCTGTATCGGCAAGGTCAACATTGATATCTATATCTTCAACTCCATGGGGCAAGCGTCCCTGGAGGTCTCTCATCTTAAGACGCAAATCCTCCCAAGCTTTGTCTATATTTGCATCTTGATGAAGTCGCATGACTACTATAGACAAGCCTTCTGTAGAGGTTGATGTGGAATAATCAAAGCCACGTATTGTAGCTATTTCATCTTCTATTTTATCCGTAACCATCAAATCAACGTCTTCAGGAGAGGCCCCTGGATATAAAGTAGTAATTACTGCTATTGGCGCTTCAATTTCAGGAGCTTCCTGCTTGGGCGCTATATGATAGCTATATACGCCAAAAAATGCCGTTAAAATAACTGTAAACAGCGTAACCTTTCTATATTGAATCGCTGACTTAATGATTCTATATAGCACATCTGGCCCTCCTCTTAATTAAGTACCAATATTTCGTCGCCGTCAGTTAAGCGTCTCATTCCCTCGATGATAATACGCTCCCCTGCGTCGATTCCGTTAATACGAGCCTCACTAGCTGTAAACTCTTCTATGATTACATCACGTCTTTGGGCACGCTGCTGATTAACTACATATATAAAGTCTGTATCATCAGCCATAATTACATGTATTGGCACCCATACTCCCGTGCTATTTTCAATGGTAAATGTAACTGTTGCAAGTGCCCCTAATAGCAACCTATCATTGTTTGCTGATGCTGAGTCTTGTGGTGACACCGATGCTGATGCTGATTCTTGACCTTTAATCTTTTGCAAAGTCACTGGGTATAACCTTGTTGTGTTATCTGGAATTGTACTAATTGAGCTCACTTCCCAGGTACTCGCCTGCTGGTTAATAGTAACTGACGCTTGCATACCTACTGAAATACTATCTAAATCCCGTTGCGGCACCCCGACGGTAATTACCTTTTGCTGATTGCGAACGACGACCAGAGGCTGTCCTGCTCCAATAACTTCTCCTTCTTTAAAAAGTACATCTAATATATACCCATCAATCGTAGCCCTTAGTTCTGCATCCGTTCGCATTTGTAATTTGTGCTCGTAATCTACTTGTGCACGCTCGAGCTGGGTCTGCAGATACTGCAAATCTTCAACATCTGCGCCCCGTTCTACCTGTGCTACAAATTCTTCTGCCTGCTTCACTTCATTCTCCCGGATATCAAGCTCTAGGTTAATAGCATCTAGTTCTTGACGAGGAACTGCACCAGCATCATAAAGAGCTGAGATTCGCTCCTGTTGGTCTTTTGTATACTCATAGGCATCGATAGCCTGTTGTAATCTTAACCTTGCTTGGTTGATCTCCTCCGCAGCCGCGCCACGCACAGCTTTGTCATATTGAGCCTGAGCAGCTTGAATTTGGGCTTCAGCGTCACGAATCGCAAAATCAATCTCCCGTGTATCGAGTTCAGCTATCAGCTGATTCCTACGGATGAACTGATCTTCCTCTACATACAGTTTGTTAATCTTCCCTGAATTTTTAAAACCGAGACGTGTAACTTCATCTATTTCCACAATGCCTGTATAGCTTAAGGTGACAGCTCGCTCTTGCTCCTCAGCCTGCTGAACACGAACTGGCTTCCCCTGCTTTTCAATAACAGGCGCAGCTTCAGGCGAACATGCACTTAATAAGCCTAGCAATATAAAGCTAAATAAAACAACTATGAATTTATTACGCTTTATCTGATGATTTTGTAAAGTCACCGATTCTCCTCCTAAACAGTTACTGCTATGCTATAAAAAATTTATCACCATTCTACTAATCATGTTTTACTTCTTCTATGTTCGTAATCGTCGTCTGTACTGGCTCGATACTAGCAGTCTTCCCTTGCCCTTTGTATATTTGAATAGTAGCTATAATACGCTCACGAAGCCACAGCATAGCCTTCGTGTTAGAGCAAGAGTAGATAGCCAGGGCGCACCAGATAAAGGCAAAGCTTACAGCGTGCACAAGCGTAAACGGCTCTCTAAAAAGAAAAATCCCAATACCTAAACTAATCGTCGGCGCCAAATATTGAATAAAGCTAATTGTTGATAGCTTAATGCGATTAGCCGCCTGGGCAAACCAGAGCAGTGGCATTGCCGTTGCAATTCCTGCACCCATTAGTAGTAAGGTAATACTATCAAAGGCAAAGGTGAATGAACCTATTCCGTCCTGCTGTAAAAATATTATATAAATCAAGGCAACCGGGGTAACAAAGGCTGTCTCCGTAGCCAACCCTGTCATTGAATCGAATTTAACCATTTTCTTAACTAAACCATAAAAACCAAATGAAACCGTCAAAATCAATGCAATCCAAGGAATGCTACCATGCTGCACAGCGATAATTAGTACCCCTGTCGCAGCAAATATCAAGGCAACACCTTGCCAGAAATTTAATCGTTCTTTTAATATTGTAATCGCCAAAAACATACTAAATAAAGGACTAATATAATAGCCAAAGCTAGCTTCTACTAGCTGATTACTGTTAACAGCGTAAATATAAGTGAACCAGTTACCACTAATTAATAGCGAGCATACTAGCATCGCCAAACGGTTCTTCCGACTTGATAATGTAACCTTAATATCTTCCCAACGACCATATATCGCTAAAATACCTATTACAAATACAAAGGACCAAACAATTCTATGGGCTAAAATCTCTGCCGCTGGCACTGATTCTAGTAGCTTCCAATATAAAGGCAACACGCCCCAGGCTATATATGCCAGCAAAGCGAAGCTGACACCAGCCACTTGTACTTTTTGTCCTTGATCCATCTTGTCCCCCATGGTATAACTCCCTATCTTTCATATATTGATTTTCTTAAAAACCACACCGCTAAAGTGCTAAACATTGATTTCTATTGTATACTAAATAATTATAATATAATAGCATCCGAACTTATATAGCGGAGGACTTTTAACTATGATTTATAAAACCTATGACACATTATTAAAACATTATGATAGCCAAAACTGGTGGCCAGCAGATACACCCTTTGAAATAATGGTAGGCGCTATCCTTACACAAAATACTTCCTGGCAGAATGTCACTAAAGCTATCAATCAATTAAAACAATATCCAGGTAATAACCCACTTAATCCTCAGCTTATGTATGCAATGACTCAAGAAACTTTAGCAGATTTAATTCGTCCAAGTGGATTTTATACAATCAAGGCGAAGAGATTACATAATTTTTTGGAATGGTTTAATAGTAAGGATTTCGATATCTCAAATCTATTACCTATAGATACGCAAACATTGCGGGCAGAATTACTATCAATCAATGGTGTTGGAAAAGAAACGGCAGACTCTATATTGCTTTATGCCTTGGACAGACCAATCTTTGTTATAGATGCATATACAAGACGTATTTTTGAACGACTTGGGTTACAAATCCCTAAAAACTACGATGAATTTCAGTCGATATTTGAACAAAGCCTCGAGCACAATCCAAAGCTCTATAATGAGTACCATGCCCTGATAGTCAGACATGCAAAAGAATACTGCAAAACGAAACCACTTTGTAATAACTGCTTTATCCAATATTGTCAAGCAAAACGAAAGTGAGGTTAATACTATGAAAGAGTCTTTAGGTAATCCAGACGAATTAAAAGACAATCTAATAAAGCGACTTAATCGAATTGAGGGACAGATTCGTGGCGTAAAAGGTTTAATAGAAAAAGATACATACTGTGATGATGTTCTAAACCAGATTGCTTCTATCCAATCTGCTCTAAATGGTGTAGGAAAGGCAATCATTGAAAACCATATGAAGCAATGTGTTACAAGAAGAATTAAAGCAGACGACCTAGATGTAATCCCTGAGTTTCTAAAGACGATTAACAAGTTAATGAAATAAGTAAGCGCATAACAACTTGACACATATAGGGTAGGGGGGTACACTATGTTTATTAGGCATTGAAGGGGGATTTATAATGAATAAGGTAATCCTTAGTATTGAAGGGATGTCATGCGCCGCATGCGTGAACCGAATAGAAAAACGGCTAGCCAAAATTGACGGCGTGCATGAAGGTAACGTTAATCTCAGTAATCATAAAGCGATGGTTGTTTTCGATGAGCAGAAAACATCATTATCAGAAATCACTGCAGCGATTGAGAGGCTTGGCTTTAAGGCGTACCCTGCTCAGCTTGAAAAAGTTACTATCCCTATAGGTGGTATGTCTTGTGCAGCCTGCGTAAATCGTATTGAAAAAGCCGTTTTGAAAATAGACGGCGTCGTAAGCGCCTCTGTTAATTTAGCAACCCATAAAGCTGTTGTTGAATTTGACGCAGCTGTTACCACTTATAGTGTCATTAAAGAGCGGATAGAGTCCCTAGGCTTTGAAGCCTTTGATTTAAAGCGGGAAACCTCTGAGGATCGTGAAAAAGAACAGCGCGAAAAGGATATGAAGAAGTTAAAGTTCGACTTCATTTTAGGCGCTGTCCTTACGACAATTGTTCTTATCGGTTCCCTGCCCCATATGATGGAGGGCTGGGGCGAATGGGTTCCAACAATACTGACTTTGCCAATTACACTACTGGTTCTTACTACACCAGTACAATTCGTGTCTGGTTGGAGATTTTATAAAGGTGCATACGCTGCACTATCCCACGGCACAAGTGATATGAATGTACTCGTAGCGATGGGGACAACTTCCGCATGGCTATATAGTGCGCTTATGACCATATTCCCTACTGCTATGACAAACCTTGGCTTCCCATATCAGCTTTACTATGACGTAGCAACCGTAATCACTACGTTAATCTTACTTGGTCGTATATTAGAAGCAAAAGCCAAAGGCAAGACATCGGAGGCAATTCGTCGCCTTATGGGCATGCGCTCTAAAACTGCCAAGGTAATCAGAAATAACGAAGAAGTTGATATACCAATCGAAGAGGTAGTTGTCGGGGATGTAATTGTAGTGCGTCCTGGAGAAAAAATTCCTGTTGATGGTGTACTTGTCAGCGGACAATCAGCCGTCGATGAGTCAATGTTAACTGGAGAGAGCATCCCTATCACTAAACGTGAAGGCGATGAAGTTATTGGTGCAACAATTAATAAGACTGGTTCCTTTAGATTCAAGGCTACTAAAGTCGGAAAAGATACAATGCTTGCCCAAATTATCCGACTCGTCGAAGACGCCCAAGGTTCTAAGGCGCCTATACAGAAGATTGTTGATAAAATCTCAGCTTACTTTGTTCCCGCTGTTGTAGTGACAGCTATCTTAAGCTTTATCCTATGGTGGACATTTGGACCTGAACCATCATTAATATTTGGATTGACTACTTTCATTGCTGTATTGATTATCGCTTGTCCTTGTGCTTTAGGCTTAGCCACCCCGACTGCAATTATGGTTGGTACGGGTAAGGGAGCAGAAAATGGCATTTTAATCAAAGATGCACATAGCTTAGAAATGGCGCACAAAATTACCACTGTCGTTCTTGATAAAACCGGAACAATTACTGTCGGTGCTCCTTCATTAACAGATATAGTGCTTGCTACGGATTTTAAAGAGAATGAAGTGCTCCAGTTAGTCGCTTCTGTTGAAACTGCTTCAGAGCATCCTTTAGGTGAGGCGATTGTTAAAGCTGCTAAAGAACGAAAACTAACATTAGAAGAACCAACAGAATTTGATGCAATTCCAGGTCAAGGAATACGTGCGAGTGTAATGAATCAAGAGATACTAATCGGAAACGCTCGCTTAATGTCTAATAACAATATTTCCGTATCTGAGAATTTATCAGTAGTTGCCGACAAGCTAGCAGACGAAGGAAAAACGCCGATGTTTATCGCAATCAACAATGTATCAGCAGCCATAATTGCAGTTGCCGACACCGTAAAAGAACACTCAAAACAGGCAATTAAGCACTTACAGCAACAAAACATTGAAGTTATCATGCTGACAGGAGATAACCGTCGCACCGCGGAAGCGATTGCACGGGAAGTAGGTGTGGATCGTGTCTTCTCAGAGGTTCTACCTGACCAAAAATCGGAAAAGGTAAAAGAACTACAGGATGAAGGGAAAATCGTAGCAATGGTCGGTGATGGCATTAATGACGCACCTGCCCTCGCACAGGCAGATGTTGGAATCGCCATCGGCACTGGTACCGATGTGGCTATGGAAGCATCCGACGTTACATTGATTTCAGGCGATTTACGTGGTGTTCCGACATCAATAGATTTATCCAAAGCAACAATGAGAATGATTTGGCAAAACCTTTTCTGGGCATTTGGCTATAACGTCGTCCTTATACCTGTAGCTGCTGGACTATTGTGGCCATTCTTCGGCATCCTATTAAACCCAATGCTAGCTGCGGCCGCTATGGCCTTTAGTTCAGTGTCCGTAGTTATGAACACAATGCGCTTAAAATACTTTAAGCCAGCTAAGGAATTCTTATAAAGGCTTGTGTTATTTTTCTGTGTTAACGTGTTTACGTATGAATACCCTTTTCCTAAACACGTAATATAGGATACCGAATGCTACAATGGCTAAAATCAACTTTCCTATCCAATTAAACTGTGTTACCTGGTATACGGAAAACGCTTCAAACAACAATGCTGGCATTTTACCTAAAGCACTAGCAAAGGCAAATGTTATGAAGGATACCTTTCCTACTGCTCCACCAAGGGTCACAATCGCAGAGGGCAAAAATGGCATCATGCGCATCGAGAAGATAATCATAAATGCTTCTGAGCCCTCTGCATCAATTAATCTCTTAGCCCTTGGATAGTTATCCAGTTTCTTTTGGAAAAAGCCACGAAAGCCCATTCTATATAGCTTAAAGGTAATAATAGTCCCTAGCGCTTCCCCTACAAAAGAAATAATTGTCCCTTGCCAAAAACCAAATACCATAATATTAGCGGCCGTAAGTACAAATGGTGGGAATACAGCCGTAATTGCAATTACTATGTTTAAGGAAATGCTAATAATAATTGCCCAGTATCTATACTCATTTAACAGATCTATTATTTGTTCTACCATGTTGTCCCCTAATCTAAGTATTAATAAGTTTTCTTTATTCGAGATTCAATAAAATACTATACGACGTTACCTGAGAAACTTTTTCACGAGCTTTAGTGCGTGCTTGTAATTCGGGTAGCGGATTGGCAAATCAAATAATGTTGTTTGCTTCAAGATGCTTTTCCTATGGGAAAACGTTAGAAAGCTATCTTCACCATGGTATGATCCAACTCCACTTTCCCCAACACCACCAAAAGGTAGGTATGGCGATGCTACATGATAGATGGTATCGTTAATGCAACCCCCACCAAATGATAGCCTTTGAACTATATCTCTTTGAAATGTTTTATCCTCAGAAAAAATATACATAGCTAGCGGCTTCGGACGTTCTTCAATTCGAATGATAAATTCACTAATATCTTCGTATTCAATAATCGGTAGTATCGGTCCAAAAATTTCATCATCCATGACTGGGTCTGTCCAATTCACATCTACCAGTAGTGTCGGCTCAATCTGGAGTGTCTCACGATTTGACTTCCCACCAACGGCAATCTGTCTATTAATCCGACCATCACTAACCTGACCATCATCAATCTGGCCATCATCAATCTGGCCATCACTAAGATAGCCTAGCAGTCTATTAAAATGGTGCTCGTTAACAACCCGCGTGTAGTCGCTGTTCTCTAAAGGATTTTCCGTATACAAGTCTACTATTGCTCTCTTCATCTGCTCTATAAGTTCATTTCTAATATTTTTATGGACGAGCAAATAGTCAGGGGCTATGCAGGTTTGTCCTGCATTTAAAAATTTCCCCCAAATAACCCTTTTTGCCGCTACTTCTAGTTTTGCGTCCTTGTGCACGATACAAGGACTCTTCCCACCTAGTTCGAGGGTAACAGGAGTTAAGTGTTTAGCCGCAGCCTCCATAACTTTTTTACCAACTGGGACACTACCTGTAAAGAAAATATAGTCGAATTTTTCTTCTAGTAGCAATTGACTGGTTTCCTTACCACCCTCAACAACGTGAATATACTCTGGCCTAAAGTTCTGATTTATAATCTTAGCCAATAATTCCGATGTCGCAGGAGTGAATTCTGAAGGTTTAATGATTGCACAGTTTCCAGCAGCTAGTGCACCAATCAGGGGCGCAATGGCTAATTGAAAAGGATAATTCCATGGAGCAATAATGAGCACTGCCCCATAAGGCTCGTAGTGAATGTAGCTTTTCGCACCAAAATGGGTAATTGGCGTCTTAACTTTCTTGGGCTTCGACCAGGATGGTAAATGCTTAATGGTATAACTTATATCTTTCAGCAAAATACCTATTTCAGTCGTATAAGCATCTAGCTCTGATTTGTTAAGGTCTGATTTGAGGGCATTGATTATCTCTTGTTCATAATCAATAATCAACTGTTTTAGCTGCTTCAACTGCGATATTCGAAAAGAAACTTTTTTAGTTTCCTGACTAGCAAAAAACCGTTTTTGCTCCAACAATAATTCTTTCAACGGTTGCATCGCTATTCCCCCTCGCATAATGATTAATCTCCAAAAGCACTAAAGTTCCTCGCAGGTTTTGTCCTGCTTGCGTTTAGTGTATACATAATAAAGTAAGTAAGCCGCTACACCTATTATTATAACTTTACCCACCCACGTAAGCTGCGTAACCTGGTAAACAGCAAATGCTTCTATCATTAAAGCTGGTATTTTCCCCAACGAGCTAGCCAATGCAAATGTCAACAATGACACTTGACCAACCGCCCCACCAAATGTAACTATTCCAGATGGCATAAAGGGTAGTAAACGCAAAGAAATAATTATAATAAATGCGTCCTTACCTTTTGCGTCTATCAAGCTTTTAGCCTTAGGGTATTTCTCAAGTTGTCTCTGAAGATAACTTCGAAACCCCTTTCGATATAAAACAAATGCTATAATAGCACCTAGCGATTCACCTACAAAGGATATAAATGCTCCCATCCAAAAACCAAAAACTACTAAATTCGCTGCTGTTATGAAATAACTAGGAACTACCCCCATCACAGCAATCACGATATTTATAGTAATGCTAATTAAAATTGCCCAATTACGATATTCATTTAATAATTCTATTACGTATTCTATCATGTTAGCTCCTATATGCATTACTTGCAATTTTAAATTCTTCTTGTGATGGCTTAATTCGAATATTCATTTGTCAATCTCCTTGCCTATATTAAAAAACCATGAGTAAATGCTCATCGCTAGTTTTATTAATCAATTATAAAATTGCCCCCTTATAAAGAAGGCTATCTCTATCAATATAACATATAAATCCTCAATATAGTATTGTGTCTACACCAAAAACACCAGATAGACAAAAATATTCCAGCTTACAACCAGCACATAAAATGCAGATAAGATTATTGCTGTTAAATAAACGCGATATCGATTTGAGTTTCTGCGAATCCATAGGTAATACAACACAAATAGAGGCATTAATAATTTTAATGCCCCACCAATATAACTTTCTATTATTGGCGCTAATAGCGGATTAAGTTCCATTGCTCCTAATGGTAACGAAATTCTTGTTATTACGTAATCAAGGCAGGATAATACATAGATTAAAGATAGTTGATTAAGTAATTTGTTATCATAACCCATTATATTTTACTCATGCACACGGTCTGGCTTGTTCTTAATATATATTGCAGTCGAGAGTGCACTCGCAAATGTACTCCATAAAACATACGGCGCTAGCAGAGCTGAGGCTAATTTAGATTCCTTCCTCGCAGTAATTGCCATTAGTAGTGCTGTAAAAGCAACTATTATCGCATCAGCTGTAGATGCCATCATGTTTTTATATCGAAATTGTAGTAATGGAAATATTTGATTTGCAACATAATTAGTGCCCAAGGTAACCATAAACTTTTTATT
The DNA here is from genome assembly GCF_001730225.1 of Desulfuribacillus alkaliarsenatis. NCBI lineage: Bacteria > Bacillati > Bacillota > Desulfuribacillia > Desulfuribacillales > Desulfuribacillaceae > Desulfuribacillus > Desulfuribacillus alkaliarsenatis. The sequence goes on along the minus strand of NZ_MIJE01000011.1, from coordinate 254,163 downwards.
CTTTTTCGTTGCGCCTTTTTGTATCATGATCACAACGGCAAAGGATATTAAAGCAAAAAGTATTGTCCAAACTAAACCAAAGGTTTTGTCCTTTGGCGACCATGCCGGCTTCTCAAGTTTGTTATACCATGTCTTGTCTGCTGGAATTATTGAACCTATATTAAACAATAAAAAAGTTGCTATTGCCAAAAAAACTGATGATTTTCTCAACATGCTTATCCCTCCATAAATGCTAGTTTTTCCACTACTGGCTTTTTTATGTAGGACATTTTAGGGTGATAACTCATCATCAATATCAAAAAATCACCCTGCAAAGTAAATTGCAGAGTGATAGTATATATCCTCATATCTATTAATGTTATTTCATGTTATTTCATCTTACCCCAACTATCTTTTAACGAAACAATCCGATTAAAGACTAATTTATCCGTTGAAGTATCTTTAGAGTCTAAGCAGAAATAGCCCTGACGCATAAATTGAAAACGGTCGTTTACTGTTGCTTCTGCAAGCGCTGGTTCCACTAAGCAATTTTCTATGACTTCTAAGGAGTTTTGATTGATGTTTGCCCTGAAGTCGCCATCGTCATCGCTATCCAATTGCTCTGGTTGTTCCTTAGTGAATAGCTCTTCATACAGGCGTACTTGTGCTGGAACGGCATGTTTAGCTGATACCCAATGCAGTACTCCCTTTACCTTACGGGCACTACCTGGTAAGCCACTTCTAGTTTCTGGGTCGTAGCTGCAGCGCAGTTCAATAATTTCACCTGTTTGCTCGTCCTTAATGACTTCATTACATTGGATAATATATGCTCCTTTAAGGCGCACTTCTTTCCCTGGTGCAAGTCGGAAAAATTTCTTCGGTGGATCTTCAAGAAAATCGTCTTGTTCTATATATAATACCCTAGAAAACGGCACCTTTCTTTTGCCTGCGTCTTCCTGTTCGGTATTGTTCTCAATTTCTAAAAGCTCTTCATGATCCTCTGGGTAATTATCCAGCACTAGCTTCAATGGCCTTAATACCGCCATCGCCCTAGTTGCATTTTTATTCAAATCTTCACGTATACAATGCTCTAAAAGCGCTTTATCGACAAGGTTACTTGCCTTAGCAACTCCTATCCGGTCACAGAAGTCACGAATCGACTCTGGAGTATAGCCTCGACGACGAAGACCTGATATCGTTGGCATACGTGGGTCATCCCAGCCAGTCACATGGCCTTCCTCCACCAGTAGCTTAAGCTTTCTCTTACTCATCACAGTATAGCTAAGATTCAGTCTGGCAAACTCATACTGATGCGGTCTACCATCAGCTTCGTTAGAGTAATCAACATTTTCTACAAGCCAATCATACAGTGGACGATGATCAGCAAACTCTAATGTACATATAGAGTGTGTAATATTTTCAATTGCATCCGATAAAGGATGGGCAAAATCATACATCGGATAAATGCACCATGCATCTCCAGTACGGTGATGCTTAGCATGCATAATACGATAAATTACAGGATCCCGCATATTTATGTTGCCTGAAGACATGTCAATCTTTGCCCTTAGAACCTTAGCACCATTAGGAAATTCACCTTTACGCATTCTTTCGAATAAATCTAAATTTTCCTCTGGGGTGCGATTACGATATGGGCTTTCTTTCCCAGGCTCAGTCAACGTGCCTCTGAACTCGCGCATTTCTTCCGCAGACAGCTCACATACATACGCTTTACCAGCTTTTATAAGCTGTACCGCATAGCTATAGAGCTTTTCAAAATAGTCAGATGCAAAGTACATCCTGTCCTGCCAGTCATATCCCAGCCATTTCACATCTGCTTTAATCGACTCTACAAATTCTTCGTCTTCTTTAGTTGGATTTGTATCATCCATGCGCAAATTACATAAGCCATTATTCGCATTTGCTAGCCCGAAGTTCAGACAAATAGATTTAGCATGTCCAATATGTAAATAGCCATTTGGCTCAGGTGGAAACCTCGTATGTACTCTGCCGTTATTTTTACCAGACTTTAAGTCTTCAGTTATTATGTTTTGTATAAAATTCACAGGGGTTTGGACTTGTTCATTCGAACTCATGCACCTTGCTCCTTTAGTCAAATTTAATTTCTTATAATACTACCGTTATTTTCGTTTATTGTAAAGAAACTGCAGGTGTAACATTAACATTTTTACTTTACCTCATTTTTTGGTAAAATATGAGCAAGGAGGCTACGCTTATGGGGAAAAAAATTGTTGGCATACCTAACGCTGCTTTACAGGACGTAATAACAACAGAATTAGACGGTATGAAGTTCACTAAAAACTTTCGATCAGCTACCGCTGAAGAATGGTACGTATTTTTACCGAGCTATAAGGACCCTGCCACTGAAGGCGCAGTGGGTAAAGCTATTATACACTATGACCTTTATGGTAATAGGGATGTTTTTATAAACACAACCTTAATACTTGATGACCCAAAATTACACGAAACAGAGCTGCGCCCACTTGTCTATGCAATAGGAGAAGAAATAGTCAATCGCTTAGTTGGCTACGCAGATACCTTGCTGTCAATCCACGCAGGTGCCAATTCTCTTGACGCTGAATTTATTCGAGATTGATATCTATAGCTATCACACAGCATAATATACATATTAGAGCACACCTTGTCAGGTGTGTTTTTCGTGCCTTCAGATTTTGTAGAACTTTTTGCTTGACATATATGTTAATTGGTTGTATGGTTAGTTACACAAGTAATTAACTAATTAAGTTCTCGTATAGCTATTATTAAATGTTAGTAATAATTTAGTTCTGAAAGATTAGAGGTGAACAAAATGCTGCTGTCGCATGATAGTACCAAACCAATTTATATGCAAATTGCAGAACAAATTGAAGATGAGATACTTACGAGCGTATTAAAAGAAGGTGATCAAGTGTACTCTACTAACCAAATAGCTTCTATGTATAAAATTAACCCCGCTACTGCTGGCAAAGGTATTAACCTGTTGGTTGATGATGGGATTCTTCATAAAAGACGCGGACTCGGAATGTTTGTATCAGACGGAGCGGTAGCAATAATCCAAGCCAATCGTAAGCAACTTTTTTATGATGATTACATGCTTAAAGCTTTAATTGAAGCGAAAAAGCTTAACATCAGCAAAAATGAACTACTTAACTACATCAACAATTTCGATTTTTCTAAAACTGACTAGGAGGTACAAATTATGATTGATGCAATTCGGACGGTACAGCTGTCAAAAGCATTCCATAGCGAAATCGCTGTTAACAATATATCGTTAGCGTTACCAAAGGATAAAATCTACGGATTACTTGGTCGAAACGGCGCTGGTAAAACAACCTTGCTTCATCTTATGGCCAGCCAATATATTCCTACAGAAGGTGAAGTTACAATTCTCGGTGAGTCTGTGTACGAAAACAGAGAGGTCTTAAGCAACATATGCTTTATTCCTGGTTTTACTAAGCACGTGCACGCGTATCGCGTCAAAGACTTTTTAGCAACAGCTGCAAGTTTTTATCCAAACTGGGATCAAGCTTTTGCAGATGAACTGCTAGAAACATTTGAGCTGTCACCAAAAAAGAAATACAAAGAATTATCTGCAGGCATGGTTTCGATGCTATCGATAATTATCAGTATGGCTAGTAGGGCTCCTGTTACTTTGCTAGATGAGCCTTATACAGGCTTAGATGCCACCGCTAGACATCTTTTTTACGATTTGCTAGCTGATGATTTCGCCAAAAATCCAAGGACAATAGTATTCTCAACTCATCTAATTGACGAAGCGAGTCGCCTTTTTGAAGATGTGATTTTAATAGATAAGGGTTCACTTATTTTTCATCAGCCGATTGAGGTTCTTGAGGAGCAATCATTCACAATAAGTGGCCAAACTAGCATTATAGAGCACGCTCTCTCTACAAAAAACATTATTCATAAAGAAGCATTAGGCAATACTACACATGTCGCTATTTTCGACCATCTGACAAAACAGGAAATGACAGCTTTAATGGAGGCAGGTATACAGGTTTCTAAGCTAAGCCTACAACAATTATTCGTATATTTAACAGCTAAAAGAAAGGGGGACTCAGTGTGAATACATTATCTGCTCACCTATGGGTATACTGGCGCTCATTAAAGTATGTATTCTTAATCCTTCTGACGATTATGATTATTAATAGCTCTCTGCAATTTATTCTTTATTATATAACTGGAAATGGTTTTGAGAGTATACAACTTGTAACCCTATTATCACCTTTATGGGGGATGATGATTGGCTCTTTAATAGCCCTGCCCCTTGTGCAAATTTACTCAATACCTTTCTTATTAAGCTTTAATAGCCGCCGAAAGGATATATGGTTTTCAAGCGTGGTGCTGAATACGGTGCTAGCAGCAGTCATTGCTATTATTGTGCTGCAACTACTTTTGTTGAGTATATCTGAATCTACTAATGCCCTGCCAGACTTTTATATGGGAATCATCTTAGCTGACCTACAGCTTGTCGATAAATTGTTGATTCTTCTGCTGAGCTTCTGCCTGTTTTTTGCTGTAATTAGTGCTGTATATTTTCTCTGTACGATATTCTTTCGCTTTGGAATAATATACGGTCTTAGCAGTTCTATAGCTTTTGTTGCCATTGTATTATTGTTGTTTGTCGAGAGACTGTACGTATTCTTTGTATGGGGTGGAAGTCATATAGGCCTTAGTCTAATATTGCTAGCTATAGGTGTTGCTTTCATCAACGCAAGTAAGATTGTATTAGCTAAAGTTGATAGCAAGATGCCTAGTCCGAAGGCACGGGATGCAATTTATTTAATTCTAGCAATTATAATATTAGCTGCGAGTTTTCATTATACTGCTATTGCACCAACTAATCAGAAAACCATGCAGGATAGAGGCACTTTTTCTTACTGGGATGAGGGCATTGTCGGAAGAAGCTTCGAGGCTTCTGAGAATCAAAACCTTTACCTAAGCTGGAGGTCTGCAGCTGAAACTGGTTCAATCACGCTGAGAATAGAATCATATCCAACAGCCGAAGTAATATATGAGTTGAAAAATGAATCTATTATTACACAAATCCCCCTTTCTGCAGGCACATACAATCTTATAATTGATATAGACAATGTAACAAACGGACAGTACCGCTATAACAGTATGATTAAATAACACTTAAAAATTTTAACAAGCCAAACACATATCAACTGATCAAAAAAAGAATGACGTTTTATCCACTATAGATAAGCGCGTCATTCTTTTTATAACTATACTATTGTTAACTCACTATTCCCTGAGCTATTTCTTAATTTATCCATTAAATCTATCCGTTAAAAATCTTTGATTCATCGATGTCTTTAATGCTATGGCAGCCTGTCATAATCATAGTTTCCAGTAACTCTTGACCAAGCTTTTCAGTGTAAATCTTTACGCCTTCTGCCTCACCGCCATAGGCTGCTAGTACATAAGGTCTTCCTATAATAACTGCATCAGCACCTAGTGCTATGCCCTTGAACACATCCATTCCACTTCTAAAGCCGCCATCAACAAATATCTTTAATTTGCCTTTAACAGCTTTTGCGATTTCTGGTAGGACTTCAATCGTTGCTGGAGTATGGTCGAGCACACGCCCACCATGATTAGATACTACTATTCCATAGGCACCAGCTTCCATTGCCTTCTTCGCACCTGCTACTGTCATAACGCCTTTAAGGATAACTGGTAGCTTAGTTGCTGAAATCAGCTCTTTCAAATCATCAACGGATTTAGTGCCAACTGGTTTACCTAATAACGCTAAAGTAACTAGCCCCGCAGCATCTATATCCATCGCTACTGCTGTAGCATTACTTTCTTCTGCTTTTTTGATTTTCGCTAGGATTTCTTCCTTCTTCCAAGGCTTAATTGTTGGAATTCCATTTCCTCCATTTTCAGCAATCGCTTTTAATGGTAGGTCGTAAAATTCATCCTTTACACCATCACCAGTAAACCCTAGTGTGCCAGCATCTTGACATCCCTTAAGTATCGCTTGCGAATATGTGTAGTCATCCATATGACCGCCATAGTTAAGCGCTACAGCACCAATCGGCGCAGCAAATACTGGAAATTTGAATTTTTGACCGAATAATTCAACGCTAGTGTCAATCGGCTGCTCTTCGACAATCGTATCTAAGTTTACTTTAATCTCGTTAAGCTTCTCTCTACTACGAATAAAGGCTGCTCCACTAGATTTCCCACCAACTCCAGGTACTTCTCCTACACATACCTTTCCATTACAATCTCTACAAACCTTACAGTATTCCTTCACTACTTCCTTAGCACGGCCTAGAACATCTTCATACTTCATCAATTTACCCTCCTTGATTTATCTTCATTTTAATTTATATTTGTTAGTTTAATTAAATTATTATCATTCTATAACATTATCATCTTCAAAATACTTAGATATATCAGCTACATTTGGCATTCGTTCTTCGAATATCTTTTTATTAATATCTAATAGGTTTTGTTGTTCAAAGAACGTTACGTAGCTCTGTTGATTCAACTCTCTAATTATAGTCAATAGTATGGTTGCCTCAATCTCGATAGTACCTTTAATCAGTTTCTCAAATCTACGGTAAAGGATACGATAATCTGGCTTAAAATTAGTAAATATATAATCAAGAACCTGTCCTTTTAGCTCTTGTTTTTCTGCTTCAGTTAAATCTTTTTGATTGCTAGATGAATTTTCTTCTATAGGCTTCTCGATTATTTCTTGCCCATTATCTTGGTGGTGTTTTGCCTTGCTATTTAGTCTACCCCAAGGTGTTGGTTTTTCTTTTTTAGGTGGCTTCTCTTTTATCGAATGCTCGTCTTTTACTGATTGCTTCGATTCTGAAATTACTTCTTCTTTAGTAGCAGGTTTCTCTTCAAGAGATTGCTTTAGCGGCTTCGTCTCTATAACATCAAGCAACCTGCATATTGCTTCTTCAAGAAATTGACTGTCTTTCATGTTATACTTTTTTGCTGCCTCTTTAATTCTATCTATTGTCGATTCTTTCATATAATAGCTGACAGCTTTTTTCTTGTCTTTTTTTGCAAGTCCTTCGACTACCATTTCTAGCTGTCCATCTAACTCACTAAAATCTGTTTCTTCATTAGACATGCCCAATCCCCCTTTAAAAGTATGTTGGGTAATCTCAATATATTACTTAATATGATACCATATACCTATGATTCATGCACTGTTTCCTTAATATTTTATATTAAAAAGCAGAGAAGCCTTTTTCGTATCTCATTTAAGGGCTTCTCTACTTTCAAATTGATTCATTTGCTAGTTTTTCACTTACTTGCTTCTTTATTTTTATTTATCCGCTAAGTAGCGATCACACTCCGCTGCCGCCGAGCGACCTTCATTGATTGCCCAGACGACCAAGCTTTGTCCGCGACGCATATCTCCAGCAGCAAATACTCCGTCTATATTTGTACTATATTTGCCTTCATTGGTTTTTGCATTTGAGCGCCCATCACGTTCAACCCCTAGCTCTTCAAGCATTGTGTCTTCTGGACCCAGGAAGCCCATTGCTAACAATACAAGCTGTGCTGGCCAAACCCTAGATGTGCCTTCGATTTCCACAGGGATAAAGCGACCTTGTGCATCCTTTTCCCAGTTCACTTCTACTGTGTGAATCTCTTTAACATGACCATTTTCGTCACCAACGAACTTTTTCGTCATGCAGCAATACTTTCTAGGGTCACTACCGTACAAGGCTATTGCTTCTTCTTGACCATAGTCCGTTTTCAACACCTTCGGGTACTGTGGCCAAGGGTTGTTTTCGGCTCTGTCCACTGGTGCTTGTGGCATAATCTCAAGTTGTGTTACAGTTTTGCATTTATGACGGATAGATGTGCCGACACAGTCAGTTCCAGTATCCCCACCACCTATTACTATTACATCTTTACCTTCTGCAGAGATGAAATTCCCGTCTTCAAGCTTAGAGTCTAAGAGACTCTTTGTGTTAGCATGTAAAAAATCCATAGCAAAGTGAATACCCTTAAGCTCCCTACCCTCGGCTGGGAGGTCACGCGGTTTAGTTGCTCCACCCGCTAGTATTATAGCGTCATAATCTTCTTTAAGCTTTTTCGCAGATATGTCTTTACCAACTTCGGTGTTAGTAATAAAAGTGATGCCTTCCTGCTCCATTATCTTAGCACGGCGTTCTATAAAGCTTTTATCTAGCTTCATATTTGGTATACCGTACATTAGTAGCCCACCAACTCGGTCAGCACGCTCATAGACAGTAACACTATGACCTGCTTTATTAAGCTGATCTGCAGCAGCAAGTCCAGCTGGGCCAGAGCCTACAACGGCAACTTTTTTCCCAGTGCGTTTTGTAGGTGGTTGTGGTTTTATCCAGCCTTCCTTATAGCCTTTTTCTATAATTGAGTATTCGGCATTTTTTATTGATACTGCTTCACCATTTAAACCCGCCGTACATGATCCTTCACATGGAGCTGGGCAAACCCTGCCCGTAAACTCTGGGAAGTTATTAGTCTTGAAGAGACGGTCTAATGCTTCCTTCCATAACCCACGATACACAAGGTCATTCCACTCAGAAATTAGGTTGTTAACTGGACATCCTGACGCCATACCTCCGACCATTGCACCTGTGTGACAGAAAGGAATTCCGCAATCCATACAACGGGCTCCCTGCTTACCTAATTCTTCCTCAGATAATGTTAGATGAAATTCCTGCCAATCTCCTATGCGCTCAAGCGGATCGCGATCAGCTGGCAATTGGCGTTGATACTCCATAAATCCTGTTGGTTTTCCCATTTTCCTGCCTCCTCGTCCCTTTAGTTTCCGCTAACGCGCGATTGGTCATTTTTATTTTCTTCAAATGCCGCCATAACAGCCTCTGAACCTGTTAATCCAGCTTCATGGGCACGATTAATTGCTTCTATCATGCGCTTATAGTCCTTAGGAATTACCATGACAAACTTCGATACCATTGCATCCCAGTTGTCTAAAATTGATTGTGCATAGGTACTACCTGTATATGCCACGTGCTTTTCAATCATGCCTTTTACTTCAGCTGTTTCCTGTTCGCAATCAAGTTCTTCTAATAAAACCATTTCTTTATTACACAGGTCTCTGAAATTTCCATTAACATCTAGCACATATGCAACTCCACCAGACATTCCCGCTGCGAAGTTTCTACCTGTTGCGCCTAATATTACAGCACGGCCACCCGTCATATATTCGCAAGCGTGATCACCAACGCCTTCTACAACAGCATGAACGCCGCTATTCCTTACACCGAAACGCTCCCCAGCGATTCCCCGGATATAGGCCTCCCCAGAAGTAGCTCCATAGAACGCTACGTTACCGATTATAATATTTTCCTCTGGTACAAATCTGGAAGTCTTTGGAGGATATACAATTAGCTTTCCGCCCGATAACCCCTTACCAAAGTAATCGTTAGCATCACCTTCTAGCTTCATTGTCATTCCCCTTGGCACGAATGCACCAAAGCTTTGACCTGCTGAGCCCGTGAAATTCAAGCGAATTGTATCCTTAGGCAGACCCTGCTTCCCATATTTCCTAGTAATTTCGCTGCCTGTAATCGTTCCTACAACGCGATTTATATTGCATATTGGCAAATCAGCCTCAACTGGTTGCTTACTTTCTATTGCTGGCTTACAGATACCCATGATTTTCGTCATATCTAAAGATTTATCTAGACCATGATCTTGCTCCATCGAGCAATATCTGCCCACGCTCGGATGTACCTCAGGCTGATGTAATATTGCTGAATAATCTAAGCCTTTCGCTTTCCAGTGGTTTCTTGCTCTCGTTACTTCTAGCCTGTCAGTTCTGCCAATCATCTCATCAATCGTACGGAAGCCTAACTGCGCCATGTATTCACGCATATCCTGAGCAATAAATTTCATGAAGTTAACAACATGTGCTGGGTCTCCCTTGAACAATTTGCGCAGCTCTGGGTTTTGCGTCGCTACACCCACTGGACAGGTGTCCATATGACACACACGCATCATTACGCAGCCAAGGACTACTAATGGTGCCGTTGCAAACCCATATTCTTCTGCACCTAGGAGTGCCGCTATAACAACATCACGACCTGTCATCATCTTTCCGTCTGTTTCTACAACAATGCGGTCACGCAGGTTATTTAGAACTAGGGTTTGATGGGTTTCTGCTAAGCCTAACTCCCATGGAAGACCTGCATGTTTAATACTCGTCTTTGGTGATGCTCCTGTTCCGCCGTCAAAGCCGCTGATTAGTACAACATCAGCCCTACCCTTTGCAACCCCTGCTGCAATCGTCCCTACTCCTACCTCAGACACTAGCTTTACGTTAATCCGAGCGCGCGGGTTAGCGTTCTTAAGGTCATGTATTAACTCTGCTAAGTCTTCAATTGAATATATATCGTGGTGTGGTGGTGGTGATATAAGACCTACACCAGCTGTCGTTCCACGAACTTCCGCAACCCAAGGATAAACCTTACGACCTGGAAGTTGCCCACCTTCACCTGGCTTTGCTCCCTGTGCCATTTTAATCTGAATTTCATCTGCGTTCACAAGGTATTCACTGGTTACTCCGAAGCGACCAGAAGCTACCTGTTTAATAGCACTACGACGTAGGTCACCATTAGCATCTGGAGTGAAGCGGTCAGGATCTTCTCCACCTTCTCCGGTATTACTTTTACCGCCTATGCGGTTCATAGCAATCGCTAGCGCTTCGTGGGCTTCTTTACTAATTGACCCAAAGGACATTGCACCAGTCTTAAAGCGCTTACAAATCGATTCTACCGATTCTACCTCTTCAATTGGTATCGGATTAGACGCATATTTAAAATCAAATAATCCACGTAATGTCGCTTGATTTTGTGTCTCACTATTTAACATATCTGCATAGCTTTTAAACTGCTTATAGCTATTATTGCGGCACGCTTCCTGCAGTATTGTAATTGACTCTGGGTTAAACAGATGGTACTCACCGTCTTTACGCCACTGGTGCTCTCCACCACTATCCAAGCTGCGGTCACGTCCTTCAATATCATCGTAGGCACGCTTGTGTCGGGCTTCCACCTCTTGGGCAATTACATCAAGCCCAATTCCTCCTATACGAGATGGTGTCCACGTGAAGTATTTATCGATTACATCCTGAGCAATTCCTATACATTCAAAGATTTGTGCACCGTGATAGCTTTGAATTGTAGAAATACCCATCTTCGACAGGACTTTAACAACGCCCTTTGTTGCTGCTTTCACATAATTACTTATGGCTTTTTCATAATCAATATCTGTAATTAAACCTGTGTTAATCATATCTTCAAGGGTTTCAAAGGCTAGGTAAGGGTTAATAGCGCTAGCACCATATCCAATAAGAAGTGCAAAGTGATGTACTTCTCTTGCTTCCCCTGTTTCTGCTATGAGGGCAATCTTCGTCCGTGTTCCCTGGCGAACCAAGTGATGATGCACTCCCGAGGTTGCTAATAACATCGGTATTGCCGCTTGATCTTTATTCACGCCACGGTCAGAAAGGATGATAAAGGTCGCTCCCGCTTCAATCGCACGGTCTGCTTCTGCACTTATTCGCTCTAGGGCAGACTCTAGTCCTTTGCTTCCTTCCTTTACATTGTACAGTACGGAAAGTGTAACGGATTTAAAACCTTCACGTTCAACATGAGAAATCTTTGCTAATTCATTATTTTTAAGGATTGGTGATTTTATACGAATTTGTCTACAGCTTTCTGGCTCAGGCTTGATTAAATTTCTTTCTGGCCCAATCGTAGTGTCACTGGCAGTGATAATTTCCTCTCGAATCGCATCAATTGGCGGATTCGTAACCTGTGCAAATAGCTGTTTGAAGTAGTTGTATAGAAGATGTGGTTTTTCGGATAATACAGCAAGTGGCGTATCAATCCCCATCGCTCCAACGGGATCAATTACATTCACTGCCATAGGTTCGATTGTTTTTCTTAGGTCTTCATAGGTGTAGCCAAAGGCTAATTGACGTTCTAAAACAGAATCATGATCTGCCTCAGGTACCTGTGGCGCTTCTGGTAGGTCTTCCAAGTTTACTAAATATTGATTAATCCATTCACGGTATGGCTTCTCTGCGGCCATTTGCTGCTTCAATTCTTCATCGTCAACAATACGACCTGCAACCGTATCCACTAGTAGCATTCTCCCTGGCTGGAGACGTTGCTTATAGACCACGTCTTCTGGATTAACATCAAGCACGCCAACCTCAGACGCCATGATTATCAGGTCATCCTTAGTTACATAATAACGTGCAGGGCGTAGACCATTACGGTCAAGTACCGCACCTATGATACTTCCATCTGTAAACGCGACAGCAGCTGGACCATCCCATGGCTCCATTAAGCAGCTGTGGTACTCATAGAATGCTTTTTTGTTATCATCCATACTCTCATGGTTAGACCAAGGCTCTGGAATCATCATCATAGCTGCGTGTGGCAAGGAATATCCTGACAATGTTAAAAACTCTAAGCAGTTATCAAAAATCTGCGAGTCACTACCGTCTGTGTCAATAATAGGCAGAATTTTTTTAATATCATCGCCGAACAGCTCAGACTCACACATCGCTTGACGCGCGTGCATCCAGTTGACATTACCACGTAAAGTATTGATTTCACCATTGTGAATAATATATCGATATGGGTGTGCACGCTCCCAGCTCGGGAATGTGTTCGTACTAAACCTGGAGTGTACAAGGGCTAAGGCAGTTTTCATTTCTGGATTCTTTAAATCTGCGTAGTAAACGTCGACTTGCTCAGGAATAAGCATGCCTTTGTAAACAATAGTTCTGCTAGAGAGACTAGCAAAGAAAAACTGTTCTCCTCCTGCTACATCTCCGAAACGGATTTGTTGCTCTGCTAGCTTGCGAATAACATACAGTTTGCGCTCAAACGCTAGCTGATCTTCTAAGCCGTCAGCTGCGCCAATAAATACTTGTCGCATGCACGGTTCTACCGACTTCGCCGAGTCTCCTAAGGTAGAGTTATTTGTTGGTAGAGTTCTCCAGCCTAATAGAGTCTGTCCTTCAGCTTCAATAATCGACTCTAGCATCTTTTCACAGACTGACCTTTGTTCAGCATCCTTTGGCAGGAACATCATCCCCACCCCGTATTTTCCAAACTCAGGTAGCTCAATGCCAATATTCTTACACTCAGAGGCTAAGAACGAGTGCGGGATTTGCATAAGGATTCCTGCACCATCGCCTGAATTTGGTTCACAGCCCTGTCCGCCGCGGTGGTCTAAGTTTAGTAGAATCTGCAGCGCCTGCTCAACTGTTTCGTGGGACTGTCTCCCTTTGATATTGGCGACAAAACCAATACCACAAGCATCATGCTCAAACTGTGGGTCGTATAGACCCTGTTTTTGGGGTATACCATTTTGCATCATGTTTTGTTACCATCCTATCCATTGTATTTTTGCTCATTTAGCAAGCTCTACTAATCTAGAACTCTACTAATAAACGTATTTTTCACAATTAAGTGAATTTTTTTAATATTACCACTACTTTGCTTTGCCTTCAATTATATATTATGTATTTATTATAATTTTTTTGTGATTACACTCAAATTCTTAATATGTACATTCGTCTATGTTATAATAACCCCGCATAGGCATTAAGAATAATTCCATAAAATTATGAGGAGGGGAAAAAAATTAATATGAGATTTACTAAAAAAGTAGTTAGCATTTGTGTGATTTTCATGTTTATATTAGGTACAGCTTTGCCTACGGGTTTAGCTGCTGAACAGCAGATTCAAATTAATTTTAATGGTCAATCCTACAATGCAGATTTTTACCTAGAAGATGATATCACCTACATAAATGTAGACTCTTTAAAGAAGATTCCAGGGCTTGAGGTAAATGAATATAACTATGTACCTTTAAGAGCTTTTTTTGAAGGACAGGGCGCTACAGTAACATGGAATGCTCAATCTAAGGTTATTGATATCTCCTGGCGGGAAACTAATGATGGATGGACTGCTAATGATTTAGTAGTAAAAGCCGAGGAAGTCTTAAAGGAGTATAACACTTATAGGATGGCTGGAGACGGTACCATCGATATCAGTATTTCAGGGAACGATGCTGCTGATGCATTTCCATTCGACGGGATGACCTTAGCAATTGAAGGAAGCTTCAGTCAAGAGCCACTTGCTATGTATATGAAACAAACCATGACTATGCCTATTAACTTTGAAGAAATGGGACTTACTGAAGAAGAGCTTGCATTAATGGGTATGGACACTTCTATGGTAACAGAGATGGTCTGGAAGGATAATGCTATTTACCAAAGAATTCTGCCTCTGCAAGAACAATGGATTGTAAATAATATCGAAGATTTAGGGATGTCCGATACCTTTAATGATTTATTGCAGATGACCCCGCAACAAAACCTTGAGCTTATGACTAAGTACGGTGTCTTTTACACCTTTGGGGATGATGTAGAAGTCGATGGCATAGAATATTATGTTGTTAACTCGACATTAAGTGCAGACACTTTTAGAAATCTTATGGAAGATATGTTTGATGACCTAATGCCACCTGAGCTTTTAACAGAAGAATCTGATGAAGTTTCAGTTATGATTGATGAAATTTTTGCAAACATTAACATGAACTTTTATCAGCAAACGTTAATCAATAAAGAGACTTTAACGACTGACTTTTTAATCTATGATATGGTTATGAGCTTAGCCCTTGCAGATATGTTCTCACAAGAGGATGGGCTACAAGAGGATGCTCCTGAATCGATGTTGATGAGCATGAGTGGAGTATACCATTTGTATGACTTTGGAGTAGAAATCGAATTGCCAGATGTTAGTGATGCAATTACTCAAGAAGAATACATGGAGCAGCAAATGCAGCTGTTCGAATCTCTTGAACCAGAAGTTCAGTAGTAGATAAATAAAATCGAACTAACTTGAACTGAATAAACCCCACTAGCTTTGTGAGCAGCAAGAATTGCTTGTTTGTATCACAACTGGTGGGGTTTTATTTTACATTACCTATGGTAGGTTATCGCTTAATAACTACTTCCTCAAACACTGGATATTTGGGTATGTGCTTAGTAAATCTTACAAACAGGAATAATAGCATTAGCGCCAGCACTACTAGTATTATTAAAGGTGAGGCATTCTGTTCTATTGGGTACTGGAATGCTAGCACTTCAAAATAGTACGCGCACAGACCACCAGCCCAAGTAAGAGTTACTACAGAAACAACTTTAATTACTTTATGTTTAATAACTCCAAAGGCTGCATACATAAAATAAAAGAACAAAAAGATAATTGGAACGACTAATAAAGCCCCAATAAGTCTTGTAAACAAAAGACTTGTGACAGAGACCGTATTATCTAAAATAACTGATACCACAAACAACTCCCCCACCGCAAGCAATATCGCCACGTAATACGCAATCTTTAAATGCTCCCAGATAGATTCTGATATTGCAAATATTGGCCAACGAACATAGTCATGCGCAAAATGAAAGAGAGTATATAGAAACAAAAACACTATCGATTTAATAATAATATAGGTGAATGTCAGCATCTTAATTTCCTCTTAACTTACTTATTTCAATTAACATATGTTTTCTAATCATTCCTTGAGGTTTTTGTATTCCATTAAGCGCTCAGACGCTTGCTCCCGTTCCCTCTTTGGCTCTGTACGCATCTGAACAGCTTTGTACAGGTATTTTACTGCCTCATCAATTTTACCCTGTTTCTTAAATAACTCCGCAATCAACATGCAAAGTCGTATTTCTTGACCTTGTGCTAATTGGACTGTATCGTTACTATAAAAATCAATGTATGCATCTAGCGCCATTTGGTTAGCAAATTGAAACATTTCCGTATCCCCAGCATCTTCATAAATCCAAGAAAGATATAGCCAGACCTTTGCAAATGGTAACCGTTCCTTTGGAATCATATTAAATATATCCTGACAGAGGAAAAATTTTGCTATTACTTGTTTTAAAGTTAATGTTCCACTTTTTAGAACTGAGTACTTTGATTGCATTTGATATTTTTGACCTGCAATTTCTTTCTTTTTTAAATAATGAGCCTTTGTAAATGCATGATCAAAATTCCCATAAAAACAGTGCGGACATACCCATATATTGTACCAATAAGGCTCAAAATCTTTATATCGCACACGGAAGTCACAATCCTCACCTGCTTGTTTTAATAACGTGTTACGTATGCGGTCTGTTTCAAAATTTTGTTCACACACAGGGCATTCTACAGTTGACTTTATAAGATACTCTGTATCCATCTTAGAAGCATATATACGTTCATAGTCTATTTCTTTTGAAATCGTCTCCTTGGCGGAAGCGGCAAGCTCTTCTTTAGCTTGAAGATACCCTTGATTTTGCTTTAGCATCTCCATTTTTTGTGCGATTCGCTGTTCAGTGGAATCTACTTCTAAAGATTCTTCCTCAAGACTTTTAGCAGTGTCCCATAGTTCCCTATAGCTATCATTTAGCTTGCGTATTCGTAAGCTCATGCCCTTCATTATCTTAACTGCTAAATCCGGACAAGTTGCTACCACTTTCTCTAAATTTTCATTATCAATGACAAACAATGTTACGTCCTCTAAAGCCTGGACATCAGCACTCCTTGGCTGATTATCTACTAATGACATTTCGCCAAAGAAATCTCCTGCACTAAGTACCGCCAATTCAATTCTAGATCCATCCAGATTATGCTTATAGACTCCCACTGACCCTTGGAGCACAAGGTACATCTCATCCCCTTGGTCATTCTCATAAAAGACAATTTCGTCAGCTGAACACTTTTTCAATCTGCCAATCTGTAGTAGTTTATTTACATCCACCAACATCACCACCCTATGGCTTACTATTCCTACTGTCCTTGCTGCTTTTGCTGTCCCTGCTGCCCTTGCTGCTATTACCTTCCGCCCCTTAGCTCCGTCCAGTAGCGATCATAATCCCTTAATGTTTCACCTACATCAACTAACCATTCAGTCACATTAAGCACCGAATCTGGTAAGAATATCATTTCATTTGTCAAGTATTCTTCACTATGGTATTGATGAGCTGCTTGATTTGGGTTACTGTAGCCAATCCATTCGTAGTTTTGAGCACTTATCTCAGGCTCCATAATAAAGTTAATAAACTTCTCTGCTAGCTCTTGATTCTTTGCTCCCTTAGGAATGGCAAAGGTATCAGCCCAAACTGTAGCGCCTTCCTTCGGCACTACAAACTCTACGTTTTCACTTTCTTCATATATAAATGCTGCATCTCCAGACCAGACAGTTCCAATCCAAGCTTCTTCGGCAATAAATTTCTGCTTAATTGTATCCGTATCAAATGCTAATACATTCGGCAGAAGTGTCTTTAAATCCTCTACAGCTATAGCAAGCTCATTTAAATCCTGTGTACTATTAGAAAAACCATTCTTAATTAAAGCCATACCAATAGTTTCTCGAGGGTCATTCAGTAAAACAACGCGGCCTTGGTATTCATCATTCCATAAATCATTCCAGCTCGTGATTGGCCCAGTTACATAATTCGGGTTATAGGCGATACCTGTAACACCCCAAGTATAGATAATAGAGTATCTACTCTCTGGATCAAAAGGAGGCTTTTGTAGCGTCACTACAATATTATCCTTATTAGGTATGTTATTATGATTTAACTCAGCCAGCATATCTAACTCTATCATTATTTCGACCATATAATCTGATGGTTGAATTAAATCATATTGAGCGGCACCAGCCTGCAATTTTGCTAGCATTTCTTCATTGCTAGAAAACACATCATAGTTCACACGTACATCATAACGCTTCTCGAATTCGCTAATTACATCTGGATCAAAATTGTCTGCCCAGCTATAAATATTCAAAGTATCTTTAGATGATGAACACCCAACTGTTAAAGCTATTGACAATACTAATACAAATGCATAGACTGCTAATTTTTTCACTTTCATCCAACTCCTCATATTGTTATTTTCTAATTATTTTCTTAATATACATTTCATTGCTATGTAATCAAATGATACCTATCCTAATACAACGGTGTGTCAATATATACTCCTTGCGTTCTTATTTCCTCTGCGACGGATAAATTCTGCTGTAACTACTAAAATTATAGTAGTTAGAATTAACAACGTTGCAAGCGCGTTTACTTCTGGCGTAATACCCCTCTTAATCATCCCGTAGATGTATATTGGTAGAGTAGTAGAGTTAGGCCCTGCAACAAAGAAGCTAATGATAAAATCATCTAATGATAACGTAAACACTAGCAGCATACTAGCTATAATGCTTGGGGAAATCACAGGTAATGTAACTTTAAAAAATGTCTGGGCAGGGCTTGCCCCTAAATCTTGTGCTGCCTCCTCAAGCTCTCGGCCCATATCTTCTAGGCGAGTCATAACAATCAAAAAAACAAAGGGTATACTAAATGTCACATGTGCAAGTATTAGTGTAAGTTTACCTAAGGGAATCTGTAGCTGCGAAAACAAAATTAACAGCGACAGCCCCATAAGCAGTTCAGGTATTAACATCGGTAGATAAATCAAGGCCTTCCACAGAAATCGCAGACGGAATCGATACTTATAAAAGGCGTAAGCCGCCATTGTACCAAAAATAGTTGCTATTATAGTTGTTGATACAGCAACTATTAAGCTGTTACCCAAAGCCTCCAATACATAACGATTATTTATTAGCGATATGTACCAATCAAAGGTAAATCCTGTCCAGGCTGCATTTATTCTAGATTGATTGAAGGAAAATATGACTAAGATGAGCATCGGCAAATACATAAATATTATCATTCCATAGGAAAAGACCCTTAAACTCCTCATTTCGTCCCCTCCAGACGCTCTTCCCATTTCATCGCCTTATAATACAAAGCAATTAGTAGTGCAGACATAATCATCATTATTATGGAAATAGCCGCTCCAAACGGCCAGTCCCGTGCTGAAAGAAACTGGTTTTGAATTACGTTGCCCAAGAGCATCGATTTAGCTCCGCCCATAATATCTGGTACCACGAACATACCAAGTGATGATACGAATACTAAAACTGACCCTATAAGTATTCCAGGTTTAGTCAGTGGTAGGGTTATGTGCCAAAAAGCCTGCCATGGTTTTGCACCTAAGTCATGTGCAGCTTCAAGCTTTC
Source organism: Desulfuribacillus alkaliarsenatis (assembly GCF_001730225.1). Taxonomy (NCBI): domain Bacteria; kingdom Bacillati; phylum Bacillota; class Desulfuribacillia; order Desulfuribacillales; family Desulfuribacillaceae; genus Desulfuribacillus; species Desulfuribacillus alkaliarsenatis. Next base: position 234,996 of record NZ_MIJE01000011.1, on the reverse strand, counting down.
TAACATCAAGCTTCTCCAGTGAAACGTATAATGGCAGCACCATAAAAGGCAGCAGTGTATAAATCATACCAAGCATCACTGATCCCCAGTTATATAGAAGTGCCAACGGTACATCTATAATACCTAAATTAATCAAGGTCGTATTTACCACACCCTGGGAACGTAAAATAATTACCCAAGCATACGAACGAATTAAAAAATTGATCCAAAATGGAATCATTATAAGTATTAACCAAATCATTTGCTGCGCTCTAGGTAGACGGGTTATATAGTAGGCAAGTGGATACGCCAGCAAGAGCGTCCCTAAAGTTGTCGCAACTGAAACAACTAAGGTGTCAAACAAAATCCTAAGATACAACGGCTCAAAAAAGCGTATGTAATTCTCCATCGTAAACTCAGCAATTAACTGACCATAAACTCCTCGCTGATAAAAGGAAATAATCAGCATGAATATCAACGGCAGTGCAAAAAATAAAGCTAACCACAAAAGCCCAGGCAACGCTAACAATTTGCCTCTAATTCGCATAAGTACTGCTATCAATTTAGCATCACCTCATCCTCCTGGGACCAAGAAAGCACTACTTCATCATTCTTTTGCCAGCTTGTTTTGCCTTTATGATAATCATATACGATGATTTTCTTATCTGCTTCATCCTTCGGAACGACATAGATTTTGTGGACATTACCTGTAAACACAATTTCTTGAACCAACCCTTGCTTCTTATGTAATAAGTGTTTTTGCAGGTCATTATCTGATCTTTCATTTTTATTAGCCAGTTCAATCGTTATATCTTCAGGTCGCACACAAAACCTCAAATCACCCTGCTGAAAAAAATTATTCTCACCAATAAATTTAGCTGCAAATGTTGTTTTAGGACTCCGATAAATATCCTGCGGTGAACCTATCTGCTCAATTTTCCCCTCGTTAACTATCACAATCCGATCCGACATCATCAATGCTTCTTCTTGATCATGGGTAACATAAACGAAGGTAATACCTAAGGTTTTCTGAAGATTTTTCAAGTCTAGCTGTAGACTTTTCCGTAGTTGGTAATCTAGCGCCCCTAATGGCTCGTCTAACAGCAAGACCTTCGGTCGATTAATAATTGCCCTAGCAATCGCCACTCGCTGTTGTTGTCCACCAGAAAGCTGAGCTGGACGGCGTTTACGAAAATTCGCTAGCTTAGTATAACTTAACACTTCTATAAGCCGTTTTTCCTGTTCGGCTTTTGGTACATTTTTAATTTTCAGTCCAAATAATATATTATCTTCTACATTCATATGCGGAAATAAAGCATATTGCTGAAACACCATATTCATATCCCGTTCATACGGTGCTTTACCCTTTTGGGGTATTCCATCTAGGTATATCTCACCACTCGTAGGCTGCTCAAACCCAGCTACCATACGAAGTAGTGTTGTCTTTCCACAACCACTTGGCCCTAATAACGTCAAGAATTCACCTTCATATATCGATAAATCCAACGGATGAATTACAACCTCGCCATCAAACTGCTTCTCAATCGCCTCTAAACGGATGATTGTTTGCATAGAACACCATCCTTCTATATATAAAATACATTACAAAGCATACTATAAAACCTATTAAAGCTTTTGTAAATAGCATTCAACAAAACACTATAACAGTTATTAATAATTATAGTTAAATTGAAATAAAAATGGTACAATATAATAGATATATAGTAATTTATTCCCATGTATTTGCTATGTTTTGCAAAATGGAGGTGTGCAGATGGAGCTTATTTTAACTGATCACGAACGCTGTGTTAATTGCAATAAGTGCATAAATGTATGTCCGACTGAATTCGCAAACACCGTTGTATCATACAAAGGTAAGTTAGTTCATTCTGTTAACCATGACCTCTGCATAGGTTGCGGCGAGTGCGTCATAGCTTGTAACCATAACGCCAGAGATTACATCGATGATACTGAAAGATTTTTCTCCGATTTAGCTAAGGGGGAAAAAATATCTCTTACCGTTGCCCCTTCAGCAAAATTTAATATCCCAAACCTATATAGGCTGTTTGGTTTTCTAAAAGCCAAAGGCGTTCGTTTGATATATGACGTAAGCCTTGGTGCCGATATAACTACATGGGCTTATATAAAAGAACTGACTGAATTAAATTTAGAAACCGTTATTGCCCAACCCTGTCCTGTGGTAGTCAATTATATTGAGAAATATAAGCCTGAGCTCATAGATCAACTTGCAGCTATCCAAAGTCCTTTAATGTGCACCGTTACCTATCTAAAAGAGTATAAGAAAATTAATGACAGCATTGCTTTTCTCTCGCCTTGTATTGCTAAATTAACAGAGATACGAGATGCAAATACTAACAATATGGTTCAATACAACGTTACATTTAAAAAACTCACTAGCTATCTCGAGAAGTATCAGGTTAACTTAAGCGAGTATGAAGAAATTCATTTCGACGATATCGATGCAGGTCTTGGAGTTGTATTTTCTAAACCTGGTGGCCTGCGGGAGAATGTCGAGTATCATAAACCAGGAGCTTGGATACGGCAGATTGAGGGAGCAAGACATTTATACAAGTATCTCGACCACTATAGCGTCAGATTAAAAAAAAACAAACAGGCCCCATTGCTTGTAGATTGTTTAAATTGTGTAGATGGCTGTAATATAGGTACGGGGACAGAAAAAGCAATTCCAATAGATGATATTGATGTTCAGATAAAGGCTATCAAGAAAATGCACTTAGAAAAGTGGGAAGAGCCAACTACATCTGGCAAACCAAAATACAACCTTTTTAATAAATTCGATCAAGAATTAAAGCTTGATTCATTCAAGCGCAGCTATACTGATAAATCAGACCTCGTTAAAGTTACAGAGCCTACACCCGAGCAATTAGATACTGTCTTTAAGAGCATGTACAAAATGCATGAAAAATCCAGGAAGGTAAACTGCTATTCATGTGGCTATCAGTCATGTACTTCATTTGCCAAAGCGGTCTTCAACGGGTATACACAAAAAGAAAATTGCTTCCGTTATAATTTAGAGATTAGCCGCCTTGAGCATGAGGAAAACGAAATAGTATACGGAGAGATTCAAAGATTAAATGAATTACTAGAACAAAAGGTTATCGAAAGAACAGAGGAGCTAGAAATTGTTAACGCTAGACTCGAAGAACTGTTACGCATAGACGCATTAACGGAAATTCCTAACCGAAAAGCATTTGATGAGCAGCTTGAGCGTGAATGGAACCGCTCAATTCGCGAGCAGGAACCACTATCTTTAATGATGCTCGACATTGATTGCTTCAAGCAATACAACGATAATTATGGTCACATACAAGGCGATTTATGCCTTAAAAACATTGCCAGTGCATTAGTCTCTAGCTTATTACGCACTACTGATTTCGTAGCCCGCTATGGCGGAGAAGAGTTTATCATACTATTACCAAACACTGATAAAAAAGGCGCTATCACTAAAGCAAATACAGTCCTTAAGCAAATTGCAAACTTAAGGTTAAAACACGATTATTCAGTAGTTACAGATTACGTTACTGTGAGTATAGGAGTTAACACAATAGTAGCGAGCGCACTCGATTCTAGTGAAGACTTTATAAAAGATGCCGACTTAGCCATGTATCAAGCAAAGGCAAACGGCCGTAATTCTGTCTTTCATATAAATGAACAAAAGTAAAGCCTAAGGGAATCTGATATGCTCCCCTTAGGCCTTTTTTATATACGTTTATGAATAATTTAATATGTTTAAGAATAGTAGTCTATTCTTAAGCTTTTTGCTGCCTTCGACGCAGTTTCTCTAGCAAGCTCTGTAGTTTGTTCTGTGCTTAACGCCACTGCCATCCTTCTTCCTACCTTAGTTTCTGGCTTACCAAAAACCCTAACCTGCGTGTTATTAAACTGTAATGCATCTCCAATATTTTCGATGGAGAAATCAGTTGTCTCACGACCTGCCTTTAAAGTATAAGTGGCACCAGGTGTAAGTAGCTGTATTGATGGTATCGGAAACCCAAGAATCGCTCTGACGTGCAGGGCGAACTCAGATAAATCCTGGGTAACAAGGGTTACCATGCCCGTATCATGGGGGCGCGGCGATACTTCACTGAAATACACCTTATCTTTTCCTATAAACAACTCAACACCGAACAATCCATAGCCACCTAGCTCATCTGTTACTACCTTTGCAATCCGTTTCGATTCCTCTATTTGCCAATCATCCATGTTGTGCGGCTGCCAGGATTCTATATAATCCCCATCTTTTTGCACATGCCCTATTGGCGCACAGAAGGTCGTACCACTAATCGAACGCACCGTTAACAACGTAATCTCTGATTCAAACTCTATGAACTCTTCGACAATAACCCTAGTACTTTTTCCACGGCTACCCTTCATAGCTATGTCCCAGGATTTCTCTACTTCACTATAATCCTTACATACACTTTGACCTTTACCAGATGAGCTCATGACAGGCTTAATAAAGCATGGTGTCCCAATATCTTCTACCGCTTGCTTTAGCTCCTCTAAGCTATCTGCAAATTTATAGCTAGCTACTGGTAGCTTCAGCTCTTCAGCAGCCAATCTCCGAATACCCTCACGATCCATCGTCAAACGCGTTGCCCTAGCCGTAGGCACAACATGGAAACCCTCTTGCTCGACCTCTAATAATACCTCAGTTGCAATAGCCTCTATCTCTGGCACAATAATGTCAGGCTGTTCTGCCTTTATTACCTCCATAAGGGCATCTCTATCAAGCATGTCAATCACATGAGACCTATGTGCTACCTGCATCCCAGGTGCATTTGCGTAGCGGTCAACAGCTATTGTTTCTACTCCTAATCTCTGCGCCTCAATAATTACTTCCTTACCTAATTCCCCTGATCCTAATAGCATCATCTTCTTTGCTCGTTTTGATAGCGGTGCACCGTACATCAAACAACCTCCTTACTATTATTATCGAAAGTATATACTAAATATATATTTGCTTCAATAACATTCGGTTGTTATCCTACCAATGCGTAAATTACGCCCACTACGCCTATTAGAGCAAAAACAAAGGCTGTTTTCGCTGGCATTTGTCCATCTCGCTCCATTGCTTTACCAAACATCCAAAACACAAACGGATGAACCAGAAATGGCATCGCAAAAATAAAAGGAATTAGCAACGCAGCCTCATCACCAAACATACCGCCTTGGATAGCTGCAAATAGACCAAAATGCGACAATGCAGAGCTTTGCGCCATAACAGCATGATCAATAGAAAAGTTACCTAAGCTAACAAGTAATAATCCGCCAAAGATAGCCGTTAGCTGCCAACCTAGGGAGAACTGCATTAAGCCTTTCACTTCATTTCTTTCAGACAAATCTGATGCTCTTAATGTCCTGATCGCCAAAACTGTGAAAACTATTCCGACAAGGGCAATCAACAGAGCCCAGCCAATCATTAGCTCACCCTGTTGTGCACTAATTGCTAACACAGAAAATACAAATATATGGGCAAAAAACGGTATGTTAATCATAATCGGTGCCCTTGAGGCCGCTTTGCCACCTAGGTCCCCAGCAGTACAAGCTCCTGTCAAACCAGAATGACTTAATCCCCCAGCCATCGCAGGGGCAATGTTACGCACATGATTAGATTTAGCTAAAAAGATTAAAATGCTTATCCCGCCAAACATCCAAAATATTTGACCAAAAAATCCATATAGCATTACATCTGTCATACCTGGCAATTGAAAAGCATCCGCTATTCGTGATCCGCCAATCATAAAATTCGCCGCCAATACAATCGGTATACCTGCGAATAGCATTGACCTGACCGTTGGCCCTGGAATCCAGCTATGCGCAATCGCCCCGATACCAGCTGATAGGAGCATTGCAAAGAAAATGTGCGGCAGCGCTATAACTGGTCTAATCCATTGAGCAAAATAAAACGAAATTACAACTACAGCGAGAATTGTTAGAATTTCTATTACACCTTTACGTATATATAACGGTTTATCTTTGACCGTTGCTTTGTGGTCAATAAATATCATAGCCCCAGCAATGCCTATATACGCTAACAAAGGATAGTATAGCGTTAAACTGTCATTGATGTTAACTGTAATTCTAAACAACGCATCAATACCCATCATTACAAAAAACGCACGTACAATATAAAATAACTGTGTACTTTTTGTGCCTAATATAATTTCTTCTTGAGATGGATTTACTAATGTATCCTCTTTAGTTTCGATGTTAGAAATAATTTTCCGTAGCTCCTGACCACCGACAAAGAACGATACCGTCAGAGCTACAAGTGTCATTTTACTTACCAAATCAATAACAGGAAATTCAATTAAACCAGGAGAAGCGATACCACTTAGCTGTAAAATATACCCCATCGCTAAGCCGAAGATTACTATTATCAATACTGGTGAATACCTTGTGCCCGCTACGGCTGTGCGAGCAATCAGAATCATTGTAATGACAAGAAACAACGTAATAAGTAAATGATTTAAAAATTCTAAGCCTCCAAACTGTCCCATAATAACCTCCACAACTTTTCATTTGTTATACACAGTGCCAACAATTAAATATCTAACAATTTCGCACTATCTATTACCTGTATCATATATAATATCACATCTGTATCATATATGGTAATATATCACTACTATAAAATATACTTTTTACTTTGCATTTAAAGTTCTTGCTTTTATTATCAATATATGATAACCTAAACAGGTGAAAAGTATAGATGATATATAGTTGTTGCGGCCTCTACAAAAATTAAGATGGTTTAGCAAGAGAAATGTTTCAATTTTATGCTTTTTGAATACTTTTTATTAGGAGGCCAATAATATGACTGGCAAAGTAAAATGGTTTAATGCAGAAAAAGGTTTTGGATTTATCGAGCGTGAAGGTGGAGACGACGTATTCGTACACTTCTCAGCTATCCAAGGCGAAGGTTTCAAAACACTTGAAGAAGGTCAAGAAGTTACATTTGACATCGTTGATGGAAACCGCGGACCTCAAGCAGCAAACGTAGTTCGTGCTTAATTAATAAATTAAACATCGTATTACATGAAGGCATTATTCTACAAGTGGAATAATGCCTTTTTATACGTATTATAAATACATCGATATTACTTATGGAATTTCTATTGCATTCATGAGCATAATAATATTAGTTATAATACACAAACAATGATATGCTTATATTTAAGAAACAAACAAAAAAGGAGTTAGATACATTGATTACATTTTATGATTTAGGTTTAAGCCATCACGTTATTAAAGCCATCTCAGATATGGGCTTTGAAATGGCAACACCAATCCAAGAACAAACAATTCCAAAGGCTTTAGAAGGCGCAGATTTAATTGGACAGGCTCAAACTGGAACAGGAAAAACAGCAGCATTCGGTATACCTTTGATAGAGACTTGTGATATCAAAAACAATTCTGTTCAGTGCTTAGTAGTTGCTCCTACGAGAGAACTAGCTATGCAGGTTGCTGAAGAGCTTAATAAGCTCGGTCAATACAAGGGTGTAAAGACAGTACCTATTTACGGTGGACAGGATTTCCAAAGGCAAATCCGCGCTTTAAAAAACAATCCTAGCATCATCGTGAGTACACCTGGACGATTACTCGACCATATTCGCCGTCGCACTATCCGTTTAGACGCTGTAAAAACAATCGTACTAGATGAAGCAGACGAAATGCTACAAATGGGTTTCATTGAAGATATCGAAAAAATTCTGGAAGAGCTGCCTGAAGAAAGACAAACATTATTGTTCTCAGCTACAATGCCTCCGAAAATACAGGCTTTAGCTCAGCGCTTCATGAATAATCCAGAGAGCATTAAAGTTCAATCGAAAGAAGTTACTGTAACAAACATCGAACAACAATACATAGAGCTTCCAGAAAAACAGAAATTCGATGCATTATGTCGCCTATTAGATATCCACTCGCCAGAGCTTGCAATTGTCTTCGGCCGTACAAAAAGGCGTGTAGATGAATTAGCTGAAGCTTTGAGTAAGCGTGGATACGATGCAGAAGGTATTCATGGAGATTTGACGCAGTCTAAACGTGAGCAAGTCTTACGCAAGTTTAAAGAAAAAACCATCGAAGTACTTGTAGCAACTGACGTTGCAGCACGTGGTCTTGATGTTAGCGGTGTTAGCCATGTCTTTAACTTTGACATCCCACAGGATCCAGAAAGCTATGTCCACAGAGTTGGCCGTACTGGACGAGCTGGCAAAAGCGGACTTGCTATTACCTTTGTCACTCCTAGAGAAATATATCACCTTAAAACTATCGAGAATATTACTAAGCGTAAAATTGATCGACATCCAGTACCAAGCATGAGTGATGTAATAGAAGGCAAACAGCGCCAAGCAATGGATGAGCTGCTAGATATGATTGAATCTGGTGACTTCAAAAGTTACCGAGAGTCAGCAGAAGAATTGCTAAAGGATTACGATTCTACAACTGTTGTTTCTGCCGCACTTAAGATTTTAATCAAAGAACCTGATACAACACCAGTTACGCTTACTGGAGAAGCTCCAGTAAGGGCGAAAGGACCTAAAAAAGATTTCAAACAGGGTGGCTTTTCAAACAGAGGCAAAGGCAGCCGTAGCCGCAACTTTAGCGATAAAAACTACGGTGGCAAAAAAGGCGATAAAGGCAAGTACACTGACCGATCAGCAAAAAAACACAGAGATAAGAAAAAATAAATACAAAATAAAGAAACAACAATTTCCTGCTCATAGGCAAGAAATTGTTGTTTCTTTTTTAATTTCAAATTAAATTCAGATAGTTCGTTGTAATTTATTCTTCAAGTTCTTCTTTAAGCTCTTCTTCAAGCTCTTCTAACAGCTTATCAAGCTCAGTCTCTTCTTCATCTTCATCTAATAAATCAAGGGCGTCTAAGTCCCCAAGACCTATATCAATATCTCCTGTTTGGTCTTCATAATCGACACTTTCCCCTAATATCTCACTAACAAATCTAAGCGGAACTAAGGTTCTATTGTTCGTAAGCTGCGCTGGCACTTCCAGTTGATATGCCTCTCCGTTTACTATCACTTCAGCGCTATCTAGAAATAGGATAATTTCTTTACCGTCTTTAGTTATTGTAATCTTCTTTAGTTCTTGATCCCACTGTACCTCTGCTCCAAGACCTTCGGTTATCGCCCTAACAGGCACCAATGTTCTTCCTTCACGAATTACTGGCGGCACATCATACTTCAGCGTTTTACCTTTAATAAATAGTCGTTCTTGCACTGCCCTCGCACGTAGTGCCTGTTTCTCAGCTTGCTCTAAACGCTCCTGAGCTTGCAGCAGCTGCTGTCTCTCAGCTAGCTGCTGGCGTAATTCCAACGCACCTTCTCTACCTAACTGGTTTGTTAAAGCTTGAGCTCGCTCGAATTTCTGCTTGAATGCTACCGCGTTTTCACCCTCTTGGCTGTATAAATCGTAAATCAGCTCTTCTAACTCAGCGATTCTCGTAATCTTATTCTCAAAGGAGTCTCTTGTATTATGAATTGCCTGCGCTTCTCTAAGTAATCGCGTTTTAATTTGCGGGTCTCCGATGCTAGTAATCATTTGTCTGAGTTTTTGCATTTCTGCTAGGTACAGACGATGAACATCTCTTTCCTCAGCTACATTAGGCTGTTTTGGTTCAATCTGCTCGCGCTGCGGTTGTTGCTCGCTACTCAAAATCGCCCTAACCTCTCGCTCAACTTGATTTAAGCGCTTTATTTTTGATTCAAAACTATCCCGTGTATCGTAAACAGCTTGTACGTTTTGGATGTACTCAGATTTTTTATCATTGTTCCTAATTTTAGCCACCATATCTCTAACTTCTGCCATCTTAGTAAGATACTGTTGCTCTATCGACAACTGCTCTCTGATATTTGTATTTTGCTGATTTTGAGGTAATATCTGAGGCCGTTCTACTGAAGGTCTCTCATTTGTTTGATTTGTTGCTCGGTTATTCGAAGTATCTGCTATTGCAATACTGCTAAGCGCTAACATTGCAGCCGTAGATATTACAACAACTCTTTTAATGTTTTTCATCATTGTCACGCTCCTTCTTAATTTATAATCGCTTTCACGCTGTTAATATCAGTTCGTACTCTTGTAATTGCCTGTATTGTTCGGTTTTGGGTCGCTAGTAATTGGTCTAATTGTTCAATAGTATTGCTGCCCTGCGTAGACCGATGTAATCTATTGATGGCGGCTAATTGCCTTTGCAATTCAGCATTAGAACGCTCTAGTAAATGCCTACTGTCTTGCATTAGACTAACTAATTCTCTAATAATTCGAACCTGTTCTTCCGTTATAGATTCTGGCCTCTTCCTCATAGCTTCAATTAGTCGTTGCGTTTCCATTAAATTCCTACGCAGTTCGTTTTGCTGACGAAGCAGGTCTGTCTGCTGACTGCGCACTTCTCTAATTTTCATTTGTACTAACCGGTTTTCGGCTTCTGCACCTATTACCCGCTCTTCTACATGACTACGAGCATACGCTGAATTAGAGGAAACGACAATACATAATGCTAATAATATCAATATAAGTTTTTTTTTTAACATCATCGCTCCTCCTAGTCAGCTTCTGACTCCGTAATTATTTTTTCCATATCATCTAACGACTTTAGTAATTGTTCGATTTCACTTTCAAGCTGCTCAAGTACTTCTTGAGAGCTTGTTACAAGCTGATTTTCCGATTGAATTATAAGCTTCTTGTTTGTCCCTTGTTCATCGTTCTGATTAACAACGTGGGGGTTTTCTTGCTTTTGTTCTTGAGTATTGCTTTTGGTTTCTTGTTGATTAGTTTCTATAGATTCAATAGAGTTTTTATCAGTGTTCATCTGCTGCTCATGCTGTTCTTGCAGCTCTTGCTGCGCTTCTTTAGCTTTTGGTGCTTTTGGTGCTTCTTGCTCTTGTTGTGCTTCAGCCTCGTTATTGTTTTGTAATTGTCCATCCCTAGTTACTCCGCAACCGGTACTGGTTACTAGCAAAATAATAGTTACACTCAGTAACAACAACTTTTTCAAGCCTTTCCCCTCCTTCAGCCCCCTTTCGCAACCTGTTAAGATTATTGTAACGGGAACTTGTTTCTATGGTATGAGCAAATTGTAAACAGTTTGTAAACAAAAACCACATTAATCTTTAACCGTTTACGCTTTGGTAGTTTTATGCTTTAGGTAATTTCACTATCATCGTAGTTCCATTATGCAACTTGCTTTCAACTTGTATTTCGCCATTGTGTAAATTAACGATATTTTTTGCAATAGCTAACCCAAGACCTATACCCCCATGGCTTTGATTCCTAGATTTTTCTACACGATAGAATGTATCAAAAATATATGGTTGTTCAGACTCTGGAATTCCTATACCCGTATCTTCAATAATAATATTTATTGAAAACAGTTCTTCCTTCACATGCACTCCAATTTTTCCACCTTCAGGTGTATATCTAATGGCATTCTCTAGTATATTCCTAACCACCTGCCTAATACGATCATCGTCAATTTCCATTAGCATTTCTCTATTATTATTTATATTTAAATGTAATTGTTTAAGGATTATCTTGTCTTTTAATAATTCTATTACATCGTTAGTGAGTCGCTGAATATTAACTACTTTTTTGTTCAGTCTAATATTGCCAGACTCTAGTTTCGCTAACTCTAGTAAGTCATTTGTAATCCTTGTCAGCCTATTAATTTCTTGCAGCGTGATAGTTAAGTATTTTTGCTGGTCTTTTATATCTATTACTCCATCTAAAATCCCTTGAACAAATCCACGAATAGCAGCTAATGGAGCCCTCAATTCATGGGAAACTCCCGCTATTAGCTCACGACGCATTTTCTCCGTCTGCTGCAATTGCCATTTCATTTCATTAAACGAGTTAACAAGCTGACCAATTTCATCGTTACTAGAGACTTGTAAATCCATCGTGTCCTTACCAGCGGCTAGCTCCTGTGCGCTATTACTAACTGCAATTATTGGTTTTGAAATGCTCTTTGATACGAAAAATACCAAGATAAAGCCAACCGCAAATGCAACCATAGCAGTTATTATAATCATATCTATGACTTTTTCTAAAGTAAGATCAAGTTTACCCACTGGCGTAAATAGTATAATCGCTCCAATAACTTCGCCACCAATTTTTGCTGGCATCCCTACTCCGGTTACATATGAATCGAGGCTTTCCGAATATTGTCTATGGCTAACAACTGTATTACCATAGTAGATTTCCTGTAGGTTTTGCAGCAGCTCATCATCATCAAGGTTAATCTGTTCTTTTAAATATTCACGATTACGCAAGTAATCTCTGCCTTCAATTACTATAATACGAGCATTAGCAATTTGCCCAGTTGTGTTAATTGAGCGAATTAAATCCTGTTCATTTATGTCACCACGTTGATATTGAACAAGTAATGTATTAATATACTGTCCTGCGTCTAATAACATATTTTGATTACGCTCAAATAGCTCAGCTTTAAAAAACTGAAATACGAGCATCGATAAAATAGCTATTATAGCAGCTAGTATTAATAGATATGTGATTAGTAGCTTCCTATAAAGTCCAAACATGTTGTTACCCCTTTGTTTCGATTTCTAACTTATAGCCTACTCCCCAAATCGTCTTCAAGTTTACACCATTGTTATCACCAATTTTTTCCCTCAGCCTTTTCACATGTACATCAACAGTTCTTGTTTCTCCGTAGAACTCATGACCCCAAACCTTATCAAGTAACTGCTCTCTTGAAAAAACGGTTTTAGGATTCTTCAGCAAAAAGAATAATAGTTGAATCTCTTTCGGCTTTAGCTCTATAGGCTTGTCATTAACTAATACTTCATAGGTAGCAAGATTAGCTTTTATATCTCCTGCAATTATAATATTAGCATCTAGCATTTTATTACCATTGGTTACTTTGCTACGTTTTAGCAAAGCTCTCACCCTAGCTACCACTTCCTTGGGGTCAAAGGGTTTAACTACGTAATCGTCAGCACCGTAATCAAAACCCATTAGCTTGTCCTCAGTAGTATCCTTAGACGTCAGCATTACAATAGGAACTTCACTATCTTTACGGATTAACTGACATACTTCCCAGCCATTAATTATTGGTAGCATAATATCTAAAATCACTAGATTTGGACTTTCTTTACGAAACATATCTAAACCTTGACTACCATCACTTGCAAATACTAGACTATATCCTTCACGTTCGAGATATAGCCTAAGTACTTCATGAATATTCAAATCGTCATCAACAATCAACAGTTTATAATCCATTTATACATCACCTTACACTTATTAATTTTCACGTTATCTTAATTATATCGGTTATTAAGATATTATGTTAATTAAATCACTTTACTTCCTACAACTTCCATATTATAATGAGTGAGTACTCACTTTTAATCTAACTTTGAATGAAATGGAGAGGATATTGTGTCTACTAATAACTGTGTTGTTGTAAATGACGTCTCTAAGTTTTACGGGACTAGCCAGGTTCTTAAAAATATTTCCTTGGAAATTAACACTGGTGAAATTTTTGGACTATTAGGTCCATCTGGCGCTGGCAAAACCACTTTAGTCAAAATGCTATCTGGAATCGAACAGGCTACTAACGGTTCTGTTAAGGTACTTAATGACTTGATGCCTAATTTACATACGATGGGACGAATAGGGTTTATGGCGCAATCAGACGCGCTCTATGAAGAGCTGACTGCTGAAGATAACTTGGATTTTTTTGCAGAAATATATGGACTTAATAGCTCACAACGAAGCGCAAGAAAAAAGCAAGTAATCAATCTTGTTAATTTGAACAATGATATCAATAAGCCTGTCCGTCAATTTTCTGGTGGAATGAAACGCCGCTTATCCTTAGCTATTTCTCTCTTACACAATCCCGAGATTCTTATCCTAGATGAACCAACTGTCGGCATAGACCCTATCCTCAGGCAGGCAATCTGGGACGAATTAGAAGCACTACGGTTGCAGAATGTTACGATAGTAGTCACAACCCATGTTATGGATGAAGCTGATAAATGCACACGACTAGCAATGATTCGCGATGGTCATATTATTGCCGTTGGTACTCCCGAAGCATTAAAAAGCAGCACTAATACTTCATCACTTGAAAAAGCCTTCTTACAGTATGGTTCTACAGCTTTGGAGGTGTAATCGCATGCGTATATTTGCTATTGTAAAACGTATAATCAAACAATTTGCCAGGGATAAACGCACCCTCGCCTTAATGCTTGTAGCGCCCTTACTAATTCTTACCTTGATGTATCTTGTGTTTGCATATGATGAATATAAACCAACAATAATCACATACAATCTTCCACCTAGTATCACTGAAGCTTTAGAGCAACGAGGCGCGATAATACTTGTAGATTCCGTTGAACGAAATATTTCACCAGAAAAAGAGCGACGGATAATGATAGAATCACATAACGCTGACGCATACGTATCCCTTAACGTGCACGCACAGACACCTAAATTGTCTGTTACTTTAGAAGGTAGCGACTCGATAATTAATCAATCAATTTTGTTATTAGTCCAGCAGGCCGCCTCGGACTCAATGGTTAGCAGCGATTTCGCCTACGAATTATCCTACATTTATGGCGGCGCCGATTTAACATTATTTGATACAATCGGACCTATACTAATAGGCTTTTTCATATTCTTTTTTGTGTTCTTAATTTCTGGGGTGTCATTTCTTCGGGAACGTACTACAGGCACACTAGAGCGTCTATTAGCTACACCACTAAGACGCTGGGAGTTGGTATTGGGTTATATTCTTGGTTTTGGCATTTTCACAACACTACAAGCTGCACTTATATCCTGGTATGCTATTTCTGTGCTGGGAGTTATACAGGCTGGTGCCTTCTTCAGCGTTTTGTTAATAACATTCCTGTTAGCTATGACGGCATTAACATTAGGAACATTATTATCTGCCTTTGCAAACAACGAGTTGCAGATGGTACAATTTATCCCTATAGTAATTATTCCACAGGTGTTTTTCTGCGGGTTGTTCAATTTAGACGCAATGCCTACTTGGCTTAGCTCTATTAGCTACATTATGCCGCTAACCTATGGAGCTGAAGCCCTACAGGAAATCATGATTCGTGGCAAAGGCATAAATGACGTCCTGCCGAACATCTTAATTTTACTTGGCTTTGCAACAGCTTTTTGCTTGTTAAATGTTCAAGCACTTAAAAAGCACCGTCAGTTATAACGATTAGAAAGGAGCATTGAATTTAACGTGGAAGAGCATAAATGGGTAGAGGAAATTATAAATGCAGCAGAACAAAACAGTTCATCTAGCAAGCTTTCTGAAAAGCAGCTTAAAATAGTAGAAGCCGCGATTGAAATTTTTGCAGAAAAAGGCTATTCCAATACATCAACTAATGAAATTGCAAAAAAAGCAGGGGTCGCAGAGGGGACAATTTTTCGACATTATAAAACAAAAAAAGAGCTTTTATTAGCTATCGTAACGCCTACTCTAACTAAGGTTATAGCGCCTTTTCTAGCGAAAGATTTCGTTAAAGAAGTGTTTGCTCCTGATTATAAGAGCTATGAAGAATTTTTAGAGGTATTAGTTCGTAATCGCTATCATTTTGTAAAAAGTCGTTTGCCTATATTGAAAATTTTCCTTCAAGAGGTTGCATTCCATAATGAACTGAATAAAGAAATTAAAGATTTATTCACAAAACACGTGTACGTAGAGTTCACTAAAATAGTCGACCACTTCCAAGCAAAAAATCAGCTTATCCCGCTCCCATCAGACACGGTAATTAGACTAACGATTACAACAGTAATAGGCTTTCTAATTACCAGATTTATTATTTTACCTGATTACGATTGGGATGATGAGCAAGAGATTGCTTATACTGTTAAGTACATTGTGGCTGGACTTAAAGCCAACTAATATAAATGCTAGCTAATTAGCTATTTAATTAGCTAGCTAACCTAGCAGCTTATGCACTGTCTCAGTAATTCGTTCAAGATTAAATGGCTTTTCAATTAAAAATTGGTATGTACTATCTTCTGGGAAATTGCTAAATTGTTTCTCTGATCCAGTTATTACTATTACAGGTGTTGTTGAATATCTAGGATTCTGCCTCATTGTCTCTATAACCCGCCGACCGTTTAGATGTGGCATGCAGTAATCGACAATCATTAAGTCAATATGCTGTTTCTTATTGAAGATACTTATAGCTTCTAAACCATTATATGCTTTAATAATTGTGTAGCCTTCTTCTGTTAAAAGTTCTTCTAGAACAGCTACAATTGCAGCTTCATCATCGACTATAAGAATTTTTTTGGTTGTCATATACATGCTCCTCAATTTTAGGCCATGGGTTATACTTTAACAACTTAACATTCTATACTTAAACATCTTATACTTACTTATAACATATCAAAAACCCCCTGAAAAGCATTAAAAATTTATACAGGGGGTTTCGCTGTTATTTAGTTTAAAATCTGATTAACTTCTTCTTCATCAACTTCAGTTATGTACGTTATACCACTGATTTCTGCAGCTTCTCTGGTTAGTGTTGCGATATCAGTTCGCTCAATTAAATC
The DNA here is from genome assembly GCF_001730225.1 of Desulfuribacillus alkaliarsenatis. Lineage (NCBI taxonomy): Bacteria > Bacillati > Bacillota > Desulfuribacillia > Desulfuribacillales > Desulfuribacillaceae > Desulfuribacillus > Desulfuribacillus alkaliarsenatis. The sequence goes on along the minus strand of NZ_MIJE01000011.1, from coordinate 218,409 downwards.
TAAACGGAACTTCCTCGATCCACACATAAGCTGCCGCAGGCCTTGCTTCAAACGATCAAAATATGTATAAATACCTATTGCTCCAGGTGGTAGCTTTTTGAAATCGTCTCCTAGCTTTTCTTTTAACTCAGTCGCTAGGATACATATCTCCTCAATGCTATTACCATAATGACTATATTGTTTAAATGGCTTTCCTTGCTCTAATGTGCTGGCGATGTTTTCTCCTACAAATGAAGCTAACACTGCCGTTCGCGACATTCCAATTGCTTTCACAAATGGTGCACCCAGGGCAAAGCCTTTGAACATATGGTCTTCAAGTGAAAAGCCCGCCGCAAGTGATACATTAGGCACAAAGCGCCCTTGATCCTGTAAGCGCTTTAAATATTTGTAAAGTAGGGAGTGCAGCTCAACCATCGGCACACCCCACTCATTCATCATTCTCCACGGGCTCATACCTGTTCCACCACCAGCTGCATCAACTGTTAACAAATCAATCTTAGCATCGGAAGCAAACTTAACGGCGCGCGCTAAATCCGCAGGTCTATATGCACCTGTTTTAAGAAACACCTGTTTCGCTCCAGCGCTACGCAATTCCTGCACGCGCTTGTGGAAAGCTTCCTCTTCAACCATTCCTACTCTTGAGTGCCTTTCAAACTCTTTAAATGCCCCTGCCTTAAATGCTTTAATGACCGTTTCCTTTTCTGGATCTGGTAATACGATGTAACCACGCTTTTTTAGTTCTTGCGCCTTTTCTAAGGAATCAATCTTTACTTCGCCACCAATATCTTTAGCTCCTTGTCCCCACTTAACTTCAACCGCTTCTACACCGAGCTTTTCAATCGCATACTCCTGAACACCTAGTCTTGTATCCTCAACATTAGCTTGGACTACGGTTGCTCCAGCCCCTTGATACCAATTTCTAAAGTAATTCACTCTGCTTTCAAGGTTAGGAGAACTTGTAACCCTACCATTTTTTATTTCTAGCTTTGGATCCATTCCGCATACATTCTCACCGATGACGATTATTGAACCTGTAATCGCTGCACCTGCAGCCATACCTTCCCAATGCTTTCCTGCAATATTTGTTGAACCCATACCAGCAATCACAATTGGGGTCTCTAGCTTAATTTTATTGTCCACCCCAATTTCTGTACTTACGTCAACATTAGGGAAGATGGCTACATCGGAATCTGCTTCAACTCCATGGGCGCCTACTGCAGTGCCCATAATATTAAAATGACTATAATCAACAGGATAATCTTTTTCAGAACCAGCCGTTATCCTACCAAAAGGCTGTGGGTAAAGTACTTCCTTTCCCCTATAAGCTGACTTGCCTACTTCGCAAAGCCCTGGACACTCGTCATTACAGGTTGCACATAGCCCACTAAATGGCGATATTGAGTTTGGCGTTCTATTCTTTGCTAAAATTGCATCTGAGCGATTAGGTTTACTAAATGTCATACATAACTTCCCCCTAATAATAAAGTTACCTTCCAATATACAATCAGAAGGTTATTAGACGTTATTAGTATGACAATTTCCAGCAAATACATGCATTTATAGGAATTCGATATGGCTTCTATAGCTCCTGCTCTAGCTTTTTCTGAATATATGGAACTAGCATTCTATATCCCCTAACCTAAGATTTTCTTAGCTTCCCATAGTCTTTGACAGCCTGTAAAGGTAACGGCAGCTGCAAATAGCAATGCTGTAGCCAAAAGATATCCTGGCAGTAATAGCATAATTGAGAACAGTAGAAAACCTTCTGTTCGCTCAGCCAGACCAGCTTGATAATAGAATGATTTTCCACCCTTTTTCTCAGACACGGCCCCGACCGTTAGGAATACTGTCATCGAAAAGATGATTGCAACACTAAGAAGCAATAGAGTCCAGATTGCTTCGGGAAACTGATAAGCGAGTGCTAAAATGATACTTATTTCAACAATACGATCGAAGGTAACATCAAGTACAGTTCCCCATCCTGATGTTTTAGTCATACGTGCCATTGTGCCATCTACTGCGTCCAAGAAACCCGATATCCACAAAACAATCAGCGCAACATAGAATTGACCAAACAGAGCAAATAATCCAGCCGACACCCCAGTCACAAAGGAGAGCACAGTTACTTGATTAGCTGTCATACCGATTCTCACAAATGCTTGTGCAGCTTTCTCTATTACTGGTTGTACATATGGTCTTGCGTGGGTGTCTAACATCTTAACTCCCCTTTATTGCTAGCTTTTTTATTGCTAGCTTCTTTATTATTTAGCTGATGTACTTTTGCATCATTATCAAAGTAGTATATATCTTGAGTATTAGCAGTCACTATAACTAAGTTACCAACATCTATATTTGTATTAGCTTTAATAATTAATTCAAGGGTGGCAGGTGTGCTTTTTTTACTTTTACTATCATGATTAATAAGCGTTACTTTATCAAACCATTGTCCATGCTTGATAAAGCGGCTGTTGATTTTACCCTGCCAAGTCAACTCTCCCTTAGTGATTGCCTGCAGCTTCGATGGTAGTATTTTTAGCTTCTCTAATGGAATAAAAGCTTCTTGATTAAGAACAATTCCATTACAATAAAACTCTGCTACAAAAGGAGTTTCTGGTCGATTGTATACATCTAGTGACTTACCAATCTGCTCAATCTTTTGCTGGTTCATAATCGCCAGCTGATCACCGATAATCATAGCCTCTTCCTTATCGTGGGTAACGAAGATTGCCGTAATTCCCTCTTCGTTAAGAACAACTTTTACCCAATCACGAATACTTGTTCTTAAGTCAGCATCTAAACTGCTAAATGGCTCGTCTAGTAGTAGCAGCTTTGGCTTCAAAATCAACGCCCGCGCAAGTGCTACCCGCTGCTGCTGTCCCCCAGATAGCTCATAGGGATAGCGCTTCCCATAGTCTGGCATTTCAATCCGTTCTAATAGCTGATACCCTGACTTAATTGCTTCGTCCCTGTCAACTCCCCTAACCTTTAAACCATAGGTGATGTTTTCAAGTACCGTCATATGCGGGAACAATAAAGGCTGCTGGAACATCATTACTACGGGACGTTGCTCAGGTGGCATCTGAGTTATGTCCTGATTGGCCAGTATAACCTTTCCTGATGTCAAATTTTCAAAGCCTGCAATACAGCGAAGGAGCGTAGATTTTCCTGTCCCAGATGGTCCTAATAGACTTAATATCTGTCCTTGGCTAATCGCTATGTCTACTTGATTTAAGACTGGCTTGCCGTCATATTCTTTTGTAACTCCACAGCAGTTAACAAACATGCCCCTTACCTCCTTCTTGCACAGCTTCTTCACGATAACTAAAGCTTCTTTGGTATGGTATTGCATAACGGAAAAATAGCTCTATCACAGCTAAAAACAAAATAGGTATAAGTGCAAACAACAAAGAAAAACTTGCAATTACAGCATTATCTACCGTCTGTAAAAACGGGTAGTAAATCATTGCTAGTGTAATAACACTCCCACCACTAACGATAGCCGTTAACGCATATTGACTTAATGAAATTAAAAATACTAAGAAGATTGTCGTACGTATACTAGGTAATAACATTGGTAATGTCACAGTTAAAAAGCACTTCCAGCTTGACGCTCCTAATGTTCTCGCTTGCTCCAGCCACCTTTGACCCATCCGTTCATATCCAGTGCGTAATATTCTTATTGCATAGGGTACAGTTGGTATACAGTGGACTAGTACAACTCCCCAGACCGTATTTGCTAAACCAAGCCTAATCATTGTTAAATGAATACCCATAGCAACTGCTAATGCTGGTACAAGAATAGGCATAAAAAGTATAACATCTACGATGGTTTTTCCTTTAAAGTCATTAAAGGCCATAGCCCTGCCTGCTGGAATTGCAATTAACAAATTTATAGCAATAACGATTGTCCCCACTAGCACTGTAATGCATACTGCAGATAAAACCTTAGGCTCTTGTAAAAGCACCTGCCAGCCACGCAAACTAAATGCCGTTGGCAAAACACTTCCCCAGCTCCAGCGAAAAGCAAAGCTTTGTATCACTAAAAGTGCAATTGGCAGCACTACCACCAATATAAAACTGCCAACCAACAGATATTTCAAATAATTAACGTGCCCAACCTTTTCACAAGTATTTCTACTATTACACATATCATTATAGTCCCTTCATCATTCGGTATCGTGATTTTTGCAGCAGGAACAGCGCTAGGAATGATACAAATAAAATCATCACCGTCAGCAATGACATCGCAGCCATTGCCAATGGTCGTTGACTCCAGCTTCCTTCATAAAACCACTGATAGGTAACCACTGACAGCATCTTTGGAAAGGTTGATCCTAACAGGTAGGGAATCTCAAAGGCCGCTATGATAAAGGCAAACAATATAATTCCTACCTCTATAACCACTGGATAAAGCCAAGGCCACTCCACCGTAAAGAATACTTGACGCTTATTACTACCTAGAGTTCTAGCAACTTCTAAATAGCGTTTATCTAGCTGATAATAGACTGGTAAGACCATCAAGACAACAAAGGGCACCTGCTTCCATATATACGCCAATATAATCCCAATTCCCGCACGATCCATCACTAGAATCGGGAACTGAGACTGATATTCTATCAAACCTAGTTGATAGCCGATGCTAGAAAACCACCCACTTGGAGAGAAAAGTAAAATAACCATGTATGCTGCCACAAAATGGGGTATCAGCATTGGCACCCAAGTAAGTAATTTCGCATAATCGCTAATAAAGCACTGATATAACGTTCTAGCTATAATGACACCAATAAATAGCGAAATCAACGTTGATATTGACGTTACTTTTATACTAAAAATGAAGGATTCCCAAAACACATCATTAGCTATTAGGCGTTGATAGTGCTCTAGTGTCCATGATTCTCCTACTCCCGTACCTCCTGAAACACTTTCTACAAATGCACTGACAACTCCATAACCAACGATTACAACTACAAATAAAATACCTGGAAGTAGCTGTAGCTTAGTTGCGGACAACCTCATTAAACCATTGTTCTTGAATCCAGTTAACATATTCAGCACTCACTTCTGGCAAAAACCGTTCTTGTAATACATCTGCAGGCAATACAGATTGTCCGCGATCAATTGAATCTAGCTGCTGGCGGTATGTCTCTGACAGCTTCGTTGGATCTAAAGACATGTTTTCCCCCCACATGCCTGGTTCCATCTTTGCCAGCTGCGCCTCTGGGGATAATAAGTAATTGATAGCTACCATTGCACCTGCTGCATTAGGGCTATTGAATGGTATCGATAGGAAATGGGTGTTACCTATTGACCCAGGCTCCATGACGAAGGTTCTTGTTGATTCTGGGAATGTTCCATTGGCGATTAGGCTTTCAACACGAGCTTCATTGTAGCCCATAGTCATCCAAACCTCACCCTGGCTATATAAGCGATCCAATTCCGTTAAAGAAGTAGGATATGTCTCGCCTTTTCTCCAAAGATTTGGCTTAATATCATTTAGATAGTCCCACATAGGAACACTGCTTTCCTCTACAAAAGCATCAGGGTCAGGGGTGTTTAGTAGTGTTTCTACATCGACTGTATTATATAGTAAATGACGTAAAAACGCATTACCAGTAAAATCGCTCGCTTCTGGATATGTAAATCTGCCTGGATTTTCAGTCATCCACTGCCTTAACTCTTCAAAACTAGCAGGCGGATTCGGAACTTTATCCTCATCATACACATAGACAAATTGCACTTTACCCCAAGGTGCTTCTAAGCCTTCAATCGGTGTGCCAAAATCAAATTGTGCATCTAAGCTTGTCATATCTATATATGCTTGAACATTTGGCAGCTGTTGTACAAAATCTCCCCATAAAAGTTCATTTTCTTTAGCATTTTTAAAATTCTCACCATTTAACCAAATAACATCTATAGTACCTGCGCCTCTATTAGCGCGTTTCTCTGTCATTAGCTTTTGTAATACTTCATTTATATCCATCGGTGTTCTGTTTAGCGTTACATCGAATTGCTCCTTCAAGCGTGGTGCAATCCATTCATCCATATAGCGGTTAATGCCCTCATCTCCACCCCACATAAAGATACGCACCTCAGAGCCTTTTGCTAGACTTTCAATAGTTGACCAATCTTCTTGCAATAGATTTACTTCTTCGTTTTTAACTTCTATACTTGAATTACCACAGGCTGCAATCAATAAAGCTATTATGCCTATTGTTGCTAGTAACATAATTTGCTTCATTTTTTTAGTTAATCTTAATCTCATTACTAATACCACCCTTTTTATTTGTTGTTTAATGCTAGCTCTTTAATAGTTAGCTCGCAATATAAAAAAAGAAGCCTATAAGCTCCTTTTATAAATTATATAACTCTTGTTTATAGATGTCTACGGAGAGCCGACAGTATAAATACCATCATTCCAATTCAGAATAATAGACCGTTATCCAAAACTAACAATCATAATAGCGCCCGCAACAACAACACATGCAGCTACTATTGTGTAAGGCATTATAACTTCTTCCTTACGCAAGATAAGCTTACTTAAAATAATTGTTAGAATCGGCTCTAGAGCAACAATCACAGACACGTAAGAAACCTGAATGAACATCATTGCTAAGAAGAATGACAGGACGGCAATACTAGTAAATACCCCAGCAATTACAAAATAATAGTTTATTGTTTGATATTGCTGCTTTATCCTATCTACAATATCACCTTTTCGCCCCTCCATTACTAACGTAAGCACAAGCGCCACAGTTGCACTTATAAAGGCTCCGAAAAATGGATCTGGCAGGTGTTCAACACCTAGCTTGCGCACTCCTTGTCCTACACCAAATGCTATTGCAGAGGCCAACCCAAATAAGTATCCCGTTCTTAAAAGCTGATTTTCCATGCTAGCTTTGCTAGTGTGTCTTACCATATAAAAGCCTTGAATTCCTAAGCCGCTTAGCACAAGAAGCATACCTAAAAAAGGTAGAAACTTAATAGACTCATTTAAAAACATGACAGCAAACAAGATTGTAAATATTGGCGCACTGTTTTTTATCGCTGTACCCCTAGACGGACCAACCTGCCTAATACTTTGAAACAACATGACCCTTCCAATAAAAGTAGTAAACACACCCGCTACTATATAAACAATTAATCCTATTAGCGTGATTTCAATTGCTACAAAAAAGAAACGATAGATTAACCATGCAATTGTAAGAAATATTGCATTTATGAACACAGTCATAAGCATACCATTATCTTTGCTTTCGGGCTTCATGCCCTTGCGAATCATAATATTGCTAGTTGCAAAGCATAATGCCGTTAGAGCTGCAAAGAAAAAGCCCATTCATTCATCTCCTCAATAAATACCACTAATATGTATTATCCTATATTATACTAAAATTGCTTTTCTATCTAGAATGCCAATAAGCTAATCCCTGTATTATAGATTATATTAGCATATGTGTCTTGTTCGCTCCTATATTTATACCATTCCTCCTTGGTATAAATCATTACATCATAATCGAAATCGGCCGCTATTTCTCTAGAAATACATTTTAGAAAATCTCGATTATTATCTACATCTAAAATCAAGCATAAGTTGCAGCCTGTTACATAGGTAAACAATTCTTTGTTTGTGCATCCAAATAAATATATGTCATACGGATTATATTGTTTAACTATTTCACTCTTCATAACTTGAATGTCTGTTTGAGTTTCCATGTGTTTGTATCCTTTCAACTGTGTCTTACTTATCCATTTGTATGTTCTTTTCGTTGCAATTATAAGGATTAGATAATATACAATTATTTAATACATTTATTTCTACATTTTCTTTCATACATTTTCTTTCAATAATGTATTGACTATAATAGAATAAAGGTGTATAAATATAATATACATTAGAATAATTCTAAATTAGGAGGAAGTTATTTTATGAATACTGACAAACATTTAAAAGAAGCCTTTGCAGGTGAATCTCAAGCAAACCGTAAATATTTGGCTTTTGCTAAGAAGGCTGAACAAGAAGGATACATAGGCGTTGCAAAGTTATTCCGTGCTGCTGCGGAGGCCGAAACTGTACACGCGCACAATCACTTAAAGGCTTTGGGTGGTATCAAATCTACGGCTGAAAACCTCAAGGAAGGTTTTGACGGAGAAATGTATGAATTTGATACTATGTATCCGCCAATGCTTGACGACGCTAAAAACGAAGGGCGCAAGGATGCTGAACGCAGCTTCTTATTTGCTATGGAATCAGAAAAAGTTCATGCAGACCTTTATAAAGATGCCCTCGAGAATTTAGACAGTAAAGAAGATGTAGATTATTACCTATGTCCAATCTGTGGATATATCGAAAAGAACAGCACCCCAGATTCATGCCCAATTTGCAAAGCAAAAAGTAGTGTGTTTGTTAAATACTAAGTCTTAAAACCGCATATAATCATAAATATCACACGAGAAAGCCGATGTTGAACTAATAACTGTTCATCACCGGCTTTTTATCATTTAAGTCTATTTATCTTTAAGTCTTATTACCATTTAAGTTATCTACTACTTTTTCTATAAAAACATCGACAACATTACTGTCAAATTGCGTTCCTGCATTTGCTTGTAATTCTTTAACTGCTTCAGATACAGTCATAGCCTCTCTATATGCTGTATCACGGGTCATTACTTCAAAAGCATCTACAACTGCTAAAATCTTAGCAATTTTAGGAATACTATCACCAGTTAGACCCCGCGGATATCCTTTGCCATCAATCCGTTCGTGGTGACATAAGATATACTCTGCCACAAACGCAAACTCTGGAATCGCACTAACAATTCTGTAGCCGCTCTCAGGATGCTTTTTAACTACGGTCCATTCTTCGTCTGATAAGGTTTCAGGTTTTTTAAGTATATTTTCTGGAATTGTAATATTCCCTATATCATGTAGAAGTGCTAGTATTCTTAGTTTTTCCTGTTCGTCCTCTGACAATCCTATCGCCTTACCAAGCTCTACTCCTAGCTCCATTACCCTTTGACAATGGGCACGGCTTTCTCCTGTCTTTTCTTCTAGTACTCTAAGTAGGGATGTTATTAAGTGGTTTTTGGCACTTTGACTCTCCATTAGCTTGCGGTTATACATCTGCACTTCACTAGTTTTAACTACATCAAATATGCTAGTAGTGGTATTATCTTTAGTACCTAATCCAAAAGAAATACTTAATTGTATTCCTTCTATCTGCAACATATCAGCACGAGTCTTAAGTTTATCTATAACCGTCTGCCCTTTATCCTGTGATATGCCAGGAAGGATAACGGCAAATTCGTCGCCACCAATTCTAGCAACAATATCTTCTTCACGGCATACTTCTTTTATTAGCTTAGCAGCCATCTTGATAAGCTCGTCGCCTTTACCATGGCCAAATGCATCATTTACAAGCTTAAGACCATTTAAATCTGCCATAATAATGCATGTAGGAACCTTACTTTCCTCATCAATTTCTTTAAGGGCTTTATCAAAATAAGCTCGATTATGTACATCCGTCAGGATATCATGATATATTAAATACTGAATTTTATCCTCTTTTTGTTTTTGCTCCGTAATATCATCAAATACTGTAGCTACATAACCTGGTTTTGGTGAAAAGGCCGATATCCTAAGATGTTTATGGATAAAACTGACATAACTTTCGAACTTAATTGGTTTTCTAGTCTTATCTACCCTTCTATATATTTCGAGATTAGGCGCTTCATCTACCTCATACACTTCTGTCGCTAAATTCCCCAGCACATCATGCTTCGAGAACCCTGTATGTTCTTCAAATGCTTGATTGACCTCGACAAACCGATAATTACTCACTTGTTCATTATTATAAATAAGCTCGACCAATGCCATTCCTTCGCCCATACTCTCAATTAGTGTCCGGAATCTCTCTTCACTATCTCTTAAATCATTAATAATCTGTTTCTTATCAGTAATATCAGCATATACTGCATAGCCACCAGTCACCTGACCATCGACGATAACAGGACCGCCCTTTAATAATACATAAATAGGATCACCAGACTTTTTATACCTACAGGTTTCCCGATTTATAGTATCTCCCAAAAATATCTCATCAGCTATATGATCAACTAGCTTATCTTGTCTGTCAACTAGGCTAGAAATAGACTGTCCAATCACTTCGTCCCTTGAATATTCAAACATTGATAAGAATTGTTGGTTTGCCATCTGAATCTTTTTTTCCCTATCAAAAATAGCAACAGCATCAGTTGTATTATCAAACAAAGCTTGAAATTGTCTTTTTTGTTTACGAAGTCTTTCTTCCATCTTTTTACGATTCTCTATCATGCTTGTAACGTCACGAAGCAAGATGCGATAGGATATTCGCTTGTTTATATCATCAGTAATTACGTCATAGGAGATTAATGTTGTAATTGTCCTTGCTTCAAGCTTGATTCGACACTGGTAGTTATTTTTCGAACGTAAATGTTGAAAATCCTCCTTCAAAACATCTCTATCCGCTTCATCTATCATATCAATAAAGCTTTTACCAATAGCATCCCCTATAAATTCATAGCCAAATAAAGCCGCCCCTGTTTTGTTAATCCACTGAATTCTACACTCTTCATTATCAATTTCTACTACACCTTCATGTATCAAATCTAATATTTTACGTGTGCGCATTGCTTCTTTTTCAAGATAGCTACGATAATTATCACGAATCGACCTCACTATATCTGTGTTTGTTACAAGGCCAACTGCCCCTCTGCCATTCCATACAACTAAATGTCTTATTTTATGCTGCTCCATTAATTTAGAAGCATCAAATAGTGAAGTTGTTGGATCTATCTGAATGATAGGGGCGCTCATATATTGTTCTACTGATGCATTTATAGAAGCTTTCTCCTGTAGTAGTTTAACTATATCTCTTTCCGTTATTATCCCAACAGGAATTTTACCATCGACTACAATAATACTGCTTATCCTTTTTTCGTGCATTTTACGTATAGCTTCATTTAAACTAGCTTTAATAGGAACAGCCTCTAAGCTTCTACTCATATATTCTTTTACTGGCCTAGGCGCCTTGAAAAAATCCTCCTCAAGCTTACGCACAATATCTGTATGAGTAACTATACCAAGGGGTTTATCATTAGCATCTACTACCACAAGGTGTCTAATTCCATTTATATCCATAACAATTAATGCTTGGTCTAGCAATGTGTCTACTTGTAAAGAAACAATGTTAGTGGTCATTACGGCTCTAATTGGTGTGTTCTCTACACAAATTCCTGTGGCGACAACTTTAACAATGTCTCTTTCAGTAAGCAAGCCTATTAACCTGCCTCCCTCTTGAACTAATATGCTGCTTACTGATTTAAGCCTCATTTCTTCAATCGCGTCTTTTATCAGCAATTCAGGAGATATAGTATGCAATTGTCTACAGATTAAAGATTTTAATAGACCCATTTTCCCACTCCATTGTTAAATTGATTGTTCACCACTACATTTTATCTTAAAAATGGTTATTTGTGTTATATAAATTAAAATATTCTTTATGCATATTAAAAAGGAGTAAAGTAAGCTTTATCTAGTCTGCTTACCCTACTCCTAGTTAGTTTCTATTTAATTGTTCTATTTAGTCGCTTCTATTTATGTGTTTCTATAACAGCTCTTTCCGTAACTGCTCAGGTGATTTTGGTGATAAGTAGCCAAAAGGTATATCAAACACCGTGCACGCACCTGTTGTTCCTGCCTGCGCTAGCTTATATACAGCTCTAGTATAGGCAACAAGTACGCTTGCTGTAAATTCTGGGTTGCTTTCTAGCTGTAAGCTAAACTCCATTCTCTGTTTAGTATCTTCACCTGTTTTTCCTGTGCGGATAACAAAGCCACCGTGTGGCATTCCAGAGTGCTCCGCTAATAATTGTGCCTCTGAAATAAAATGTACCGTAGTATCATAATCCGCAAAATAGTTAGGCATATTTACAATTTCCGCTTCAATGCGTGCCAAGTCCGCTCCCTCTTCTGCTACAACATAGCAAACACGCTCATGCTTTTCTCTCGTTGATAACTCAGGATTTTCTCCAGTTCTAACCTTTTCTAAGGCACTAGCTTGAGGGATTGTATATTGCTTTCCGTCTTTAACACCCTCTACCCTTCTGATGGCATCAGAGTGTCCTTGACTTACACCTTTACCCCAAAAGGTGTACTCATTCCCCTCTGGTATAATCGATTCATTAAGCAATCTTGCTAACGAGAATAAACCAGGGTCCCAGCCAGTAGAAATTAAGCTTAATGTGCCCGCTTTCTTAGCTACAGCGTCTACCTGCTCGAAAAATTCAGGAATCTTTGCGTGTGTATCAAAGCTATCCACAGTATTAAAATGTTCTGCAACCATAGGAACCTGCTCCACTAGGTCAGTTGCTGAGCCTCCACACATAACCATAACATCAACTCGATCTTTATAGCTAACGATATCACTCATATGTACAAAAGGTAAATCGCTTGCAAACGACTCTGGTTGCCTGCGCGTAAAAATTGCCTCCAGTTGCATATCAGGATTTTGATTTAAAGCCTTCACCACGCCTTTACCTAAATTACCATAACCTACTACACCTACACGAATTTTGCTATTCATAATCTACATCCCTTCCTGCAATATTTTCTACAAACCAACTATTAGTATAACAAAAAAGCCATTCATTTTCACATCGAAAACAAATGACTTTACTTACTTATGATATTTGCTTATGTTATTTGCTTATGTTATTTGCTTATGTTATTTGCTTATGTTAATTAATATATTATTTGCTATGTTAATTACTTGTATTAATTATCATCTTCTACAATAACCGCTGTCCCAAAAACTAATATTTCTGCTGCACCCTGAGCTACCTGCGCGGTCATAAAGCGAATATTTACGATAGCATTGGCTCCCTTTGCAGTTGCTTCGTCCACCATGCGTTTCATTGCTTTTTTACGGGCATCGTCCATTAGCTCTGTATATTCCTTAATTTCTCCACCAACAATACCACGTAGGCCAGCTAGTATGTCCTTACCAACGTGTCGCGCCTGAATAATGCTACCCTTTACATAACCAACATTACTTACAATCTTTTTACCCGCAATTGTTTCCGTATTAACTATAATCATACCATCTACCTCTTTCGTTTTTTATGAATATAAAATCATACATCCTTAGGTAAATCATATTCCTTATTGTTCGATTTATCAACATTATTATGATTTTCAACATTATTATGATTTTCAACATTATTATGATTTTCAATATTTTTAGTATTAGCGTTAGACTCATGCTTAGCCATCGTGATATTTGCAAAACCGTAAATTCCCGCTATAATCATTGTCATCCAGCATACAAAGGCAAACGGTGCATACGCTAGAGCATCTACACTCAATACTGACATTACAAATACACCACTGGTATTCCATGGGATTAATGGTGCCGTCAAAGTACCGCCACTCTCAAGTGCACGGGTAAGATTCTTCCTATGTAAATTTAGTTTATTATAGCAGCTCTCATACATTTGACCTGGTAGAATAACTGCAAGATATTGATTTGCGCCCACTATGTTAACTGTAACTGATGTTGTAAGTGTTGTAAGTACAAGGCGACCTTGGCTCTTAACAAATTGCTTCATTTTTCTTACAATGACCCCAAGCATGCCAGTGTGGTGCATAGTACCACCGAATGCAAGCGAGAGAATTCCTAATACCACAACGGAATACATGCTTTCAAGCCCACCATTAGACAAGAGCTCATCCAACTCTTCGTTGCCAGTAGACATAGAAAAACCATGGTAAAGATACTCGAACACGTCACTAACAGATTGCCCCTGAACAAAAACCTGTAGTACAGTGCCCAAGATAACACCTGCCATCAAACTTGGGATTGGCGGAGTTTTCCTTAGAATAAGCAGGATGATAATTATCGGTGGAACTGCAAGCCAATACGAAAATGTAAAATTCTCCAGGATATATACTTGAAGCTCAACGCCGTTTATAACTGAATCGCCATTTTCTGATAACCGAAATCCCACAAACGTAAACAAGACTATAGAAATTACAGCGGCAGGGATTGTTGTGTATAGCATATGCTTAATATGATCGTACAAGTCAACTTTCAGAATAGCCGCAGTAAGGTTTGTAGAGTCCGATAGTGGCGACAGCTTATCTCCAAAAAAGGCTCCCGAAACTACAGCCCCTGCTATAGGAGCTGCAGGAATTCCGATACCCTGTCCTACTCCAATTGCGGCTACTCCCAATGTCCCAATTGTTGTCCACGAGCTACCTGTAAGCACAGATATAAAGCAACACAATATAAATATAGACGGTAAAAACCAAGCTGGTGTGATAAACTCCATACCAAAGTATATTAAAGCTGGTACAATCCCACTACCAATCCAAACACTTATAATCATCCCTATAATTAGTAGAATTATTAGTGCTGGCACAGCCCTAGCAATACTGTCTTTAATACCCTGCTCAATGTCCTCAGTACTAAATCCGTAAACATACGCAATAATACCTGCAATAAGTCCACCAAATAACATTGACATATGGGGCTCTGTCTCGAAAACAAATACTGAAAAACCTAGCAATACGGCAGTTGACAGAGTTGGTATCATCGTAACCATAAAGGGTATTTTTTTATTCTGCTTATGGTTTTGAGCTTTCTTCGCATTCATATACATCACCTAGTTGAACTGCCATCGCCTATTCTGTATTTTTTAAAGGTATAACTTCTTCTGTGTCATTTAAAAGTATAACTTCTTCTGTATCCTTTACAGTATAGCTTCATCTTTATCTTATGACTGCTTATAGTTGTAGTCAAAGTATTGCATGCCAGAACTCTTGAAAAATAATGGTACTAACAAAATTTTAAATTCACCATAGTGAATGCTTTACACATCGTGTATAATATAATGATGTACACTTTATTTTTTCTTACTGATTACAACGTAGTAGCTATATATGGAAAGGAAGCAAGTTAAACAATGAGTATTTTAACGGTAAAAAACTTAAGTCATGGCTTTGGAGACCGCGCCATATTTAATGACGTTTCATTTCGTCTATTAAAAGGTGAACACATTGGTCTAATTGGAGCTAACGGCGAAGGTAAGTCATCTTTTATGAATATACTAACAGGGCAGCTAGAGCCAGATCAAGGTTCAATCGAGTGGGCTAAGCGCGTTCGTGTTGGCTACTTAGACCAACACACTAAGCTAGCAGCAGGAATGACTATTCGAGATGTATTACGTGGAGCCTTCCAGTATCTATTTGACCTTGAAGCGGAAATGAACGAAATCTGCGAAAAAATGGCCGACGCCTCACCAGAAGCACTTGAGCAAATGCTTGAAGACATGGGGAATATTCAGGATATCCTCACTAGTAATGACTTCTATATTCTAGATTCAAAAATAGAAGAGATAGGTCGAGCATTAGGTCTTAATAGCATTGGACTCGATAAAGAGGTTCAAGACCTAAGCGGCGGACAACGAACAAAGGTATTACTAGCAAAGCTTTTACTCGAAAAACCAGATATTCTTTTACTGGACGAGCCTACAAACTATTTAGATGAACAGCACATCGAGTGGCTGAAGCGTTATTTACAGGAATATGAGAATGCATTTATTCTTATTTCCCATGATATACCATTCTTGAATAGCGTTATCAATATTATCTACCATATGGAAAACCAATGCTTAGATCGCTATGTTGGTGATTATGATAACTTCAGACAGGTATACGAGGTCAAAAAGCAGCAGCTAGAAGCTGCTTATAAGAAACAGCAGCAGGAAATTGTTGAACTAAAAGACTTTGTAGCACGTAATAAGGCGAGGGTATCTACCCGTAATATGGCAATGTCTCGACAGAAGAAGCTAGATAGCATGGATGTCATTGAGCTAGCTAAAGAGAAGCCTAAACCATCATTTAACTTCCTTAGCGCTCGAGCATCTGGTAAAATCATATTCGAAACAAAGGATTTAGTAATCGGTTATGATGCACCACTGTCGAAACCACTCAACTTACAAATGATACGCGGACAGAAAATTGCCTTAGTAGGCGCTAACGGCCTAGGAAAAACTACATTGCTTAAGAGTATTTTAGGAGAGATATCCGCATACTCAGGCTCTGTCGAGCTAGGTGATTATATTCACATGGGCTACTTCGAACAGGAAATGCGTGAAGCTAACTACAAAACCTGTATCGAGGAAGTGTGGCAGGATTTCCCAGCTATGGAGCAAAGAGAAATTCGCGCTGCTTTAGCAAAATGCGGTCTCACCACAAAACACATCGAGAGCAAAATCGTCGTATTAAGCGGCGGAGAACAAGCTAAGGTGCGTTTGTGCAAGCTCCTTAACAAGGAAACCAATGTATTAATCCTCGACGAGCCTACGAACCATTTAGATGTTGATGCTAAAGATGAGCTTAAACGTGCACTACAAGCTTATAAGGGTAGCATATTACTCATCTGCCACGAACCGGAATTCTACCAAGACGTTGTTACGGACGTATGGAATTGCGAAGAATGGACGACAAAAATAGTCTAGATGATAGAATTTATGTAAAAGGAGACGTGTATTACATGGCTAAAAATGAAACTAACGAAACAGAAGTAAAGCAAAATGTATCTGTAGCTACAGATACAGAAGAAACTAGCGAAACAGGCGAAAAGAAAAAAATCAGCTTAAAAGACGCAATCAGACAGCAACTTGCTAATAAAAAGCAGTCGCAAACTAAGGGTAACAATGCAAACAAATCACAGGACACTAAAAAAATGACCCATCAGAACTCTAAGAAAAATACCATCCAAAGACGTAAAATGGGCGGTTAATAACGAATATTGATTTGAAAAGGGAGCACTCCTAACTACATAAATGTCAGTTAGTGGTACTCCCTTTCATATTTAGTTATTTCCTCGATGCTTTAATACTGCTATTTCTTCGATACTTGGAAAAATTGTGGATAGTTCCTGTTAATGAGGATTATGACAGCCACTGTAATTAAACTTTCAGGTGCTAAGTAAGATATGTTATACACAAACGAATACAAGGCCACCGGCCAACCATCTGGTGCCCACTGGCCAAACCAGACTATACCAGATATGAAATGACTTATAAATCTTAAGCTTGCTCCTAAGATGACCCCTAAAATAATGTTACGTGTAGTTAAGATTTTCTCACTGTTATTACGAACTGCCATAATACCTGCAAAGCCTAATACAGTAAATGCTACTGGGTAGTCTAATACAAGTTGAACGGGATGCACGACATAACCACCTGTCAGCAAATTAATAACCCCAACAATAAACCCTGTTATCAAACCTACGAATAAACCCCTACGAAAAGCCATGATAAAGATTGGTACCATAATCAATGATATTGAACCACCCATAGCCCATAGGGCACCAAATTTCACATATCCAAGGACAACCGATAACGCCGCTAAAATAGCAATTTCCAACATAATAATTAAACGTTCTCTATTCATTACTAACTCAACCTCTCTCAGTCTTACGACACCTCTAGTGGCATATAGTTTCTTTATTTTTCTGTATACTTAATGTATCATAGTGACTCATGGATGAAAAGAATAGATGCGAGGTGATTTCTATCTATCAAGTAGCAGGAATACAAATGACTCCAATAATGAATGATGTAAAGGCAAATCTAACTCGTGGAATACAATTTGTACGACAAGCAACTGATGTAAAAGCTGATCTTATAGTTCTTCCTGAGCTTTGGACAACTGGCTACTATCTCTCTAAAGAAGCCTTCATAACCTTAGCAGAAAGGCAAGATGGTAGAACAATAAGCTTATTACAGGAAGAAGCATCCCGTTCTGGTGCAACTATCGTTTGCCCCTTCGTCGAAAAAAATGACGCTGATCAAATATTTATTTCCGCAGCAATCATCGATGGTGACGGTAGCCTAGCAGGTGTAGTTAGAAAAAGTCTCCTCTGGGGACGGGAGCAACAGATATTCACAAAAGGCGACATAACTTACCCTGTTTTCACAACGTCGTTCGGAACAATCGGCGTGTTAATCTGTTATGAAATGGAATTTCCCGAACCTAGTCGTATACTAGCCTTGGAGGGTGCGGAAATAATCGTATGTCCATCCGTTTGGAGCCTCGGAGCTTCTAGGCGTTGGGATATACAACTGCCAGCAAGAGCATTGGATAATACTGTCTATGTTTTTGGTGTAAACACCGTAGGCAATAATAGCTGCGGAAAAAGCAAGCTTGTAAGTCCACTAGGCGATATACTTGCTCAAGCTTCCGATAGTAGAGAAGAGGTGCTAATCCGCGCCATTGATAAAGAAGCCCTGAGCTGGGCAAGGGAGCAAGTATCATACCTTGACGACTATCGCAGCAAACTGACCCCAGGTGGAAGTAGTATCTTAATTGAAGAGTGTCCAAATAAGTAAAAACTCAAACCTTATATACCTGACTCAATTTTAAAAATAGATTTAACAAAAGGACTAGCAGTCTGTATAAAAACTTCCACAGCCACTAGTCCTTTTTAATTTAAATAATTTTGCTTTAATTACTTGTTATTACGTAATGCCTTAATACTTCTTCAGGTAGTTATCAATTTCCCATTGATGAACCTGTTCAGCATATTCGTTCCACTCTTCGTACTTTCCTTCTAAAAAGCGTTTAAAGCAATGTGAACCAATAGCCTCCTCGATTAAAGGATCCTTTTCCATTTCCTTGAGGGCTACATATAAATCCCTTGGCAAGTATTCTAGCTCTAGGTCGGCTCTTTGCTTAGCTGTTAGGTTATATACATCTTCCTCCACGGATTGAGGTGGCATAATCTTGTGCTTAATACCTTCTAGCCCCGCCTTAAGCATAGCAGCATATATTAGATATGGGTTTGCTATCGGATCTGGACTTCTGAATTCTATCCTCGTTGAAGAACCGCGTCTCGCTGGAACTCTAATCAATGTACTTCTATTTTTGTTAGACCAAGCAATGTTAATAGGTGCTTCATAGCCAGGACGCAAGCGCTTATAGCTATTAATTATCGGGTTTCCAAGTGCGGTTAATCCTTTTGCATGCTTCAATAAGCCACCCATATAGTATAAAGCTTCATCACTTAGTTGGTATTCCTTATCTGGATCAAAAAATATATTTTTGCCGTCTTTAAAAAGTGATTGATTACAGTGCATTGCTGATCCGTTTTCGCCAGCAAAGGGCTTTGGCATAAATGTTGCATATAAATCATGCTGCTTAGCAATGTTTTTAACAACATCCCTAAAGGTAACCCATTTGTCAGCTGTACGCAATGCTTCATCATATTTAAAATCGATTTCATGCTGTCCAGGAGCAACCTCATGGTGAGAAGCTTCTATCTGGAAGCCCATCTTCTTCATAGTCAGTACAATATCTCGTCTAGCATCTTCTCCATTATCAATTGGCGATAAATCGAAGTATCCAGCATGGTCGTGGATATCAAATGTTGGTCGTCCTTTCTCATCGGTATGGAAAAGGAAAAACTCACCCTCTGGTCCCATGTTTAATTCATATCCTAGGTCTGCAGCTTCTTTCAAGACTTTTTTAAGCTGCGTACGCGGACATCCTTCGAATGGTGTGCCGTCCGTGTTATAGACGTCGCATATCATACGCGCAACACCCATTTCCTTAGGCCTCCATGGCATTACCTGAAAAGTGTCTGGGTCTGGTAGCAAACATTGATCAGACTCATTAATCCGGGCATAGCCATCGATAGATGATCCGTCAAACATTTGATTTCCTTCTAAGGCGTCTTCTAACTCATCAGGCGTTACATTGACGCTTTTCAGCATTCCAAAAATGTCAATAAACTGTAGCCTAATAAATTCAATGCCCTCTTCTTTAACCCTTTCTAAAACCCTCTTTTTCTTTGTATCCATGTACTTGGTACTTCCTTCTTGCAAATTGATACACGTATCCCCCTCAAATATTTTTACATTATTTTTACTTAAAAAAGTCATATTCTAGAACCTAACAAAAAACTTTACTAGTAAAAATTGTATAATAAATTCCCGTCACTGTCGAACTTGATAGATTCTAATAATCAGAACTATTCAAAGATTATAAGGTCTGGCAAAAAAATAAAAACCAATTGTATACAATTGGTCTCGAACTGTCGTAAATACTCCCTAATGCTAGCCACCTTATTAAGTTGCTGTTTCAACTTTATTCCTTCCTAACTCTTTAGCTTTGTACAAAGCTCTGTCTGCCTTGTAGTAGCTCTTACTTACTGGGTCCTGCTCACTACATAGCATCGACGCAATACCAAAGCTAGCAGTAACGACTATTTGATGATTATCGTAAATGAACCTACTAGACTCTATTTCACTTCGCAATTTCTCTGCGATTTTCTTGGTTTCGTTAATCGTTGTGCGCGGCAAAATTATTAAAAACTCCTCACCACCAATACGCGCAATGATATCAAATTTCCTTAGTCTAGTTTTCAAAATATTTGCTACTTCTTTTAAAACTTTATCCCCTGCTGGATGACCATAATTATCGTTAACTTTTTTAAAATGGTCTATGTCCATTATTACTAAGTTTATTTCTAATCCTTCTGCACAAAACCCTTTAATCTTTGTATCAACATGCTCCATGATATACGTTCTATTATATAGACCTGTCAGTGAATCACAATTTGCTAGCTGTTCCAATTGTCGGTTCTTATCTTTTAGCTCTAGCTTTTGCTTTCGAATTAATTGCTGCTGTTGGATTTTTGTAATATGTATTCTCCATAGCATTACAGCGACTCCAAATCCAATACCAATCACCGTTATACCATTAACTCTAATTGATAATAGTAGCTCTTGCTCCAGTTGCGTAATAGCAACTGCGTGGTACAGAATTACGTATGCCGCTAGGTAGTTTGTTGCAGCCAAAAGCGGATGTATTAATAGAACAACTGCAATCCCTATGGTTGCCATAAGAAAGGGAGTTATTTCAGGTGTTACAAGTTGATCTATTGTGCTAACCACTATGCCAAATAGTAGGTATGCAAGAATCACTAAACCTTGAAATGCTATACTTGTCTTTGATGTTAGCCTTTGCTTGCTCTTTTTCAATAGAAATGCAATTATACTGAAAACCAAAGCTATTACAAACATGATAGCATGAACAGTTATTATTCCATATCTCCAAGTAATTGCAGTCGCAGAGTCAGAAGGTGGTATATGAAACCAAAACAATAACACATGGGCTACATGCACAATTGCCATAACCCAAGCTAGATACTGTATTCTCTGTAGGTTAATAATACATACCTCTGCCCAAATTACTGAATCTACTTTAAAATATCCTTTAAGTTTATCTACGTATCTCTCTATCCCCATTTTCTTTAAACACCTCAGAGCTACAATTTACTGTTAGCAGTTACTTTCACTAAAACCAATGGCATCAAGCACCTTCTTCTCCACTTGTCTGTTTATGCCCTTGTATGGGAAGTTATGCAGATATATTGCAGGGTTGAAGTTTAGTTCGATAATGCTGTAATTATCTGGGCTTGGTTTAGCATTTATATCGTCTATCATCATATCTAATCCACACATCTTGGCACCGACAGCTTTTACTGCTTTTATTGCTATTTCTTTATATTCGGTAGGTATGTCGTCTGTGAAATCGATACTATCTCCACCTGTACTGACATTAGAGTTCTCACGCAGGTAGATTATCTGTCCTTGCTCCGGAACATCACTTGCTGTTTTTCCTTGCATTCTTAGATTTTCTCGTTCGATAGCTCCTAATTGGATTTTCTCAAA
Organism: Desulfuribacillus alkaliarsenatis; assembly: GCF_001730225.1. NCBI lineage: Bacteria > Bacillati > Bacillota > Desulfuribacillia > Desulfuribacillales > Desulfuribacillaceae > Desulfuribacillus > Desulfuribacillus alkaliarsenatis. The sequence continues at coordinate 196,632 of NZ_MIJE01000011.1, read as the reverse complement.
CGGGGTAACATGGCCTGTCCCCCTTAGTGGATCATCATTTTTAGCTCGGATTAGCTCCTCAATAGTACTAACACCGTCTCCAATGACGTTTGCTGGAATCCTATGTAGAATTGCTACAACTTCATCCGCAATGACAAGGAATCGATATTCCTTCCCAGTTACAAATTCCTCTATCATTACAGAGCTATCAAAGGTAAGTGCTTGCTCGATTGCGACCTTATAATCTTCTAGGGTATGATTAGCCTTAAGAATCTGTACGCCTTCACCAAAATTTGTCGATTTTGGCTTTACTACGATATCCTGACCCTTATAGTTTGACCATTTTACTATTGCCTCCTGCTCAGATGAGACTGAAATACCACCAGGAACATTTATACCATGCTCCCGCAATATTATTTTTGTTACTTCTTTATTTTCCATAATCAGCGGTACTACATATGAATCTATCGATGTTTTAGTTGCTTGCTTTATGTATTCTACTTTATCGCCTTTACGTAAGCGAATAAATTGTCCTTGTTCGTCAAGTATCTCTACTTTTATATTTCTTCTTAACGCTTCCTCTATAACAATTTTAGTCGATAATTCCAGCTTATATTTACTTAAATCCATCGTAAAACCTCCTCATTCTTGCAACCCCGAATTCTAAGAAACAATGCTTGTGATTTTTCATTTCCGTTGCTATTAGTGCCGATGGCAGTAAGCTAGTGTCTTCAATTTTCATGTATTCTTGTTCTACGATACGCATGTATTTATCATCGCCGTTAATATCATCTAGCATTTTAGCTATTATTTTTAGCTTATGGAATATTTCTTTTCCCCAGCTATTGATAGTTCGGCTACTTTCTTGTAAATCTTGTAATTGTAAGTCCGTTCTCCGCCCCGACATTGCTACCAGGTGGTGGTTTTCATTAATACGCTCAAGTTCATCGTCAACTATATCTCTATTTTCTTCAAATAAACAAAACAACATAAAGACTTGCATAAAATATAGCTGCTCTATGCCGATACCGACGCTCTCATCAGGATTGATATCAAGAATCCGTACCTCTAAGTAATGAACTCCGCGCTTTTCTAGCGCTTCAAGCTGAGACTCGCCAGACTCCATCTTAGGCTTAAGTCTAATTGACGAATAAAATTCATTCTCTTTTTGCAGCACGTTATCATTTAACTGTACTTGCTTACCATCATTGTACAAACCTAGCTTTGAAAACTTCTCGCTTTTCGTATTAATCAGCTTGCGTATATCACTTACGTATTCTTCTAAGCTATTAAATGATATGCGATACATTTGTTCGATAACGTTCGAGTATCCATAACGACTCACCCTTAAGGATGTTGCATACTTCTCAAAGTCTTGCACAGCCTGGTAGCAATCTGGATAGTCTTTTCTAATTAGTTCTAATTCCTTACATATTACTGAATGGTATGTTTCATCAACGTTTGGCGATGCACCGAACAAATAAATTAGCAGCCAACGATAGCGCAGAAAGTTTCTTGCTATCGCAAAATGTAGCTGATTCATAAAATCTATCCTGCTTAAGTGTTTACCATACTCTTGGTAAAGTGCTTCCAATAGCTGCTCACCTAAGGAATAGTTGTAGTGAATACCCGAAATCATTTGCATCTTTTTGCCGTAGCGGGTAGCCAGACCTTGTCTGTAAATCTCCCGTTCCTTGCCCTCAGGGGAATCTCCAAAGGTAGCGATTGGGATTGCTTGTTCATCAGGTAATTTGGGCGGCATACTCAACGGCCACAGATATTCTTTGTTTTTTGTTATTTCTTTGTCAACCTGTGATTGTATCGAACGTAAAGAAGCCTGTGCTTGCTCGATAGTGGCATACGCAGGCGTCACTAATTCTAACTGACATTCAGAGAAATCCGTAGTAATTATCGGATTATCAAGTTTGCTCCCAAAGGCTGGCGGATGTGGGGTTAGGGCTAAGCTGCCATCGCTGGTTACTCGCTGTGCTTCACGTTCAATCCCCCACAACCCATCTAACAAGCTTTGCTTTCGCTCATCGCTCGAAAATATACTTATCATGCTAGAAAAATCCCAATGCATAATTGTCCCCCTAGGTAGTTTTGCTATTAATGAATCTGCTACTATTGTAATATTTTAGTTAGGAAGACGCAAAGTATACTTTATCAATTTATACTTTATCAATTTATAATTTATCAAACATAAAGTTTGTGAAAAGCTCTCCAGAAACTACCGCGCTTGTTTATTATGTCATCAATTTCTCTGAAAGGAATTTTAAAAGTCGGGAACCCCGCAACATAAGGTGCTATTTCATATGGTGCAAAATAAATATGCAATATATCGCGCGAAACATAAAATGGTTGGTCAGGCTTAATGCCCTTAAAACTATCAGGGAACACATAGGAATATTGTGGGTCAGTCTTAATTTGTTCTGCTATAATATCGCTTAAAGCTTTGACATAGTTACTGCTTTGCTTAAACAAATCTTCAAGCTTATAGAACTCACCCGTAACTAAGTCCACATGTGGGTATGTTTTGCTTGGCATTCCATGTGCCGCTCCGAATGGAAAATGGTAGCCATTAAGCTCCAAGACTAACAGTCTCATCTTATAGTATTCTATTGAAAAGTCGCCGTTATAGCTATAATCAAGCTGCTTGTCACCATCTATTGGCTTAACATTTGATAGCTTTTTCAGCCTTTTATTTACTTCGTCTTGCTTCTTCTTACTTTTCATTCCCTCTATTATCGGCAAATAAACCAGATAATCCTTGTTTGGCATATATTTCTTTTCTAGCACTCTGTAATTGCCCTTCAGAGGTATTACGGAGTTTTGTCGCCATACGATTTCACCTGTAGGCTTCAAATAAAATATGCGCATATCTATATTTACTTTAACTAGGCTTTCGTTCCCAACTAGTTCCATTGTTCCAGTTCCACTAATAGATGGAAGGTCTTTCACTTTCTGACCTTGTAGGTCAATAAAAAAGGTTCTCTCACCGTCATTTACGGATGCTACACCATTTCCATACTCCATAACATTTCGATACAAGTAGTCTGTCAATATGTTACCTTCAGTATCTGCAAGAGCATATAAAGACCCTATAAAAGGCTGTTCCTCATCTATTGCTTTGCCGACTGCATAGCGTTCTTCCTTTAGGTCTAATATGCTATTGTATCTTGGTTCAACAATGTACTTACCTTGCTTATCGATTAAACCCGTTCTGTTTTTATAGTTTTCTTGATTCGTTACTATAGCTTTACCATCTGCAAAATCTTGTGCCCAAGTATATTTAGGCTTTATAATCACTTCGCCTTCAGCGTTTATATATCCAAATTTACCACCAGGCTGTTCTTGAAACTTTAGTAAACCATCACTATAAGACCCAACACTACTATACGGGTAGGTTTGATATACTTCTCCATTTAGCCCTATTAGCGCTGAACGCTTATCGTCAACCTGCACGACCGCCCTACCTTCATTAAAATCAGTTCCAGACCGGTACTTCATTGGAATAACTTCACTACCTTGTCTATCTAGATACCCATATAGGTAATTTCCTTGTTTATCTATATCTGTATAAAGTGCTCTCCCTTCATAAAATGTTCCGATATAATTATATGCTTTCTTCGTTATCATTTTACCTTGTTCATCTATTAGCCAATATCCTGTATTATCAACAGCCGATGCCCTGCCTTCCCTGAAGCTTGTAATCATATTATAGGTCGGCTTTATTATATATTCACCCTGCATATTTATAAGTCCGCTTAGCCCTGATGCATCTTCAATCACCGCTAGACCGTTAGCCTGAAAGTCCATAGCATAGTGATATTTAGGCTCAATAACGAAAATCCCTTCTTTATCAATATAGCCCCACTTACTGCCCCTTGTTGTCTTCATTGACGCTGGGAATAAATTTATCTCAATAACATTTTCAGCCTCTATTATTGCTGAATTATTAGTAGGTACAGAATCAATTTTACTAAGAATGCGTTTTTCTAGCGACTCTAGAACTTCTCTTGATGGGAAAGAATTCTCAAAGGCTTGGGCTGTTTCTAATGTCGTCAGTGCTTCTTCTAACATACCTGTTTTATATTGAGCATCGGCTAAGTAATACCAGTAAACTGGAGATTGTGGAAACTCTTGTGTTAATACAGTATAGTATTTTACTACTTTTTTGAAATATGCTGGATAGACATCGTAGGCCTGTACTAGCTTATCATCTTTCCAACTCCAAACATCCACTTGATAGGCATCGCCTGTATCATGCTTCCATAATGCTACTTTATAAGCGTCATAGCCAATACCCCGTTCTGTGAACGGGTTCACTTCAATATTACTGAAATACATGCTTTCTGGAGCGATGTTTACCAGCTTGTTCTGCGTCCATGTATAGATTGCTAGCTCACTCCACATAACGCCAACCTTCCAGCCTACTACAAGATTGTTAACATTTTTCCCTGTAATTGGTGCTACTTTGCAATAATTAACGTTATACCCTTTACCTTCAATCGTAGCAAGTACATACCAACCACTTACGTGTTTTTTCAAAATCATTAAATGCATCTGCTCTTGAAAGCGATATCCACCAACTACTTCTTGGCAGCCATCACCATCAATATCAACTGCAAATACCAATGCCCGCGAGCAGTCCTTGGTAGATACCACCAGCTCTGCCCCTATCGGCAGATGTGCTTTTATTATATTTTCATAAGCAATTTGTTGAAACATAACAAAATCTCCCCACACTATAAATTTAAGATATAGTATGGCGAGATATGGGTTTTTGTCACTACTATTTACCTACTACTTACTTGCTTATGATGGCTTGCCTGCGAGCGCTCCACGCACCTCTATAATGCGGTTAACAATTTCTCTAGTTGCGTCAGGCTTGTTCATCGTATATATATGAATTCCATCAATACCCCAAGACATTAAGTCTATCATCTGTTCAATAGCATAGGCTAGACCTGCTTCTCTTAAAGCCTCTGGATTGTGTTCATATCTGTCAAGAATTCTCAAGAATTTCTTTGGCATCGCGCAGCCTGTTAGGGAAACAATTTTCTCTACTTGGTTTTTATTTAGAACTGGCAGAATACCTGCTACTACTGGAACATTTATATTATACTTCTGTGCCTGCTCCATAAATCTATAGAAAATCTCATTATCAAAAAATAACTGCGTAACTAAGAAGTCAGCACCAGCATCAACCTTATCCTTTAGATATGTGAATTCCTCATGCTCTGATTTAGCATCTGGATGACCTTCTGGATAACAGGCTGCACCAACACAGAAATCACCTTCTTGCTTAATATGTTTAATTAAGTCAAGGGCACTGGAATAAGCACACGGAAACTCTGCATTTGAATCGACCTTTTGTGGATAGTCTCCACGCAAGGCAAGAATATTTCTTACTCCCTTTGAATTTAATGCTTGTAGTATCTCCGTAATCTCTTCCTTAGAAGACGTCAGGCAAGTTAAATGAGCTAACGCTGAAAGCCCATACTTCTCCGTTATATATGATGCAATATCAACTGTCGTTCCTTTGGTGCTGCCTCCAGCCCCGTAGGTTACACTGATAAAGTCAGGCACCATATTATACAAATCATCAATAGTTTCATATATGGTATCAACAGGATATTCTTTTTTCGGCGGAAAAATTTCAAAGGAAATCAACGGTTTTTTCTCCCTAAACTTATCTCTAATTAACATTTTACTACCCCTCCACTTAATAACTTGTCCTATAGGACCTCTGCTATGCTATTTCATATGTGAATACTATTATAGCATAACAAAGTTCTTTGTCTCTAAAAACCTGCAATCGCTTTCGCATATTCTATTGGTTTAGATTTTACTTTATAAAACAATTCTTTTTTATCATCTAATAGCATTAATGTATTTGTCAACAATCGCTTGTTCACTTCTAAGAACCATATATCTAAATTGTAATCTACAATTAAATCTATAGCAACATCAGCATAATGTCCCCGCTGCTTATCTACGTATTCACAGAGCTCTTTACAGGTTGTAAACATTTTTCTTTCTAGACTTCTAGCCTCTATTTCTGTTATGCCGTACACTTGCATCAATGGATTGATTCCTTTATGCACTTGATCTATGTTAGTTGCTGTTGGATTCGTGGTTATTTTCCCTTTTTTAGCAAATCGAACGATAAAACCAGGGCTTTCCCAGGCTCCCTGCTTGTTTCTTTGCATATAGACACGAATATCCACTCTACGATTTCCGTGTGCTACTTCGATACTTTGTTGTACGAGATAGGTCTTTCCAGAAATTTTTTGCAGGTATTTTAGTAGCCCTTGCTTGCGATATTTCTTAAACTTCGTTTTTTGATGCTCTTTTACTAGATACTGCCCTTCTTTTTTAGCAACGTATATTATACCTTTAGCTTTTGATCCCGCAGTGGGCTTTAAATAAACAGCCCTAAAATCATCCAGTATCTTTATAACATGCTCTGGGCTTTTTACTTGCTCCGTGTAAGGGAATAGCTGTTTTAGATGTTCATTATTTTTTACCCAATTCCATAATTGAAGTTTGTCGTAGTTAAAATCATTAAATAGCTTATCTCCAATTTCTGATTTAATATCGTTAATGACCCGTTCATCCATCTTAGCACGGATATAGACAGCATCTGGGTATGGTATCGAACTTTTAACAAACTTCTTTTCTAAATCGTTTTGATTAGGAGCATAATAGTAGCCATCAATAGTCTTCTTATTAGTGTTTACTCCTTCTGCCGCGAACAAAAACATAACGCCTTGTATTTCCTTATATTTAGTAAACCTAGGAAGCTCCCCTGCCATACGACTATAACTTAAGCTACTATTAAATTTACAAACACAGATTGCTATTACTGGACCAATTTGCAGTGTTTTATTTGTTACCTTTAGCTCGTATGGTATTTTAGAAGGCATGGAAATTGCACTTGCTAGCTTTGAGGATAGACCTATTGTATCTGCATCCATCTGATACGACAATTGAATACGTATCGGTCTTTGCCATTGCCCAAATTTGAAAATCATATAACGTGAAGGAATTCTATGTTTCCAAATTGCTTTTCTATTTAAATATATTACGTCTTCATTACTAGTTATAGTTTTTATAAACATCTGCTTGCCCCCTTCCATGAAAACACAATAATTATCCTTTAAAATACAGTATGTGTTTCGTTGTAGATTTGCTAGATTGCAATACCTAGACATTGATAAATGTGCTTTTGTATTGATAAATATACTTTTGTATTAATCAATATCCACCTTTTGTAACGAATCTTTATTCGTGTGCTTTGTGTTTTCTTTTTCATTAAGATATTCTCCTGTTACTGTACGCAGTGCCTCTAGCACTGCATCTTTTGTTGCTTCAGCCTGCCTCCGCATAGGATTTGGCAGTGTGCGAATACATGAATTGGTCAATTCTAGCTTTGCTTTAATTATATTGTTTACAAGATTATTCCTCATTCGGAGTCACTCCTACTAAAGATATATTTAAGTACTCGTTTTCAAACTTCGCACCATTTACATTGTATCCGCGCAATGTACGTGGTAGTGTAACCGTCCGTTTAATTAGACCAGCACGGATAATTAGTTCATCCCCTTTTTGATTCAGAGATAAGTCGTGTTTTTCTACGAATGGCATATAAATCTTTAACAAATATCCAGTGTCAGTTTTTTCAATCGTCTGTGTGCGCTGGTTATAAAACACCTTAGTTGCATCATTGTCGGCAAAAATTTCTTCTGCCATACGACTTAACATATCAAATCCTAGAACTTCCTTCTCAAACATCGGAGCTTGAAAAATAGGTACAGGCTCAAAACTATCACGAATCATGCCTTTGTATTTAGATTGAATATCCTTCCAAACAGAAAAGTATGGGTCTGTAACCTCTTCTGGTATCACACGATTAACAACGATTGCATCGACATTAAAATTATAAATATTTAGATACGTAAAACTACGCTGTGCTTCTTTTACAACCATCTTCTCAGGATTAACAACGATTCGAATACTTGTCGTGTCTCTATCAGTAAAAATCTGTCTCATTTCATCTAATTGGTTGTAAATTCGTTCAAACTCACCCATAACACCGTCGCTCGGCAATGGAATGCCTATTAATGGTTCTGCTATTGGTTTAAGCACTTTAATCGTTTTCCGCTTCATTGAGAAGAATCGCTCCATCCACCAGCGGAACATATCTGGAAAACTTAACAGTGCTAACGTCTCGCCCGTAGGTGCGCAATCAACAATAATTAAATCATATGTTTTCTCTTTATAATATTTAAGAATCCTTAACAAGCTGAGCAGGTCTTCAATGCCTGGAAATATCGTCAGCTCTTCAGTAGTAATATCGTTAACTGCGTTTGCCGTGAATAGTGTTGTTATATACTTCTGTACCATACCCCAGCCTTGCTCTAATTCGTGGTTCGTATCAATTTCTTGTGCCCATAGATTATCCTCTAATTGCATTGGCTCTGGTGACAGCTTTTGGTCAAATGAGTCTCCCAAGCTGTGGGCCGCATCTGCGCTAATAATTAGCGTCCTCTTGCCTTCTCTAGCACTTTTCACTGCTGTAGCAGCAGCAATACTTGTTTTCCCTACTCCACCCTTACCTGTGTATAAAATAATTCTCATTTTCAATTCCTCCTGTTTTTGTTTTATTTTTTACAAAACACCACCATGCTTCGTCCGCCAAATATTACGTCAGCCGAAATATCGTGCAAAGTAATTGCCCGCTGGATTATAAACCCTTGGGCTAATTAATCAATTTCAATTTTCTGTATCTTAGCTGTTGTCTCTTGTTTATCGGCCTTGTGCTGCTTATTCTTAAAGATATTAACGACCTTGAAAAAGACTTTTATCAAAAGCTGCTTTTCTTCATCAGTTAATTCGGCTTCGATTTTAGAGATATAGTTAGTTACCAGTTCTTTCATTTGCACAATTAGTTGGTTACCCTCATCTGTTAAGCGAACAACCACGACACGTCTGTCTAACTCACTGCGCTCTCTCTTTAACAAACCACTTCTAACCATCCTATCAGCTATGCCTGTGGCAGTACTCATCGGCATATTGATAGCTTCCGCCAGTTGACTCATGCTAAGCTCACGCTTGCGCTCTACAAGTAATAGTGCCATCAGTTCTGTTTTTGAAAAATTCAAGTCAAGTTCTAGCCATTCCTCAGGGTAGAAAAATGTCTTCGCATGGTCAAGTATAATATCATATAAGTTATTGACATCCATCTTTTTATTTCCTCCAAAGAATATTTCGCCTTTCGTAATATCTTGATGCAAGATTATCATGTAGACAAAACAATTGTCAAGTTTTATTTAATTTCAGGGGTGGCCCTTCAAAATAATATACTTCATCTGCTAAGTAGTCCGCTTCAAAGCGGTCATGGGTAACTAACAAGCATATTTTATTTGCTTGCTTATATTCTTGTCGTATTAAGTCCATGATTTTAGTTTTAATCTTTATATCTAACCCTTTAAATGGCTCATCTAAAATCAACACCTCACCGCCGTAAGCCAATGCCCTAGCAATAGCTACACGTTGTCTCATGCCCCCACTTAGCTGCCTTGGATAACTATGTTTATAATTAATTAAGTTCACTGCTTCTAAATAATAATCCACCTTTTGCTTAGCAAGTTCTTTTGGATAGTGATGTTTAAGTACCAATAGTACATTCTGCTCTACAGTTGACCATGGCAACAAGCGCTCCTCTTGAAACACAACAGCAATCCTTCGCCCACTAAGTCCAGAAATATCCCCCTGATCAAATGGTACAATTCCCAACATCCCGTGTAGCAATGTGGTTTTCCCACATCCCGAAGGTCCGAATAAACTGTAAATTCCATTGTATTCAAATGAAACTGAAAGATTTTCAATTATAGATTGTTCCCCATAGGATTTATATATCCCTTTTAATATTAACCTACTGCTATCACTCACAATTAGCACCACCTTTAGTCTCCTGCCTTTTTACGACCCAGGTGAAGATTCTTTCAAACACTAGACTTAATATAACAACTACGATTGTCCATGCAAAAAGCTCCGCAGAATCCAAATATACTTTAGCACTATAAAGATTGCTTCCTACGGCTAAACGAGGGTGACTTAGCACTTCTGCCGCAACTGTAACCTTCCATCCAAGTCCAAGGGATGTAACAGCTGCTGCTAAAAAGTACGGTTTAAGCGTAGGTAGATAAATCTCTTTTAGAATTGTGCTAATTTTAACATGATGGACTCGTGCCATTTCTACTAGCTTTATATCTGTATTGCGTACGCCTTCAACAACATTTGTGTAAATAATTGGAAAGCACATTAAAAAGCAAATAAAAATCGGTACATTTGATGATGTGAACCAGATTAGTGCAATGATAATAAAGGACATTACTGGAGTAGATTTAATAGTAACAACAAGCGGATGCAGCAAATCATAAATAAAGCGATTCAAACTTGCTAAAACTCCAAGCATAAGTCCAATTATCATTGACAAAAAAAGCCCTACAGCCACACGATACATCGTATAGGCAGTAGAGATCCAAAATGACTTTAATAAAACCAGCTCCTGCAGCTTAGTAAATACGGCTACAGGAGATGGCAGATATATATCCTTTTGTATCATCATATAGCCAAACTGCCAAACCATGACCCAAAAGGCTAAGATTAGTAGCTTGTATATGATTGCGTTTAAGCTTTGTTTACTTATTAAAGTAAAATCCTTCATCCGGCAAACTGCCTCCAATAGATCTCGGCTCATATTCTAGTAATACTTGATAGTATGCTTCTAAGTCATTTCTAGCTTCTAGCGCATCAATAAATACTATATTAGAATTAGGAATCGCTGCTTTAGCAATTACTGCATTTGGCAAAATATCATGCTTCTCTATCAGTGCAGCCGCCTTATCATGCTCAGAATTAACAAAATCTACAGACTGTTTGTATTCTTCAAGAAACTTAGCAACTAACTCAGGATGTTCTGTAGCATATGATTTTTGTACAATTATGCTCCCCATAGGTAAACGTAGACCGCCCGTTGCTTGCTCCCAAAGCTCGTTTATATCCAATGCAATTCGCAGCTGATTATTTCTCGCCATGGCTGTCGTAACATGGGGCTGAGGTAATATAGCTGATTCAACATCACCCGCTACTAATGCCGCCGCTAAATCGGCGTGCTCTAACTTGTAATCAAGCATAACATCCCGTTCTGGGGTTAGCCCTTTATATTCTAGTAAATAGCGTGTAATAAAATCCGGAGTTGCTCCCTTACCGCTAATACTTAAATTCTTCCCTATTAAATCCGTTAACGACTGAATCGATTCTCCGTTTTCTAGTAAATAGAGCACCCCCAAGGTATTAACAGCTGCTAGCTGAACTTCTCCTTCTGTTCTATTGTACAGTATTAGTGCGAGATTAGTAGGAACTGCAGCTATATCTACTTCTCCGTTAATAATTTTTCCAACTAATGCATCTGGACTATTAAATAGTTCAAAATCATATTCAAAGGCTCCAGTTCCCTGTTCCTGTTGGTCTATAAGTTGAACCATACCCATGCCTGTTGGTCCTTTGAGTGTTGCAATCTGGATTCCTGGTTTTTCTGTTAATGGCTTTTCTGATGTGGTGTTTTCAGCTGTTCCGCAGGCAGCCAAAAGTACCGCTATACATACTATACTAATAAAACTAAGTAATATCTTTTTCTTTAAATTCATAGCTTCCCCCTATAAACGTAGCTTACTACTGATACATTCTATCATTCTTGAAAAAAAGTAGCCACAAACTAACTACAAACAATGTTGCTGCAAGTAAATATGCTGCTATAGCTACAGTTTGATAGGCTTGATAATTCTGTACCCCAATACCAACAAACGCCCAGATAAAGACTAGTACATAAAGCCCGTCACAATAGCGCCACATAATATAAAGAGCAAGCACACTCGCCACTACTAGCATAATTAAAGTCCAGGTCACAGCAGATAACCCCCACTGTCCCCAACCAATATATACAAGCCAATAGCTAATATTTGCAATCGTGGCTACGCTAATCCAGCCTAAGTAAATTGAAAAACTTGCCTTCTCTAACCTTGAGCGCGATAACCTTCGAACCTGTCGGTAAATTATTATTAAAGTAGTCAATAATCCAATCATTACTAAGACCGTTAAAGTAAAGTACTCGTAGTGCCATAGCACAATCCAGATAGCATTTAAAATGCAGCTAACGATAAACATTGGTCCAATACGACGTTGTAGCAAGTACTCTCCATCTTTATTAAACCACTGCCTGACAATCCATGTTCCAAGCAGCAGGTAAATTACGCCCCAAATCGAAAACACATACCCCGCTGGAGTAAACAAGACCTCTAAGCGATTTGATATTTCCCCTGTTGTCTGACCATTAAGTGGTATCCAATTGGCTAAAAAGTTTACTAGTACCATCATTAAATATGCTAACGTGTTTAAAACTACTATTATCACAATAATCCTCCCCTTTGTTAACAAATGATTTGATAGTACAATTCTATTAACCTTGATGAATTAAATATGCCATCCGTTATCATTTATTCACAGCCGTTATATGTACCACTTTATTCCTACCAGTCTGTTTCGCATTATATAACGCTTTATCTGCTTTTCTTATGAAATCTTCAGCATTGTCACTTTCCTTAACAATCTGAGTGTTTACACCTAAGCTCACTGTGCAATAACTACCTACCCTTGAGTATTCATGCCCAATTCGCAAATCCTCAATAGCCTTTCGAATCACTTCAGCTTTATATAACGCTCCCTCCTCCTCAGTATTAGCTAATAGCACGACAAACTCTTCCCCACCAAAGCGAGCAACAAAATCTGTACTCCGCTTAACGACATCAGTTAATGCTGCTGCAATTTGCTGTAATGTAGTATCCCCCTGTAGATGTCCATAATTATCGTTATATTCTTTAAAACAATCAATATCTAGCATAATAATTGATATTGGTGTCTGTTCCCTTAATGCCCTACGCCACTCTTCATTTAATCGTTCGTCAAACAGCCTTCTATTTGCTATGCTTGTTAACGGGTCAATTTTCGACAACTGTTCTAATCGCATATTTGCAATCTCCAGCTCTAATGTTCTATCCTTTACTTTTACCTCTAATTGTTCATTTAACTCTTGTAGCTCCTCATACATAACAGCATTTTCCGTTGCTAGCTTGGTCGCCCGTATATACGCATCATTAAATCTCCAAGCTAAAAATATAGCTTGCAGTAGCACGAATATTAAAACAGCAATTGATAGCATTTCCACTGAACGAATGACATGCAAATCACTCAGATAGTCGTTCAATGCAGCCACTAATATAACACCACTACCCACAGCCATAATCCAGGCGCCGCGTATTTTTTTGAAAAAGCCTTCCGTTATTAATATATAAATCATAAATAAAGCTGCGAGCAAGATTAGCATTAAAGCGTATTGAAATAACCAATCGTAGAAACTTACAGACGTTATGAATATCAGAGCCGTAAGAGCTACGACCACATATTTCGAAATATGGGCCGCTTTATCTAAGGTTGGTGAATAGAAAATCTCTCGAACATATAAGATTACCAAAGGCAGTAAAATAAACACTGGCAAGTAGCCTATTTTAGTAAATAATTCTGGTGGAAGCTCCGGAAGCAACCGACTTAATATCCGGTCTCCCATGACTGCATTACGTAAGGCTACTATGAATGCAAACACGGCAATGTAAAGTGCTGCCTTATCTCTCCTTTGAATAAAATAGAGTATTAAATAGTATACTGCAATTAGCATTAAGCTGCCAAAAATGATACTTGATTTAATAACTTCTCTATAGGTCATGGTATGTATCTGCTCTTGCGTCCCGAAAAATACCTCATTTAGTTTTACCCGTCTATGGTGATAATTCGCCACTTGTACAATTATATCTATTTCATGGGTATCTGTAATAAAAAAGACTTCCGCTGGTATGTAACGTCCTATATAGTCATCTGCAGACTCCGCCACTAAACCTGATGAATGGGCAAGATTTCCATTAATCCATAAATTCATAGCTGAAGCAAAATATCTGAATTTCAATCCATACACCTGCTCTAAATCATCAACTGTAATAGTTAGCCTAAGGGTAGCATAACCTTTAGAAGGCAGTGCAACACCCTCATGCTGGTGTGTTGTCCAATCTGCTGGGATTGAAATCCAGTCCCCTCGCTGATCGTTCTCTCCCACAAAGTCCGCAGGCTCTAACAACCGTTGCCAATAGAAACTCCAATCTCCATTGAGCTTTAATATACCATCAGCCTCAAAGTCCCAATTGCTTGTATCAATAATTCCGTCAATAGCTCGCGGAATCCCCTTGTCCTTATCAATGACACTAGCCCCGTAAGAGATTGTTGCTAGGCTGAGAATAACTATGCATATTAGAAAAGTAAATTTGATTTTGTTCATACCATTACCTCATGTATATCTTTAAAATCAACATTTAAATAGTTATTTGTATTAAATGCAGTTTTTTACATATTTTTATTCTATTTCGACAATAATTGACATCTTCCTGCTTTTTCAGCTTTTTAATCAAAAAATCCTTGTAACCATCGTCACAATAGAGCAACCTATGCAAATAAGCCAACCCTTATCGGATTGGCTTTGATTGACTTTGGATGAATTTTCATCCTTTAGCTTATGCAGTTATTAATAAGCTTTAGTTCTCTACAACTAACGGAATCTCAACAACAAACATCTTAGAACCATCCTTCATACTAACACTATACAACTCAAGAAGTATATCACCTGTAGTTCCGCTAGGTATTTGAATTTCTTCCTCAAAATATCCCCAGTCACCCATCATGCCCGTTGTAAAACCTGTGCCTATAACATCTCCTGTATTTGATATAAGCTCATAGCTCACTGTACCCTCAAAAACGCTTGTAAGGCCTGTCAGCTTAAAGCTACCCCAAACCTTCTCGTTCGGCTCAGGTGAGAATACCTTAATCCACTCTGAGGATGCAACAATTGGCTGGTCAATATAATCAATACCATACACACTCATAAAATATCTATCTGATTCATCAATATCTATCGCCCTTAACGGCAGCGCCTGCTCTTCAACAATAACCAAATCATAAGGATAGGTTATCGCTGTTGTAACAGGGTCTCCTTCCGCTGGCTCTTGTGTTTGAACATTTACCACGAGCTCTTCCTCTGCACTTACTACATCTACTACTTCTATGCTATAGCCACCAGTAGGTTTTGTTCCCATAGTAACGAGAACAAAGCGGTAACCATCATATTCCCGCTCCTGAACAGCTTGTAATTCACGGGAATAAGTAATCCACTGACGTATTTCGTCTGGAAGGTTTTGTTCATCTGGTCGATAAAAACCTTGCTCGAATACCATCTCTTCATCAACACCGATACCATTTGCTTCCCCATTATCTACTCCATTGTCTCCAGGGAGTGCAGACTGCTCATCTCCATTGCCATTTTCAGGATCAACAGGCTGCTCAGCACAACCCGTTAGTAAGCCAATCGTTAATATCATAGCTACGATTATAATTAACGCTCTTAGATAACTTATTTTATTCATTAGCATTTCTTGCCCTCCTCATAGAATAATTTATCATACTTATACTTCCATAATAGTAGCTAATGTATTCCATGTAAAACCTTAGCCTGTTTTATACCACTACCCTTTTCGTATAATTCTTCTTATGAACACCCTATACATTATTATATTAAGCATGATAATATATCCGAATCCAACAGCAATATACTGGTACATTGCTAAGTACAATATCCCGTCGCCCCTGACAATGCTACTAATAACTTTCGCAGGCCAATATCCTGGTACTGGTGAAAACATTAGCTCTTTGGCATCAAAGAAAAACAAGGATACAACTGGGAGTATTAACAGCGTTCCAACACCCTTCATAACCGCAAATCCTTCAATTTTATTACTGGATAGGGAATTGATTAACAGTCCAGTAAATGGAGCTAGCAATGACGCCAACGAAGCTATCACGATTAATTGGAGCCATGTAAAGCTAATAATGTTAGAAAATAAAATTACAAAGATACAAGCTATAAATGACAACGCTACCATGATTATGATACGTACAGATAAGAACCCATGAATACTTAATGGTGTCACCCGAATTGAAGTTAAAATCTTATCGTCGCGATCCTCTAATAGTGAAAAGCCCATAATCGCACCATAAACCTGCGGAATAATTAGAACTAAAACAACAAGTATAACATCTGCAAAAAGCTCAACCTCAAAACCAGCCGTATCTGCTAACCAAGGTACTAGATACCTGCCAATTAGGGCAAACAAAACTGGATAAAACAGCATAAACCTCAGCATAGAATCTCGTAGCCACTTTTTTAATTCATTAGCCATAAAGTCCGAAAGCACTATATACCACTCTCCCTAGCAGCAAACTCATGAAACTTAATAATTGAGTATCTTAATAATAAAGCAGCTGCGATACTTAAATAACTAACCGATAGCAGTATCTCCCACAGTTCTACCGCCTCCACTGAGGCATTGATCAATATCATCGATGCTTTTGTAGGCACTGCATACAATACTGTGGTTATTAAATCACCTGTCAAGATTTGTAGCTGTTCAAGTAGTACTGGTATTAATAACACAAAAACATATTTCATCATGTTCATTAATAGGCTTGTAAAGTCCTTTGAATAAAATGTTAGTAGTAAACCTACCAGTGAGTGAAATAGCGAAACTAACAATACAGCAAACAATAGTAAAAATATGTTTATACTAATATCTTTGAAAAAAACCGCATAGACATACAGAATTACAATCGTTTTCATATTCAACAAAATATTTGCACTAATCTTAGCCAGCACATATTCAAACTTAGTAATTGGTGCGACCATTAATGTTTTCAAGACACCTTCTTGCCTTTCAAAAAACACCGTCACTCCAATCATAATTATTGCCATCGAAGTAGCATCTAAAATCACTAATAATGGAAATATCGCACTCACATCTTCAACCCCTGAGAAATGTAGCATACCTAACCATATCAGTAAAACCACAAAGCTCGCTGCTAAAATATTATATTTTTTGATTCGTTGCAGTTCTCCAGTAAGTAATACCGCAAAATTACTCATCGGTATCCACCCCTGTCACCTTGATGAAAATGTCGTCTAAGGTTGTCTCCTTACTATGAATCGTGATGATTTCCTTTGTTTTTACAATTTCAATGAATTCCTCGTTGTTTTTCAGACTATCCAAATCAAATAATTGTTTCACAGGCGCTGAATCCTGTATATACTCCACTTCGACCACGCGCTGTCCGTGTTTAAGTTTTAAGCTCTTTGGTGAATCGATCTCAGCAATAACACCGTTAGCCATAAAGGCAACACGATTACATAATTCATCAACATCATTCATAAGGTGGGTTGTTAAAATTACCGTACCTCCTGCTTGCCTGAATTCGCGAATCATATCTTTGATAATTCTTGCGTTTTTAGGGTCTAGTCCATTTGTCGGCTCATCAAGAATTAGCACCTTCGGGTTATTCAATAGTGCGCGCACAAAGTTTAAGCGCGCCTTCATACCCTTTGAGAATTCGCCCACTTGCTTATCCTTATCTGCGTACAAACCTACCCGTTTTAACAGCTCATCACAATCTGCGTTATTAGCATAGAGTTTTTTGAAAAATGTTAAATTCTCCTCCGCAGTCAGCTTTGAGAAATGGACTGGCATTTCAAAGCCTACACCAATTTCTTGATAAAACTCCTTGCCATAGCATTGCAGGTCCTTACCCTTAAAAGTAACCTCGCCCTGATAATTCTCTAGTAGTTTAATTAAAATTTTTTGCGTAGTACTTTTCCCAACTCCGCTCGGTCCTAACAGTCCAAAAATCTCACCTTCTTGAATCTCGAAAGATATTCCCTTTAAAGTTTTTTCATTGTTTTTCGGGTAGGTAAAACTTAAATCTTTAACAGCGAACATTATTAACTTCCTCCCTTTTCGCAAGATTATAGTAAAATCTTATAATTTTTATTGTGTGTATAATTTTGGCATTAACGTTAATAATGTATCTACTTATATACCCAAAACTGAAAACTAGACAGGAGTCGGTCTTAAATGGCTAAGAGAGTAACTTCCTTAATGTGCTTGCTTATTGTTTTATTCATTATTTTAACAAACTCAAGCAGTACCGATACATCTACTACTAATATTCAATCTAGCAGCAATGATACGAAGGAAATTAATGTTTTTTTTAATAGAGATAAAGTTAATTTTGCCGATGCTAAGCCTTTTATCGATGTAAATCATAGAGCATTAGTTCCAATTAGATTTCCTAGTGAAGCAATTGGTGCCAATGTTTTTTGGGATGGCAATCGACAACAGGTGGTTATAACCAAAGGAAATAATAAGATTACCTTTACAGTCGGGAAAAACTCCTATGTAGTAAATAGCGTTACACACTACATGGATACAGAAATGGTTGTATATAATAATCGGGCTTATATTCCAATTAGATTCCTAATGGCAAGCCTAGGCTACGATGTATATTGGTATGATAGAACTATATTTATTAGGGATGATAGCTATAAGCCTATAAGAATATTTATAGATTCTGGTCACGGTGTCGGTGCAAATGCTGGAGTTTATCCTAGATATCCTGATGGTGTGTTTGAATATCTAGTTACTAGGGGGTATCCTATCGGACAACAGACTATAAGTAATTTCACCTCTGGAGCACATGGTGAAATGCAGCTCAATTGGGCAATTGGTTCAAAACTAGAACAAATCTTGTTAACAGATACGCGTTTTAACGTTATGAGAGATAGAGCTTCTGTAAGTGCTACTGGCTTGCCAAATTACTTGCGTGCAGAAAAAGCAAATGCCTGGGGAGCCGATTTGCGAATATCATTGCATGCTGAGCGAACAGGTAATTCATCAGGCTATTTTATAGCGCTACCAAGCGACCGATTCGTCCTTCCCGAAAGCTTCGGAGGGTATTATACGCAACAGGTGAAGGACGATTCTGAGTCGTTCGCTAAGCTTTTATTAGAAACCTTAGATTCCTCTCCACTACATTGGAACCGCTTTGGTAGTGGCTACCTTCGTAATAACTCTGGCTATGTTGCTTATCATTTCGCTAAGCATCCAACAGTAATCGTTGAGTTAGACAGAAACAGAGATTGGTCTAGAAGCATTGAGCTAGAATCAAACCAAGAAATCATTGCAGAATATATACATCTAGCTATTAGTAATTATTTTTTCTCATCCAATTAACTATAATTTAACTTTCAACAATATGATTGAGGGAGAATTGACTATTGTATAAGTCTGCATAAAAGCCTTTTTGCTTCAGTAACTGTTCGTGGGTGCCTTGTTCGATAATATCTCCACGATTCATTACTAAGATGAGGTCTGCATCCCTTATCGTTGATAGTCTGTGGGCAATTACAAAGCTTGTGCATCCTTGCATCAATTGACCCATAGCCTTCTGAATATTCATTTCTGTTCTTGTATCTACACTACTAGTTGCCTCATCTAGAATAAGGATTTTCGGATTGGCTAGAATTGCACGGGCAATTGTAAGCAGCTGTCTTTGTCCCTGTGACAGATTGACCGCATCCTCTCCAAGCATTGTGTTATAGCCCTGCGGGAGTGTTCTAATGAAATCGTCAGCATGGGCACCTTTTGCAGCGGCTATAATTTCCTGTTCACTAGCGTCCGCTTTGCCATACGCGATGTTGTCGCGGATCGTGCCGTTGAATAACCACGTGTCCTGCAGCACCATAGCAAACATTATCCGTACTTGCTCGCGCGAGAAATCATTTAGGCTATGTCCCTGAATACGAATAGCTCCTTGATTTACATCGTAGAAGCGCATCAGCAAATTAATTAATGTTGTTTTTCCAGCACCAGTAGGGCCTACAATCGCAACTGTTTGCCCTTCTTTTACATCAATTGTCATGTCATTGATGATCGGTTCGCCCTTCTTATACCCAAAACGCACATGCTCGAAGGCTATGCTTCCACCTATGCTTTCAATATCAAGATTTGAGTGCTTATCTGGAGCTTCCTCTTCTTCATCCAATAGCTTGAAAATTCTTTCCGCTGAAGCGATAGCTGTTTGAATCATGTTCGCAATCGCTGCCATCTGAGACATCGGATGTGATATTTGCTGGGAGTACTGAACAAAAGCCTGCACATCACCAATTCGTACATTTCCTGATACAACAAGTAGCCCACCTACAATACAAACTAAGACGTAGCCAATATTACCGATGAACGTAACTAGTGGCATCATAATCCCAGAGATAAATTGTGCCCTCCAGCCTGCATTGTATAGTCTGTCATTGATTGCATCAAACTCTTCAACAGCTTTGTCTTCATATCCAAATGCTTTAACGATATGATGTCCACTAATCATTTCCTCTACATGTCCATTGATATTCCCTAGCTCCTCCTGCTGTCTCTTAAAATGCTTCTGCGAAATCGAGGTAATATAATGAACAACTACACCACTTAATGGGACAGTAAGCAACACCACCACCGTTAAAAGCGGACTAATAATTAGCATCATAATAATAATTCCTACAACACTGATGACGGAGGTGATTACTTGGGTAAGTGCATTCTGTAGTGATGCACTAATATTGTCAATATCATTCACGGCGCGACTAAGAATATCTCCATGGGAGTGCTGGTCATAATATTGAAGTGGTAATCGTGCTAGTTTTTCGCTTACCTCCTGGCGTAGTTCGGCAATCGTCCATTGTGAAACACCCGCCATTATATATTGTTGTAGAAACGCAAATACAGAAGAAAACGCATACAAAAATAACAGCATAATAAGCAATTGACCAATAAATGAAAAATCGATTGCCGTTCCTGCCATAAAGCTTTCAAAGATTGATGACGTTGCATCCCCTAAGAGCTTTGGACTGATTACATTGAACAGGGTAGAGAGAACGGCCGCAAAGGCCACAAAAACAATCTGCTTGCTTCTAGGCTGTAAATACCGCAACAAGCGCAATAGCGTCTTCTTAAACTCCTTGGGTTTTTCTACAGGCATCATTGAACGATTCCCAAGACCAGTATTATTACTTTTCCCTCTAAAGGAGGGGGATTTTTTGTTTTCCGTCATGCACTCTCCCCCTCTGTTTGCTGAGATGCAACAATCTCTTGATAAATTGAGTTGTCCTTAAGTAACTCTTCATGGGTTCCGTTGCCAACTAGCTTGCCTTCATTTAATAAAATAATTCTATCTGCATTCATTACTGTTCTAACACGCTGCGCTACAATAATAACAATTGCATCTTCAATTTTCTGCTTTAGAGCATGACGAAGTCTAGCATCTGTTTTATAATCAAGGGCAGAGAAGCTATCATCAAAGATGTAGATATTTACCTTCCTAACGAGCGCCCTCGCGATTGCCAGACGTTGCTTTTGTCCACCTGATAGGTTAGCCCCAGCTTGTGATATGTGGCTATGAATCCCCTCTTCTTTTACTTCTATAAACTCCATTGCCTGCGCTGTCTTTAATGCCTCAATGACTTCAGTATCCGTCGCGTCATCTTTCCCAAAGCGCACATTTTCGGCTATAGTACCGCTAAACAAAGAAGCTTTTTGCGGCACATATCCAATCTTGTTTCGTAGATCTTTAATTTTTACATCACGGATATCTGTATCCCCAACCATGATTTTTCCTATATCTATATCATAATAACGTAGAATTAATTGCACTAATGTAGACTTCCCTGCCCCAGTACTACCTATAATCGCTATCGTTTCACCTGCTTTAGCTTGAAATGATATGTTGTCTAGGGCTGGTTTTTCCGCTCCTTCGTAATGGAAGGTCACATTTCTAAACTCTAGTTTAGAGACATCACTAACCAGCTTTCTTGCCGTTGATGAATCAGTAATTTTTGCTTGTATGTTTAGCACTTCATTAATTCGTTCAGCGGATGCCTGAGCCCGAGGAATCATAATAAAAGCATACGACATCATAATCAGTGACATTAAAATCATCATCGCATACTGAAGGAACGCCATTAAATTACCAACCTGCATTGCCCCCTGATCAATTCGAATCGCACCAAACCAAACTATAGCTATATTTGTGAAATTCATCGTAATCAGCATAATTGGAAATACAACAGCAATAATCCGATTAACCTTTACACCCGTATCCCGGTACTCATTATTAGCTTCAGTAAAGCGTGCCTTTTCAAAATTCACACGATTAAAAGCACGAATCACCCTAATTCCCGATAATGTTTCCCGTAACAAAAGATTAAGGCGATCCGTTCGCTTCTGAAGCAATCCAAACAAAGGTATAGCCTTCCGCGCTATAAGCACAATCGACCCAACCAAAATTGGCATCGCCACTAAAAACACTAGCGATAGCACTGGCTCCCTCGAAACCGCCATAATTATACCACCAACCAGCATTAATGGCGCCCTTGTCATCATACGCAGCATCATATTGACGACATCTTGAATCTGCTTAATATCATTCGTTGATCTCGTAATCAGCGATGCAGGTCCAACCCTTTCGAACTCCTGTAGCGAGAAACTCTCTATTTTTACAAACAGCCTGCGACGAATGTCTCTTGCAAAGCCTAATGCTACTCGGTTAGATATATAAGCTACCGCAATTGTAAAAAGAACAGCAAAGAAGGCAAACAGCACCATCCAGCCACCTGTCTTTATGATAAATGGTACGTCCTCATTTACAATTCCCACATCGACAACGTCAGCCATTAGTGTCGGCAGATACAGCTCTAGCATAATCGCTATTAGTGTAAACACCATAATTAATGCAATCAAGTACTTATAAGGTTTTATATATTTCAAAATAGCTAACATATCAATTTCACCTTTTCATATTGTAGGTACCTTATACATTCATTCGTAACATGACTAGTAATTGTGGAGTAACTGTGGAGATTAATCGGAATTTGTGTGGTCTTTTCTGACATTTATTGAACTGACAGCAATAAGGAAGTAAAATTATACTATATAAAACCGATGTTTATAGTAAGGTTTGTCTAGTCATATACTACGACTGCGAGGCGTTGACTGTGTATTTCATTTTATCGATATTCATTTTAATTATAGTATATATATCTATGCAAGTTGTTTTTATGTATCAAGCTGGTGAAAATATCCCTGATTGGTTCTCAAATATTATTGGTGCGGCAATTGGTGCTCTAATTGCTATCTTGGGCTCTGTTTTAATCCAAATTGCTTCACAATCTCAGAAAAACAAAAAAGCATTAGAAATCCAGCTATCTCTTTTGAATAAGGAAATCTATGATAATTTTATGGTTTGTCTATATCGTATTAAAAACACGTCCAGCGATATACCTTACTTTCACAATATGTACGATAAATTAACTAGTAATGGTACTACAGCAACTAATAACAAAGAATTTCAGGAGGCACTATCTGATCTTTATTTTTTGATAAAACGCGGCACATATAGTAAGAAGACTTACAACTCATTCTACGAAGACGTATTTAAAAAGCAAAAAGCCCCCGCAAATTTCAAAGATGTGCGTGAAATTATCGAATGTGTTGGAGTTGATCAAGTCTACGAATTTGCCATATTACAGCAGATAGTGTTTTTAAACAAACATTTTAAATTAAATCTCAATTTACCTTATGACGATTTTGTAAAAGTACTAGAGTATGATGCGAGCATTCAAAGAAACTTCCAGGACGACACAAAGAATTACATTGCTGAACTAATCTGCAGACAAGTTTTTAGTGATGATAGAATCTTACATGTTTTGAAAAAAGTTTAAATGGGGTGTTTTGAATGATTAATAATGTACCACGCTATACAAACTTAATACTACAGATTCCAAAACGAAAAGCGTTCCTTGCCGATGCCCAAAGGAATTATAAAGCTCTCAAATCATTTTTTGATAGAAAGCTAGAAATCGTAAATTCTTTAAGTCTCGACCCACTAGTTATTGAATTTTTAAATTCATTTACACCATCAACATGTACAAGTAATCACCCTGAATTTAGTACTATCGTTTCATATCTGAAAACATGTTTTGAAGAAGATGATTTGCAGCAATCTTTTTTAGGTATATGTGTTAACAGCGACGTAATCGATAGTAATGGCAGAACTAGGCTGTCCGATTGCAAAAGCAAGCTACAAGCAATACATTCACTTGCTGACTGGATATGCTATAATGAAGCCATATCGTCGAATGGGCAATCAACCGTGACACTGCCTTACAAAGATTTTTCTGGATTATATAATATGTCCTTTGCTAAAGCTGTTACAAATAGCGAAGATGGTAAAAACATTGGCGTTATCGGATTTGATGTAAATCTTCGTAGCGTTATAAAGGCTTTTAGACCGAGTAGCTACTTTATTATCGCTGGTCCAGAAGGGCAAATCTTATATTCTTCCTATTGTGCCATAGAACAGTGCTTAGAGAGAAAATATAATTTGAAGATGCTAGTATCACCAACAACATATAAAAAAATTCTATCTAGAGATAATGAGTATATTTATGATAAAATTGACTCACATTATTCCCATATATGGAGTCTACCAATCATTGACGACAAATACTACTTTATTGCTTTTAATTAACAATATCCAAACTTTAAATAGCGAGGTCTTTAAATGTTTGACTATCATGTACACACTAATTTCTCTGCCGATTCATCAATGCATATGGAAAAAGCCTGTCAGGCTGCCATAGCTAAGAACATACAGGAAATCGCCTTCACTGAGCACTTAGATTTATTCTATCCTAACTGCGATTTAACTTGGAACCTTGAGTATGACAATTATGCCAAGGAAATAGATACAATGCGTGCTAAATACGGTAACCAGCTGAAAATCTTAAAAGCGATTGAGGTTGGCCTTCATCCAAGTGTTTATCAAGAAAGCCGTCAGTTTACTAACGATAATCAATTTGACTTTATCATTGGCTCTGTACATTTAGCCGATGATAATGATTTACACGAGGGCTACTTTTTTAAAGATAAGTCTTTACAGCAAGCGTTAGAAATTTATTTTCTTACTATAAATAATTGCGTTAAAGAATATACTGACTTTAATGTGCTTGGCCACCTTACATTGATTAAACGCTATTTGCACTATCTTGAAAGCCATTGGGAAGATGTAAATTGGGAAGATTATTTTGATATTATTGAAGACACCTTTAAGACATTGATTGATACGTCTAGAGGCATCGAGCTTAATATGTCAGGCTTTCGTTATAATCTTAACTGTTCTTTACCAACATTGCCTTTTCTACAGTTGTATCGGGATTTAGGAGGCGAAATAATTACTGTCGGTTCTGATGCCCACTGCGAATCCTATGTAGGAAAAAATATTGCTTTAGGATATGATCTACTAACAGAAGCTGGCTTTCAATACGTTACAACCTTTGAAAAGCGCCAGCCTATTTTTAACAAACTGTAGCTAATATAATTGACCCACAAAAGGACACTCTTGAAATTATTCCAAGGTGTCCTTCTATATTTTAGATAATTTTATTATACGCTATTTTTCGCATGGGTCCATTCAAAATGGAACCCTTCATTTGAGTCCATTTTTTATATTGTCCATTGATTATGGATAATACCAACTAGTAACCACGTACCTTCATGCTCTTCGAATACTAACCTCAGACTTCTCCAATCCATACCTTCGAAATCCGGATTAAAACCTGAGAAATAATACTCTACTACTATAGGATTATCGTAAACATCAAATTGGTTTTCAAGCATATTACCTGAGCTTAAAACCTCATTATAGCCAATTTCTTCAGCTTCAATAAAGTCTTCTGTATAAATAAATTCTTCGTAATATTCAGCAGGTGTTAGCTTAATTTCATTACCTTTGCCATCATAGAGTCCCCAAAGATATTCCTGTTGACTTTCAAAGAAATTTTTCATTTCTTCCTTCGTCAATACAACATCATCATCCAATGATACGTAAGTGTATGGCGTAAATCTTACCCCCGCTTCGGGATGTACATAATCAGCAAGCGTTTCTGCATCTTTATTCCTTAGAGCAATAATCGCATTATTAGCTGTTTCTTCTATAACCTGCTCTGCAATTTCAGGTTTTATAATTCCTTCTTCAGTATATTCATATTCAATCGTATCTTCATCGTTTGGCTCAGGCTCAGTTCCCGGTTGCTCTGTACCCGGTTCATCAGTATCTGGTTGTTCTGTACTTGGCTGATCAGTTGGGTCGCAGGCAGTTGCTACTAGAAGCACTACAGCTAATATACCTGCGAGAAATAGTTTCGACTTCATTATAATCTGCCTCCTCTAGTATAGTATTCTCCTTAATAGTTATATAGACGGTCTAAACAACTAAAATGTTTCATATATTATTATTCAATACTCCTTATATTGGACTCTGTGGCTATTATTTGCATTTCTAGTTGTATTGTTTTTCTTTTTCTTTTTGTTTTTCTTTTTGTTTTTCTTTATGTTTTTCAATTAGCTTGCCTAGGTATACTGACTTCAACTGTTCACTAGCAACAGCTTGTTTAATTGGTGGTAGTCGCAGGATACTTCCTAAGACAGCTGCCATTGCTCTATGACTTGCAAATGCCTGGTTATCAAAAACCAATTCATGAAGCTTCCCACGCTCAATTGCCATCATGACTGTTCGGTGCACAGAATCTACAGGTGTTATAATACGTTCCCCACGATGCTCTAGCTTTATACTTACCTTAGGACAAGAGCGCACACAGACGCCACACCCTAAACAGATGTCTTCATCTATTCTAGCTACTTTCCTAGTAATATTACTTAGCTCTTTATCTTGTTTTATCGTTGTAATAGAAATCGCATTAATCGGACAGGCTTTAACACATTTCCCGCAGCCAGTGCATGTAATCGCATCAATAGCAGGAATAAAGTTCGATGTATGTACTGGTCGTAGTGAGCCAAATTTCTTCACCGCCAGCAACCCTTCACAACAGCATCCACAGCAATTACATATGAAGCTTATGTTTTTCTGTGCGTTTTCCCCGCACTGTACCAAGTTGTTTTCATACGCCTGCTGCAACAGTTCCTTGCCTTCAACCACATCAACCTGACGTGCGTGTTCATATTTAATTAGTGACCTTGCAGCATTATTAAAGGTCATACAGATGTCCATCGGTGCCTCGCAGCCTTTTTCTACATACTGCATCTTCTTCCTACAATAACATTCACTAATGCCAATGTGACTAGCCTCTTCTAGCATATGTGTGGCGCGCTCATAATCTAGCACGTGAACGGCATTATCACTTGATAGTACAGGCTCCTGAACAAAAATTCTTCCAAGCCTCGTCTCGCTACCTAAGAATAGGTCAGTTACAAACTCCTCTTCCACATTCAAGTATTGATGATATAATTCTGCCAATAATTTTTGATTGATATCATTTCTCGTTCGCATCAAAGAAAACTCAAAAAACCCAGCCATTGGTGGCGGTAGAACGTATCTCTGTACTCCACGATCTTCGACATCCAGTAATATTGCCCTGCTTGCTAGCTCCTCTAAAATTTTCTGTGTTTGTTTTTCTTCCAGCTTCCAGGCTTTTGCTGCCGTTTTTACCATAAATGGTTTAATTGGCAATTGAGCTACTAAGGATGCTTCTTTTTCTGAAAATAATATTTCTAGTATTCTATAAAGTGTGTTCGAAGGTGGTGCTCCTAAAGGAAAGCGATTTAATCTTTCTTCTAAGCTTTTGTAGCTTTGCTTTGCCGAATTCATAATATTATTTGCCTCCTAGCATGCCGAGTCTAACGCTACATCTGTATATTACAATATACCCTTATAACGCACCAATCATTACCTGTACAAGTATCTTAAAATGACATTTTCCCAAGATAATCTTAAGGTGACATTATCAAAAGATAATTATAAAAGTAAAAATACTACTTGTAATTAATTTATTAGCGTATTATACTCTAACTGTACCACGATACTTAATACAGATAATACTGTTACTACAGTTTGAAAGGAGGTTTCTTATGTTTCAGTTAGATATACGAAGCAGGCAGCCCATATATGAGCAATTAGTTGATAAATTGAAAGAGTTAATTATTCACGAGGTTTTTAAGTCTGATGACCAGCTACCATCAGTTAGAGCACTGGCTCAAGAGCTTACGATTAACCCAAACACCATCCAAAAAGCTTATCGCGAATTAGAGCATCAGGGCTATATTTATTCAATTCCAGGGAAGGGCAAATTCGTTGCTCCCCAATCTACCATCAATAACGAGAAGGTGAAAAAGATGAAGGATGATATTGTAAAGCTTCTTTCTGAGGCTATGTATCTTGGTATGGATAAAGAAGAGCTCCTTAGCTTAATTGATTTAGCAGAGAAAAATGTAACCAGAGGAGGAGACACTAATGATTGATGTTCATAATGTAAGTAAGACCTTTGACGATATGGAAGCTGTCAAAGACGTTAGCCTACATATCAAAAAAGGATCAATATATGGCCTGCTCGGGTCTAACGGCGCAGGTAAAACAACTCTACTAAAGCTACTAGCAGGCATTTACAAACATAATGCTGGTAAGATATCTATTAGCGAGCAACCTGTCTTTGAAAACACTGAATTAAAACAAAAGACTATCTTTTTAGCGGATGCATTATATTTCTTTCCTAACACGACCATTAACCATATGGCTAGCTTCTACCGTAGCGTCTATAAAGATTGGAACGAGGAGCGCTTTAATAAGCTTAAGGAAGCATTTCCAATAGACCTAGACAAAAAAATCGAGCGAATGTCTAAGGGTATGCAGCGCCAGGTCGCTTTCTGGCTAACTCTATCAGCAATGCCAGATGTTTTAATTTTAGATGAGCCACTAGATGGTTTAGATGCAGTAATGAGACAGAAAATAAAAAATTTACTTATTCAGGATGTAGCAGATAGGGACTTAACCATAATTATATCCTCTCATAATCTTCGTGAAGTTGAAGACTTATGCGACTATATCGGCATTATGCATCACGGGCAAATTATTATCGAGAAAGACCTTGATGATTTAAAGTCTGACGTACATAAAGTACAAGTGGCTTTTAACGGAGATGTGCCTGAGGGATTCCTAGAATCAATAGATGTCTTATATAAAGAAGCACGCGGAAGTGTGCGCTTATATATTGTGCGCGGCAAAAAGGAGCCTATTAGCAATCATATTTATTCATTCAAACCTGTTGTTTTTGATCTACTACCATTAACGCTAGAAGAAATCTTTATCTATGAAATGAGGGATGTTGGCTATGCTATCGAAAACATTATCGTTTAACCGAGGGATTTTTGTGCAGGCTGCGAGAAGTGTTGGCTGGATAGGTGTTGCATACCTCATTTTACTATTGTTTGCAGTACCATTGCAGCTAATAATGGTTGCCTCAAGAGACCAAAATTACTATTTATACCAACGATACTTTGTACATTTAGATACTATATTCGGAGTATTTCAAGGATTCCAGTTGTTATTGATGTTTACAGTGCCTGTGTTGCTTGCTATATTTGTATTCCGCTATTTACAGGTGAAACTCTCAGCAGATTATATTCATAGTCTACCAATCCGCAGGGAATCACTCTATCATCAATATATCACCTTTAGTTCTATTATGCTTTTAGTTCCTGTGTTAATTACTGGTTTAGTATTGTTCATACTACGGGCTTTTTTAGATGTAGGCTCCTTGTTATCATTTAGTAACATCGTCTACTGGATTGCAATAACAACTATGTTTAATTTGTTTGTCTACTTTGCAGGTGTGTTAGTAGCTATGCTGACTGGGATGTCCGTATTACAGGGCGCATTAATTTACATTATGTTGATTTTCCCTGCAGGGATTACTACATTATATTTCTCGAATTTAAGCTTTTACTTGTTCGGCTTTAGCATGAACCAATATATATCAGATAATATATTAAAGTTGCTACCAATCTTTAGGGCTGGTGAAATGGATCATAATCCACTCACTATAGTAGAAATTGCGTCCTACATTGCAATAACAATAGCATTTTATTTAATCGCATTATTTGTTTACAGGAAAAGAAATATCGAGTCTGCTACACAGGCAATTGCGTTCCGTCCGTTACGTCCTGTATTTTTGTACGGTGTAACTTTTTGTTCTATGCTGCTCGGAGGCCTTTACTTTGGAGCAACGCAGGACGAAATCTTAGGTTGGATTATATTTGGTTATCTATTCGCCTCTATAATAGGCTATGCAGTTGCGCAAATGATACTTGAAAAAACCTGGCGAATCTTTGATAAATGGAAGGGCTACCTAGCATTTTTGCTTGTTGCATTTGTAATTCTGCTATCCCTTTACTTTGACGTTACAGGCTTTGAAAATAGGATTCCCGATGCAAATCAGGTTGAACAAGTATATTTCTCCGACTCTTTTCGCTACCTGCAGCATGGAGTCTACTATTATCAGGCAAACCCTGGAAAACTAGACGCCTTAGGTAAACCCTTTGGTGTTCAGGAATTTTTCTATCAAGATGCTGATAACATCGAGCATATCCGAGCTTTACACCAGGAAATTATTAATGATAAGGAATTTCTGTCTGGTACAAGATCGAATCCATTTAGACCAGCAGTCTATGTTCATCCACTAAGAACCGTAGCGATAGAATATTATCTTGCTAATGGCTCTACGATTACTAGGGAGTATAGAGTTCCCTATGAACGCTATTTAGATCTATACAAACCGATTATGGAGTCTATAGAATATAGGCATAACAATTACCCATTGCTACGTGTTAACGACATTACTGGCCTTGAAACTATATCAATCCGTTCAAGCCATTTGGGTAAAAGCGTTGTTATTAGTGATCGTAATCAACTAGCTGAACTACATGAAATTATTAAATCGGAGCTACTTAGTATGACCGTAGAGGAAATGCTTAATCGACGTGAGCCATGGGGTCATATCGAATATCTATGGCAAGGCAACAGATATATTAGCATTCCTTGGAATAAAACCTATGAAAACATTGATGCTTGGCTAATGGAGCAAGACCTGCTAGAGCAAACTCGTTATACAGTAGACGATATTTCTACAGCTTTCCTAATCGAGAATGTTCAAAACACACGAAACGCTAGTATGCACGAAATCTTGCGGAGTCCAAACTCAATAAATGCCATAGAGACACTTGATAATGTTATCAAGCTAGAGTCAAAAGAACATATAGAAATGTTATTGCCGCTTACAACTTGGGACGATAAGGGCGATTCCTATATGCTAGTAATATATTTTGATAATAGTAAGTACCCTGGTTATCACCCAATCTATGAACCTATTTCTAAGGAAGATGTCCCTGATTTCATCAAAAATTAAAGGAGCCGCACATGGGTGCTAGTAACATAAATACCATAACCTTTAAAAAAGCCTTAACTCTATACAATAATTTGCTTTCAGAAGGCACACCGAAATACAAGGCCAATATCTTGTCAGTATATTATTCCATAGAACCTATAGGCAACAAAATACTTGAGTTATACTATAAAAATGAAATGTCCTACGATGAAATAGCTTATACATTGGGCATGAACGTTACTGATGTAAGGTCACATATGTACAAAGCACGCCGCATATGTAAAGAATTACGCAAGCTATTGGAAGTATGAATAACTATTAAGAATACAAGGAGATCCTGTAATGAAGATTAATAAACAAAGTAAATTCATTATCATAGTAAGTGCGCTACTAGTTTTATTACTTATTGGCTGTAGCAATCAAGAGGAAAATGTAAATATAGAAGACGCTCGAATTCATTTTTTAGACGCAGACGGCTTTGTCCTCGCGACTGAATATGATTTGGCATCAGGGGAAAATCAACAAAACTCAATGGATTCAGATCAACAAGAATTAGTCTTTTCTTTTAAAAGAGCTTCAAAGCTAGCTGATATGACTGAGCAGAATCTTGGAAAAGAAATTCGTTTATATCTTGATGGAGAATTGATTGCTGCTCCACGAGTTATAGCGAAAATTACCGATGGAAAAGTTGTATTAACTGGCATTCCAAATGAAGTGGCTACGGAAATCATTGAAGCAATTTATCGTTAACAATATGATATCTAGCGCGCAAAGACAACACACATATCAATAACAGTATGTAAAAACACAGGCAGTTAGTAATCTATTAACGATAGATAATCTAATTGCCTGTTTCTTATTTGTTTGTGTATCTGTTTGTTTATCTGTTTGATTAACTATTTTTTTATGATACACTTCCCGTGATGCAGCTCGACCTCTTGCGCTGTAACATTAAGCTTTTTCGCTATTCGCTTCAATAACGCCTCTTCACCTTTAGTAACAAGGGATATTACTGTTCCCTTAGCACCCATCCTTCCTGTCCGCCCTGCTCTATGGGTATATGAATCTACATCGCGCGTCATATCGAAATTGATTACGTGGGATAACGCCTCTATATCTAATCCCCTAGCAGCTACATCACTAGCTACAACTAAATTTAACTTTCCGTTACGAAAATCATTTATAACGTTCTTTCTTTCTATTTTATTGGAATTGCCACTAATGACACCAATTTTGAAATCCTTAAACGTCAGTTTCGATTCAATCTCTTTGATTTTTTCAAAATCATTTATGAAAACGAGCGCCTTTTCTATGCCAGACCGCACTAGCTTCATCAAAACATTCACCTTGTCTCTGTGCTCACAAACAGCATAGAGATGGTCTGTATTTGAAGGCCCTTGTGTTGTAGACCTCTTAACTTGTATTAACTGTGGCTCATTCATTAGTTCTGACGCTATATCTTCTGTTCGTTTTGACAGTGTTGCTGAGAACAAAGCAATTTGCCGATCTTTTAACGTAGTTTTAACAATATTATTTAAGTTACCTACATGTTCCTGGGCAATTAAGACGTCAAACTCATCTACAACAATAGTTTTTACTTCATGCATTTTCATTTTCTTTAATTTAATCAGTTCAAGGACTCTTCCTGTTGTGCCTACTACTATTTGTGGTAGCTTTTTTAAAACTTCTACCTGTTTCTTAATGTTTGCTCCACCTATAAGTGCCGCACTATTAATGTTACTGCCTTTAGTCCATTTTTGTGTTTCGTGATAAATCTGCATTGCTAACTCGTGGGACGGGGCCAAAATTACTGCTTGGATATTCTTTTTATCAGGGTCAACTTTTTCTATAACTGGTAATAAGTAAGCTAGTGTTTTCCCAGTTCCAGTAGGTGATTCTGCAATAACATCTTTACCAGCTAATAGCACCGGCATTGCTTGTTTTTGAATCTCTGTTTGGTCTTGAAACCCAGACTCTTCCCAAAGCTTCACTATGAAATCTTTCATGTAATACTCCTTTCTTTCCTATCTTTATATATCACACTGCAAAATTTCAATTGTATACTTTCCACAGCTATCACAGACAAGCACACTTACGCAATAACTGTCATCAACAATCCCTGCATTTAGTAGCTTACTAAATGACTTACCCTCATACTCTTTAGATAAGTTGCTCATTACGTATGTTCCATCCTTTGTGTACAAGTAAAAGCTATACACTAAAAACGTGAAGTACTTAGCCTTTTCCTCCTTGCCAGCAAAACAGACCTGACAAGCACGATTAAAGTACTCAATTTCAAAATCAAGGTTTGCTTGTTCACTCAGAAGCTTTATTATGTCTATTGGCTCTATACCGCTTACTGGCTTTTCATCATCGTTATTAAATTCCGCTAAATTTTGCTCGTTAAGTTCAAACTTCTTATCCTCGTAGGAAAGCGTATACATTATATAATTCCTCCAAATTGTCATCTATCTAGTTTTCTATATACCCTTTATCCTTTATACCCTTTATTTAGTGTAAAGAAAAGCTATTATATACTTTTTCTTCATTGAATACAAAATTATTTGTAAAATAATTTCTAGTGATTGATAGTTTCGACTAGTAATATTATTTCAAATATGTAAGACTATGATTAAAACGCGAGACTATGATAATAGAGATATCAAAGGAGCTTCGTATGGATAATAAAATTCGTATTCTGCTAGTTGATGATCATCCTTTTTTTCGCCAAGGAGTTACTTTTTTCCTTGATAGTGTTGCTGAGTTTGAGCTGGTCGGAGACTGCTCTAGCGGAGAAGAAGCAATAGAACTTGTAGCATCTCAACAAATTGACATCATTCTTATGGATTTGCAAATGTCAGGCATGGACGGAATCGAGACTACTAGAGAAATCTTAAAATATAGTCCAACAATCCGCATTTTAATCCTTACTAGTTTTGGCTCTGGCGAAAAAATAACTGAAGCCCTTAATGCAGGAGCAGCAGGCTATTGTCTAAAAGATGCCCCACCTCAAGAGTTAGCGACTGCCGTTAAAGCTGTTGCTGCTGGTGGTACTTATTTAGGTCGTGGTATTTCCTTAAGCACAGTCACTCACAATAGACAAACTGTCGAAGACAACCATAATACCAATAATCAAACATGTCAGCAGGCAATTAACAGCCTGACCCAACGAGAGCTTGATGTGCTAAAGCTACTCACACAAGGGCTTGCTAATAAAGAAATTGCTGAACAATTATTTGTCAGTGAAAAAACTGTTAAAACCCACGTTGCCAACATCCTTCACAAACTAGGGGTAAAGACACGTACTCAGGCAGCACTTTTAGCAAATAAGCATAACCCTACATCTTTTTAACGAGGTGCATTGCAAATGATTGTATCACTAAAAGATACCTTAAAAGCGAATTGGCAGGATGTTATATATAAAACCGTGCCTGTAGGCTTTATCTTTGGCGTATTATTTTCTACTGTCTCTTTTTTTGCTAGCTTTGGATTCACTAATATACAACTGCTATTTTTGCCCTTTCTAACAGGTGTGTTTTCAGGAATCGGTGCTATAATAGCTCTAGCTGCTACTAATATCCTGACTGAAAAAACGACACTCGGTAAAACTACGATTCAGGTGCTTTCCTTTGTTTTGGCTGCTACTACAAACACAGTATTAGTGCTAATAATCTTCTTTAACCAAGAAATTATGAGCATAAGATTTGAGGCTTTCTTTGGCATTTTATTCGGGCTAGGGCTTGGTGCAATTTATGCGATGTATTCATATAAGGTTGGTCAAATGCAAGAACGAATGGAATTTTTAGAGGCGTTAGCAGAGAAAAATAAACAACTACAAGAAGCCTCTCGAAAGCTGGCAATTACTGATGAACGAAACCGTATGGGACGAGAACTCCACGATTCTGTTTCCCAAGGACTCCATGGATTAGTATTCACTCTTCACTCCTTGCGTAATGTACTCCAAGAACCTAATGAGCGAATTACTAGCATCCTAAATCATATGGAAGCAACGGCTAATTCGACCCTTGATGAACTGCGCACGATGATTGAAGAGCTTAAACCCTCGTTACTTGCCGAACAGGGTCTAACAAAAGCTCTAACAGTTATGACAGATTTATTTTCACAGCGTCATCAGATCCCAATCAACCTAGATATACAGACACCCGATAATTTGTCTGCTGAAGTTGAGTTGGCCATATATCGAATAACGCAGGAATCCCTTACTAACATCGAAAGGCACGCTAACGCTGAACATATCTCACTGACTTTAGCAATCGAAAATTATGATACACTGCTGCTATTACAAATTAGTGATGATGGAAGTGGATTTAACGTCGAACAATATACACCTAACTCCCTTAGACAACAATTCCCAAGTAGCCACAAAGGCAAAGGAAGTGGAAACGGGCTGCTTAATATTAGACAGCGAATTGAAGAAACTGGTGGCACATTAAAGATTGTAAGTAAAATCAATTACGGAACTACGATTATCGCTAAGTTCCCACTATAATATTTATCTACTCCAAAAGGCTGAGAATAAAATCAGCCTTTTTGTGTACCTGAATTTCATTATTCCGACCGTTTTATGGAAACTCATTCCTTTATATACTAAAGACAAATACAAAGAGCTAACGAACTGTTAGTCCTAAAAATATAAAGGAAGTGATTTTCATGTTAACAGCAACAAACCTTTGGAAATATGTTGGAAGGTTTTCAATTGTCCACTTAGCCACATATACAATACTCGCTTTAGCCTTCGTTGCCTTTCAGGGTGCATTACCTGATAGCAAGCGCATTGCTTTAGACTTCTACCAAGTATATAGAATTGATGCTATCGCATTAATCGGCCATCTTGCCCGCGGCGCTGTGCTTGCCTTGTTGCTATATCCATTTTACAAAACGTTTGTCAGTAGTACACATGGACCCTTAATCTTGTTTGGTGCTATGTGGGGTATTGTAATCTTTGGCTCTGTTGAACCGATGCCAGGCACCTTTGAAGGCATCATTTACACTACAACTAGTTTATTTGAGCATTTGTCAGTGCTTATTGCAAGTAGTATACAAATCGGATTGTTTTGCTGGCTATTTTTGCGCTGGGAAGTCCCTACTAAATCTCTAGTAAAAGAATCAATAGAAACAAAACAACCACTTATAGCAGAGCAAACACCTATAAATGAATCGTTACGTACTAAATTGCAAGGCTTTGTTAAGCGCTTTACGTTGCTTCACGTACTAACATACTGGATAGTTGGGTCAATCTTCTATCAAATACAGGACTATGATGCTGCACTTTCGACAATGGAAGCATTCGATCTATTCCGTGACTTAGAAAATATGACAATGGTAATTGTCGTGTTCCTAGGTCAAATCATCCGAGGGGCTATGCTTGCAATGCTTATATATCCGTTCTACCAAACCTTTATGAGCAAACGTCATGGCTGGCTACTAATATTCAGTCTTATGTACGGCTTAACATTGATTGGCACAATGCTATTTATTCCCGCTACATTCGATGACGTGATTGCTTTAAACATAGCCGAATTTATTACTTTATTTAAGGTTGGTATTCCAGAAGTGACTGTGCAAATGTTCGTTTTCTCTTGGCTATTATTCAAATGGGAGCAAAAGAAGCACAAATCTATCAGCGGAGGTATCGCAAATGACATTACTACAGATAACAAATCTCAGTAAATCTTTTAAGTCTAGGACAGTTGTTGATAATGTTAGCTTTTCGATTAACGATGGAGAAATATTCGGTCTGTTAGGCCCTAATGGCGCTGGTAAATCTACCACGCTATCAATGGTTTGTGGTTTACTCAAAGCTGATAGTGGAAATATTTCTATAGGTGGCTATGATTTAAAAACAGACTCCTTTAAAGCTAAGGAGCTTATCGGTATCGTCCCACAAGAAACTGCTTTATATCCTGAGCTATCTGCTGTAGCTAATCTAAAGTTCTGGGGCAGTATAAACGGAATCGAGGGTCGCAGCTTAGATTATGCCATTAACAATGCCCTTACGCTAGTGGATTTAAAGGATCGTGCTCTCGACAGAATTGGCAAATACTCTGGCGGAATGAAGCGTAGGCTAAATATCGCAGCTGGACTTATCCACAATCCTAAGTTACTAATCATGGATGAACCTACAGTCGGTGTCGACCCACAATCAAGAAATCACATCTTAGATACGATAAGAACATTAAAAGATCAAGGAACTACCATCATATACACCAGTCACTATGTCGAAGAGGTTGAACAACTTTGTGATCGCGTTGCCATTATGGACCACGGCAAACTACTAACTATTGGAACGCTTGCTGAGCTTCAGCATGAAGCTGGCGAGCTTCATGAAGTAACTGTTGCTTTCAGCTCCCTAGAGACCCCTCCAATGAAACAAATACAAGGATTGACTGGCGTTAAGCAAGCAGCTCTATTAGAAAATTCGATTAAAATTCTCACACCGAACGCCGAACAATTACTACCGTTGTTGTTTGAAATGCTAGTATCAAATAGAATTTCAATAACTGAGATAAAAATCAAAAAGCCTAATTTAGAAAGCTTATTCTTAAAACTTACAGGACGCGCTTTGCGCGATTAGAAAGAGGTGCTTAATATTGAGGAAATCTTTAGCTATTGCTACAGTTGGTTTTCGGCAAATGCTTGCTGATCCTATGTATATTGTATTCACGTTAGCCTTACCTTTAGTAATGACTTGGGCTATGAGCTTCCTCCCTAGAGAACCTGGGGTTTATGAAATGGCGTCCTTAGGAGTGCTAGTTATGTTCGTCGCACTAAACCTCATTACTTCGGCTGGCTCAATTATTGAAGAACGACAAAAAGGGACGTGGCATAGAATTTTAGCCAGCCCTACATCATATTGGTCTATTATGTTCGGTCTATTTATCAAATTATTCACAGTAGCATGGATTCAAACACTCATACTATTATTTTCCGGGAAATATCTATTCGGCGCACCTTGGTCACAAGGTTACTTTGAAATGGTTGTTGTTTTAAGTGTCTATATCTTCTCCATGACAGGTCTAGGTCTTTTCCTAGCAAGTGTGCTGAAATCTTTAGGTCAGGTATCCGCCGTAGCTACAATCATTGTTATGATTGGCACTATGCTTGGAGGAGTATTCTTCCCTATGGAGGATACTTCGAGGATTATTTCTATCATTTCAACTATTTCGCCTCAAAGCTGGGCCGCTCATGCTTTAATGGAAATTCTAACTGCTGGGGTTCCGCTTTCATCCTTAATAAGGCCACTAATGTGGATGATGGCAATCGGAGCTGTCATGTTAGTCGCAGGTGTCTATAGAATTAAGTTAGAAAGGTAAAGAGAACATGGTATTCACCTAATAATCTCTGATATTATAATAAAGGGTTCAGTCACTATGACCGAACCCTTTATTGCACACTACTTATACTTTGTGCTCTTTGCAATATGCATTAGCAATTACCTGCATATACCTTCTTTGCTTCGATTCTACGACGATGTAATATAGGTTCCGTATAACCACTTGGCTGTTCCTTGCCTTTAAACACTAGCTCACACGCAGCTTGGAATGCGACTGATTTATCATAATCCTTAGCCATTGGGCGATACGCAGGGTCGCCAGCGTTCTGCTCATCAACGACTTTGGCCATTTTCTTTAAGGTTTCTAATACTTGCTCCTCAGTACAAATTCCATGGTGTAACCAGTTCGCCATATGCTGACTGGAGATACGGAGCGTTGCGCGGTCTTCCATCAAACCAACATCGTTGATATCTGGCACCTTGGAGCAGCCGATTCCTTGCTCAACCCAGCGAACCACGTAGCCAAGAATACTCTGCGAATTGTTATCTAATTCCTGTTGAATCTCTTCCGCAGACCAGCTTGGGTTTTGAGCTATTGGAATTGTAAGCATATCATCGACCGATGCAGACTCCCTTGCTTTAACTGATTGCTGTACATCCTTAATATTAACTTCATGATAATGCAGTGCATGTAGTGTCGCTGCCGTAGGAGAAGGTACCCAAGCAGTATTAGCACCTGATTTTACGTGCCCGACTTTGTCGCGAATCATTTCTGCCATTTGATCTGGCTTTGCCCACATTCCTTTACCGATTTGGGCTTTTCCAATCATACCAACTGCTAATCCAACGTCAACGTTATTATCTTCATAGGCTTTTAACCATTTAGAGTCTTTCATATCGTTTTTACGGACCATAGCTCCCGCTTCCATTGATGTATGGATTTCATCTCCTGTACGATCTAGGAATCCTGTGTTTATAAATACAATACGATTTTTAACTTTTTCAATACAATTCTTTAGGTTTACAGATGTTCTTCGTTCCTCATCCATAACCCCAATCTTCAGCGTATAACGATCTAATCCTAATAAATCTTCAATTCGATTAAATAATTCGTTCGCAAAAGCAACTTCTGCAGAACCATGCATCTTCGGTTTTACAATATAAATAGATCCAGCGCGGGAGTTCTTGAATTTACTTTTGCCTAGAATGTCATGCATAGCTATTAAGCTAGTAAACATACCATCTAAAATTCCTTCAGGCATTTCATTACCGTCTTGGTCTAAAACCATATCGTTTGTCATCAGGTGCCCTGCATTACGTACGAACATTAGCGCCCGACCTGGCAGTGTAATTGAATCACCAGCAATACCTGTATAGACTTTGTCAGGATTTAGGCTGCGCTCAACTACTTTCCCACCTTTTTTGAAGCTTGCCGTCAAATCACCCTTCATCAACCCTAACCAATTGCGATAGACCGCCACTTTATCAAAGGCATCAACTGCAGTAACAGAATCCTCAAAGTCCATGATAGTTGTAAGGGCTGCTTCTAATGCAATATCTTTTACCCCGGCAGCATCAGATTTACCTATTGGGTGATTGCGGTCAATTTGTAGTTCGATGTGAAGTCCATTATGGACAAATAAAATTGACTCTGGATTATATGCATCACCAGTAAAAGCAACCAATTGTGCTGGGTTTTGTAGAGTTGTTGTAACTCCGTTCTCCAATGCTACTACTAGTTCTCCATTTGTAATTGTGTATTTTGTCGAGCCCTTATGACTCCCATCTTTTAAAGGGACAGCTTCGTCTAAAAGCTTTCTCCCTTGAGCAATTGTTTTTGCGCCTCTGACTGGATTATATTCCTTTCCTTTCTCAGCACCATCTTCCTCGCTAATAGCATCTGTTCCGTAAAGAGCATCATATAGACTTCCCCAGCGAGCATTTACTGCATTTAACGAGTAACGAGCGTTCATTATTGGTGCTACAAGCTGTGGCCCTGCCTGAACAGAAATTTCTAAATCAACATTTTCCGTCTCAACTTGAAAATCCTCTACCGCTGGCTCTAAGTAACTAATTTCTTTAAGGAATTCCTTATATTTAATAAAGTCAAAACTGTCTTTGTTCTCGTTATGCCAATTGTCAATTTGCTTCTGTATCGCTTCCCTCTTTTTTAGAAGCTCTTTATTCTTTGGAACCAAATCACTTAATAGCTTATCTAAACCACTCCAGAGTTCATATGCATTAATATCTGTCCCTGGCAAAACTTCTTCATTGATAAAGGTATACAGCTCATTTGCAACTTGCATATTACCAACAGTTTGATATTTAATCATAAGATTACTTCCTCCTTCAATTTAGTTGCCTTTGATATTCTTATCATGTATCTTATGTTAATAATGTATCAAATATAATTTATGAATTCCACTGTTAATACTAGTTATTTATAGCCAGCGCAAATAGTAAACTGATATATGCATTAATAGGGTAGGATAGATATAGGTAAACTAAAATAATACGGCGATGAACAGGAGGCTTTATATGACTAATACAGTTTTTCTTAATGTAGCTAAAGTAAATTTCGACCATCGGCTTGATCTATCTAAATTAGCTACCATAACTAATCTTACTACATATGACCATAGTACAGAGGCACAAATACTTGAAAGAGTTGCAAAGCAAGAAATTATTATTACGAAGGAAATCCCTCTTAGTAAAGAATTAATTATGCAATTCCCTGAAAGTGTGAAATTAATTTGTGAAGCTGGTACAGGCTATAATAATATTGATATAGATGCTGCCAAGGAACGAAATATCATGGTATGTAACTTGCCTGGTTATAGCACAGAATCTGTTGCTCAGCTAGCGATTACTTATATCTTAAGTCTAAGCTCGTCATTAACCAAACAACATGCAATGCTTAAAAATCAAAATTACGATAACTTCTTTAAACATTTGCAGGTGCCTTATTTTGAATTAAAGGACAAAGTGCTTGGTGTTATTGGAGCTGGAACCATCGGAAAGCAATTAATAGATTTCGCCCTTGCACTAGGAATGGATATCCAAGTATACACCCGTAGTCAAAAAAACTGGGATAACGCCCGCATCCAATCTGTAGATTTGGATACATTGCTAATGAACAGTGATTTTGTTAGCTTAAACTGCCCATTAACCGAAGAAACAAGGCATCTAATCAACAAACATCGCCTTCAGCTCATGAAGCCTACAGCTTATATCATCAATACATCGAGGGGCCCATTAATCAATGAACAAGATTTAATTGCGGCCTTGCAAGAAAAAACGATTGCCGGAGCTGCATTGGATGTCCTTGAACAAGAGCCACCTGATAGAAATAATCCACTCTTTACAATGGATAATGTAATTCTTACACCACACATTGGCTGGCAGTCTATTGAAGCAAGACAGCGTTTACTGAAGCTTTTGACAGGTAATATCGAAGCGTATATAGCTGGCACTCCGACAAACGTCGTAAACCAAGCTTAGTATGCGTCAAGGCCTGACGAGAGGGATTTATCTCAGCGGCGTTAACAGCTACAAAAATGCCGCTCATGAAGTGAACTTCACACATCATGAGCGGCATTTATTAATTTTCTTTAACTATTCTGTGGCTGAGTTTTTTGTTCTTCATTGGCAAAATAAGCGGATGTGTCAATCGGCTCATTAGTGAACCGCTTCTCGTAAATATAGATTGCTACGTTTACCATTGCCAATACTATAAATCCTGCTAATCCTAATGCTCCAATCAATAATTCGTGTCCTCCACTAACCATTATAAAGCTCAAAATCAAACTAGCATTGATTGTACCGTGAAGAACTGAAGCCGCTATCACCGAACGCGCCTTTAACCTAATATAACTAAAGATTGGCGACCATAGCAGAGTGAAGATAACCATCATAAAAACACCTATAACTGGATAGTTCGGATAGTTATGCCCCTGTAGTATAAGTGGTGCATGCCAAAACCCCCAAACTATTCCTATAACAAATGAGGATTTCCAAAATCCCATATCCGCTAGTTCCCGCTGTAGAAACCCGCGCCAACCAGCTTCTTCGCCAAAAGCAACAATTGCGTTAATTGTAATCCCTGCTATTAGGCCTTGGATTATACCAATCCAGAAATAATGGATTGGCAGAGCTGCAATTTGCTCACGCATAACCTCAAGCTGGTCTTGTGACATAGTAGATTCATATTGAGCAAACATTCCTTCCATGGAAGGATCATAATAAACTCCTGGGACCAGTAAGCTGACACCGATAGTTAGCACAATAATAACTGGTGTTAACAACCACGCTACTAAAAACCAGCGATTTAGCTTAAATGATATACCTAAGGTTTTTACAACTGGCTCTTTATACACAAGCTTCTGTAAAAAAACTGCTACTATCATTGGTATGGCCATATAGAGCATGGCAACTCCAATCGATGATGCCGATCCCCACTGTCCTCCAGACATAAAAAATAAGGAAATAAAAACAAAGCTGATAACGTACGTTAAACCCGTAAAAACTATAGCTTTCTTATACTTATTCATAGGAAACCCCCATCAAATCATAGTCGCGATTATACCACAGTTCTACTTATGTCTGCTCAACAACTACCTCTGTGGTTTGCATTTGATTTTGCTGCTGCTTGTGCTTCATAAACGACCTGTTTTCAAAAATAGAGTAAATAACCGGAAGTATTATCAAACTGACAAACACTGAGCATAATAGCCCAAAAATTACTGCCGTTGCAACTGGAGTTTGAAACTCTGATGTATTAGTACCCCCAATAAACATCGGAATTAATCCAGCAACCGTTGTTAGGGTCGTAGTTAGTATTGGTCTAAAGCGTATTTTTGCCCCCGCTACAATAGCCTCATTAAGCTGCTCATACTGGTCACGATGCTTATTAATAAAATCGATTAACACAATTGCGTTATTAACTACGATTCCTACCAACATAATGACCCCAATCATCGCCATAGCATCAAAGATCCTTCCCGTGATAATAAAGCCTAGGGACACCCCTATCATTGTAAATGGCAACGAAGCAACAATCAGGAACGGTTGACGCAAACGATTAAATTGAATTGTCAATACCAGAAACACCGTCGCTAACGAAACAGCCATTGCGATTAATAATTTTTCAAAGGCTTCTTGCTGGTCTTGCTCCCTACCTGCTGTAGATAGTAACAAGCTCCCATTGTATCCGTCATTTATGTAGTTTTGCATTTGTGTATAGACCTTTTCCCTGTCTTCAGAGTCAAAATATACAGTGATGCTAGTGTACGGCAGCCCATCTCTGCGGACGCGAGAATTTTCCGCTGGCTCTTTGTATACGTTAGCTATATCATTTAGGGTTATATGTCGATTATCCGTAATCTGCAGATTTCCTAATGCATCCGACATCGCCCTTGTCGTCTCTGGGAAGAGAATATCCGCCTTAACATTCTCTCCCTGCAAATTGATATCTATGTTTGTCATACCATTTAATACTACTGCTAGCTGTCTTTCTATCTCTTGCCTAGATAGTCCATAGTAGGCTAGATTTTCTCTAGAAAAATCAACAATCCATTCTTCACCTGCTTGAGCTCTACTTACTTCTATACCAGTTACACCATCAAACAGCTGTAGCTGCTGTTCAATCGCTGGAAGCTCCCTGCTAA
This sequence comes from Desulfuribacillus alkaliarsenatis, assembly GCF_001730225.1. Taxonomy (NCBI): domain Bacteria; kingdom Bacillati; phylum Bacillota; class Desulfuribacillia; order Desulfuribacillales; family Desulfuribacillaceae; genus Desulfuribacillus; species Desulfuribacillus alkaliarsenatis. The sequence continues at coordinate 152,369 of NZ_MIJE01000011.1, read as the reverse complement.
TAACCCCCATAGAAGATCCCTTTATAGATAAAAGAATTTGACCTGATGCGTCGGCCTGACCAGCACCAATAGTAATAGATGAGTATGGTATGTTATTGTTAATAATCATTTCAACATCTTTATCAACAGCCGCCTCTGACCTTGTCATATCTTCAACGTCATCATAGTGGATATAGAATGTGCCAGCGCGACTACCTTTGTGCGCCCAGTAAATGACACTTTGTACGCCTTCAACTTCTTTGATTTTTTCCGCTGTGTTATCTAATAGCCGCTTATTCACTTCAAAATCTGTGTTCTCATCAATGAAGTATCTAACAAACAAAGCTCGCTCCATTACGTCAGGAATATAGCCTTTAGGCACACTTGCCACTAGTTGGAATAATAATATTCCTAAGACTATTGTAAATACGCCCATCGTCTTCCAGCGATGTCTAAGCACTCTTGCAAGAACTTTTCCATAGAACTCCATCAACGTATGTTTCTGTTGTTTTTCACTATTAGGCTTCACTAAATACATTGAAAAGATTGGTATCATCGTAAATGCTACTAACAGTGATGTTACCAGTGAAATTGAAATTGTTAATGCCATTTGCTTCATCATGCTACCTATCATACCTTCAAGAAATCCAATAGGCACGAACACAGCAATGGTTGTAACTATCGACGAAGTGACTGGCCCTTGAACTTCCTTTACCCCTGTATAGACAGCTTCTCGTCGATTAACACCAGCCTCCAATTTCCTAAATATATTTTCTAGTACAACTATACAGGCATCTACTATTAAACCTACACCAATTCCTAGACCAAGCAAGGAAATTATGTTAATACTAAAACCAAATATATTCATAAAAACAAAGGTTGTTAATATGCAAATAGGGATGCTGATACCAATGACAATCATTGTTTTAATGCTTCTAAAGATAGTGAGTAAGATAATAGAAGCTAATAACGACCCCAATAATATGTTTTTGGCAAGCTCTGAGATTGCTTGACCTATAAATAGCGACGAATCCCAAATATAATAGTACGACCAATCAGAAGATTTATCGGCATGAAGCTGCTCTAGCTTTTGACGTACTTCCTTGGCAACCTTTACCTCACTGGCAGTTGACGCTATTGTAATATTAACCTCGTAGTACGGATGACCATCAACCATTAAATAGCTGTTGTCAGCGTTGAGTTTCTCTTCAATTGTAAATCTGTCCGTTACCATTTCCCCGTTAGATAGGCGATATTGCGCTAGCTCATCTATTGCGTATACACTCGACTGCGATTTGACTCTGTATTGTTCACCGCCATAACTAAGGGAGCCTAGCAGCGATGAGTCAAATGTGGAGCGTAATTCATCGAATAATTGAATACTTGTGTTTAAACTTATTGGTCGATCCTGCTTAAGGGTGAATTCATAGTTCGGATCATATAAATCTAATGTATCGTCAATACCTCTAACCTGTGATACCATCGCCAATTCTGGTAGCACGGTATTTTTTAGTTCCTCACGAACACTTATATCATTTATATCCTTTGGGACAATGGCAATCGCCATAAATACGTTATCTTCTGTTGTATATTGCTTTGCCTCTTTTCTGCGAGTATCAATATTTATACTAGCTAATTGTCTATTTAAGTCTTCGATAATAGCATCTACTTCTGCTTCCTTCGCACCGTCCTTTAAATGCACAGTCATATAGACACTTCTTGTTGAAGCATTAACCTCTACCTCGTTGACTCCGTTAGCATTTATAATTGCAGTCTCTAAAGGAATGACTATATCGCGCTCTACCTGATCAAGGTCCGTTTCATGCTCTAGAATCACACTAACGTTAACGAAGGGAGCTTCTAGCTTTGGTAGTATCTGAATAGGTAGTAATATAGCTGATATTATACCCGCTATACTCACCATAGCCGCTACTAAAAAGACAACAATAGGGCGCTCAATCATAGTTTTCAGCATTGCAATCCCCCTATTCTACTACCTGGACAGTATCCCCATCGTTTAAGAGGTTTTGCCCTACATTTACTATCTGGTCACCTATAGCCAAGCCATCAATAACTTCCACAACATCTCTCATCTCGCGACCTGTGACGATAATTTGTTTCTTAGCTGTATTTCCTTCAATTACGAACACATATTTATCGCCGTTATCCTGAAGTATAGCTCCTACAGGAACAATTAATGTCGCACCCGCGAGTTCATCACTTAATAGTAGCTGTGCATTCATTCCAGGCTTAACCATTCTATCTTGATTATCTATTATAAACTCTACTAAAAATCCATTTTGATTAGCTGAAGCCGAAGGTGATATGTAGCTCACTTTCGCTTCCACTTCCTTATTAAGCACTGGTACCATTAATGTGAGCTGTCTATTCTCATAAACAATCGGTAAGTCCTTCTCCGTAATTACAGCTTTTACTAATAAACTATTATGTTGCTCTACTGTAAACACGGGCTGCCCAGCACTCACTGTTTCACCAGATTGAACAGGTAATTCACTGATAATACCAGAAATCGGTGATTCTATAATTGTTCGTTGCAGTTGGCGGTTTGCTTCTTCATATGTAATTTCTGTTTCTTTAATCTGAATATGTAGTAAGTCTATTGCATCTGTCTTTTGTGCTACTAGTAATTGTTCTTCAAGAATATCCATTTCTAGCTTTAGTCGTTCAACTTGGTTTTCTGCTGCCTCCAGCTCTACCAATGGTATAGCTCGGTGGTTATATAGCTCCTGTCTGCGTTCTAAGTCTTTATTAGCTACATCTAACTGGTTTTTAAGTGTATTTATTTGTCCTTGTAGTGTGCTAATTGCAAGGTTTTGGTCAGTTATTGCTTTCTGCAGCTGCAATTCTAGCCTTTCTATATTAACATCGGCACGCTTAACCTGTAGGTCTATGTCTTGGGCGTCTAAAGATATTACTGGCTGACCCTTACTTAATGCATCACCGACCTTGTGGGAGAGACTTACGATTCTTCCAGACATCTCTGCTACGGCTTGAACACTTTCGAACGGGTGTATATCTGCCCTAATCGTAATCGGCTCTCCTAAAACTCTCTCTTCAACATGTGTAGTTTTAACTCTTTTAATTTCTTCTAACTGTTCATTCTCATTTTGCGTAGATGCACTTTCGCTTCCGCATCCAAATAATAAAATCGCTGACAAGATTATTAATAAAAACACCTTAAACTTCTTGCCATCTTTATAAAACCAATCCATTTAGTATTCCTTCCTCTCCTGTAGTAAATATCCCTTAAAAATGATTGCAAATAATTATTGTTTTAGTGATTACATTCGATAATTATATATGAACTTCCCCATGCAAACATCAATTTTTTCTAATCCTTTATTGATTTTCTCATCAAAACATTAATCACGCCTTAATAAAAGATTAATTTTTTATTAACGTTTTTAATAACACATAAAGAGACTGCTTAATTGTTTGCTGAAATAACAAACATGCAGCCTCTTCGCATCTTTATGCTTTGTCAACTAGTTTTTTTTCGATGCCCTAATGACTTCAACACGATAACCATCAGGGTCGGTTACAAAATAGTAGCTCGGCTCTGTCCCTGGTAGACCCATAAGCTTAGTTGCCTGGTATCCCATATCCTGATGTTTTTTGTGAGATGCTTCTAAATCATTAGTTTCAACAGCCGTGTGACTAAAACCATTACCAATTTCATACGACTCTTCTTGATTGTAGTTGTAGGTTAATTCTAATTCATATGCCTTTGATTCATCACTTAGGTATACAAGTGTAAACTTATATTCTGGGTAATCAATTCTACGGGTTTCAACTAGCCCTAATGCCCCTTGGTAAAACGCTAGAGATTTTTCTAAGTCTTTTACACGAATACATGTATGAAGCATTTTGTAGCTCATTTTAGCACTCCTTATCTATCATATTTCCTTTATTGCTTCTTTTAATTTTTGCATTTTCAGCCAATTTAATCAACCATTTTACTTATATCTTTTTTATTAAATCTATTAACACTTGCTTTTTAATAGGCTTTGTTACATGTTCATCACAACCAGCCTCTAAGCTTTTCTGCTTATCCTCTGCAAGTGCATATGCTGTAAGTGCAATAATTTTAACTGGTGCTGCACCCTGTGTCCTCTCCAATGCTCTTATCTCTTTAGTTGCCTCATAGCCATCCTTAATTGGCATCTGCATATCCATTAGTATTGCATCATATGGTTTTTCATGTGAATCGCTGGTAACTGCTATATATTTTTCAACTGCTTCCTGTCCATTTACAGCTACATCTATTAATACCCGTTCCTTCTTAAGGTATGCCATAATCAAAGCTCGATTATCTTCATGGTCCTCTACTAAGAGCATCCTTTTACAATAACTATCACCTTCAGGTGCTACCCTCAATTTTGCTTCTTCTGTTACTTCTCTTGCTTCTGTTGCCTCTGTTGCTCCATTAAAATTGTTTAATTTGTTATGTTTTTTTGCTTGATCTTGTCCATTTAATCCATTTGTTTGCTCGCTTTGTACATATGGTATTTCAAAGTAAAACGTGCTGCCTGCACCTTTCACACTTTCGACCCAGATTTGACCACCCATTATTTCCACTAGTTTTTTGGAGATAGTTAACCCTAGCCCTGTGCCACCATATGTTTGTTTTGTCGATACATCACCTCGATTAAATGCATGGAATATATCCTCTAATTTTTCTTCAGATATCCCTATCCCTGAATCTTGTACAGAAAATCTAAGTGTTTTATCGATAATCTTGAACTTCAGGAGTATATCTCCTTGCTCAGTAAATTTAATGGCATTACTAATAAAATTAACTAACACCTGTCGGATTTTTTCTTCGTCTGCTAATACCGTACACTCATTAAGTGTACATCTTGAAAGCTCTATATCAATGTTAAGTCCTTTCTTCGCAGCTAACGGCTTAAAGGTTGCCCCAACTTCCTTAATCACATCACAAATCACTGTTTCTCCAACATTTAATTCCATCTTTCCAGATTCAATCTTTGATAAATCCAATATAGAGTTTATTATTTTCAAAAGATTATCGCCATTTTTCTTGAGGATATCAATATACTTTTGCTGTTCTTTATCTGTAGCATATTCTTCTAGCAATTCGGTCATTCCAAGCACTGCATTCATTGGTGTGCGTATTTCATGACTCATATTTGCTAGAAACTCGCTTTTTGCTCGGTTCGCCTTCTCAGCCGCTTCTGCTAGTTTACAAGATTCCATCATTGCCGCTTGAAGCTTTTTATTAGCTTCTAGCAATTCTTGCTCTACCTTCTTCCTTTTACTAATATCTCTAACATAGCTTTGTATAATACCATTCCCTTGATTAGATACCATCTTAGCACTAATTTCCACAGGAATTTCTTTGCCATTCTTGTGGATTACTATACCCTCAAAAATTAGACTTCCTAGATTTATGATTTTCTCTGTTCTTTCATGTCTAGTCTCCTCTATTTCTTTCTTTACTAGTTTAGATAGATGCTCTCCAATCAACTCTTTTCGACTATATCCAAGAACGCTACTTCCTTTGTCGTTTAAATCAAGTATAACTCCGTTAAAATCATGCATAAAGATTGCATCGTTTGTGTGTTCAACGATTGTCTTATATCTTTCTGCTTTAACAACTACTTTTGTCGCTTTTTCTAAGCGGCTTGCAGTCAATAATACTCCTATAATCCCTATAACCAACACGAACACATGCCCTATTACTATATTGTTTCGGTTTACTCTATACATAGCTAAGTATGGTTCTAATGAAGTTTGTGCACTTATTCCACCACGCAAATCACCCACCTGATACCCTTGGTGCTCATGACACAACAAACAGCCCTCATCTACATAAAAGGGCTTTAAATAGCGCATAGTTGATTGACCTTCTGTGTTTATTACAGCAGTAACATCATCCATTCCAGCTTCCATTGCAGCTAGCGCCTCGAATTCCCATTCGTCTGCTAAGTTAATTGGATTAACTGGTTGGCGACTAACCAGGCGCCCTCTTATACCATAGGTATCAGTGATAAGCTCATGAACTTGGCGCATCATATATGCTGGATTTACAAGGGTGAGTTCTCTACCAGATTCGGTTGTTATGTCTCGCTCATGGATATGACTTAAGTAAGGACTAGCCGGTGTATCCCCTGTTACAGGCACATACACTCCTCCATGATTCGTAGCCCAGTATCTAAAGGTTAAATCTTTTGTGCTACTCATACGCAGGGTGTTCTCTGCTATCTCATAAGCATTCGACTTGGCATGCCATAAATTCCATAACAGACTAACAGCAACTATAATTGACCAAACCATGACAACAATCCACGCCTTGCGAAGAATTCCAAACCCTTTGTAATCATAGTCACCCATTACTTCACCCCATAGTGAAAATAATTTCTCACCTATTGCTTTAATAGTTTATTCTATGTGATGTGGTTACTTTCCTGCTTCATGGCCCGCTGCCGCTATATTAATTACTCTTCGCAAGCTATGTTCAAATAGCTTGTCATCCTCTGTTTTTCTTTTTTTCGGCCCTTTAGTTCTTCCTCCTGCTCTACGATGCCGAGCTTTTAATTCCCGTTCCTCCATCATAAAATCTATTTTCTCTGGTGAATATTCTCTACCGCTTGGACTTAAGCATACTGCCGACTTACTAAGCACAATCGACGCCAGACCCCAATCTTGGGTAATTACGATATCACCTTTCTCGGTTACATTAATAACTTTTAGATCTGCTTCCTGAGAACCACTATCCACCGTTATATGATGGTCCGATTCTATATGATGGTTTATACTTGCAATTGTCCAAACATCGAGCTCGTACTCCTTAGCTACCCTAAAGCATATCTGTAAAACTTTTTTAGGACATGCGTCCGCGTCAACTATTATCTTCATGTAATACAGCTCCTGTATTGTTCTTTAATCGGGCTATTATTTACGCTTGCTTTTTTTGCCACTATTTTTCTTAGGAGAAGATTCGCTGTTACTATCACCTAATTTCCCCTGCTTATACTTACGTTCATTAGAACTCCACATCCAATATCCCCATGCTGCTCCGCCAAGCATAAACACAAGCAAATATATGCTAATCTCTGTTATCCAAGGTCCGCTAAAATATTCTGTGTAGTCTAGTCCGTGCTCAATTAAGTTTAATAAAATATAAAAAATTATAAACGTTTGAATACCCCAGCCAATAACCCCATATTTACGTATATACGTCCATTTACCTTGTTCTCTAACCTTGCTCCAATCTTGCTTGTTTTTATCCACCTAAATCCCTCCTATAACCATCTTACCATGCTCTCAACAATTACTAAAGCTCACAAGTCTACAATTGTACATAGATATTTCAGTGTGATAATATTGTAATGGTACTTACTCTACTTATTTCTTTTTTAGGTGATTCTTAATGTCCAATAATGAACAACTATTTAATATATATAAAACTATTGCACAGCAAACAAATGACCATTATTTAGTATGCCAATCAAACGGCCAAATTGTTTTTATTAACCAAACTATGGAGCAATATTTAGGAGTCCCAAGTGAAGATATCCTGGGAACAGCTTTTACTGACATAATAACCATTAATGATCAGGCCCGCATTACTAACCATATAAGTAATATAAACGCTATCCCAGCAACAACAGAGACATTTTTCTTTCGAAATATTGATGGTATTAACATACCTCTATCAGGTCAGCTCTTTCATAAGGATGGATTGATTTACTTTTATGGAAATGAAAATCGCCAATCTCACCTAGATTTACAACAAAAATATAAAATTGAAATGAAAAAAGCCTCAAAAATATATCAACGCTCATTACCTAAAAACTTACCCGAAACTGATGATATCGCTTTTGCTGCCTATTATCAGCCTGCAGAAGTATTAGGCGGGGATTTCTACAATGTCTTTCAAGTAGATAATGGGATGCTAAATGACTTTTTCGAACAATATGTTGTGCTATTGTGTGATGTGTCTGGACACGGTTTAGATAGCGCAATGATATCATTGTTTGCTAAAGAGACTATTAATCAATACTTTGAACACAAGCACAGTGAGGGACAGTTTTTATCTCCTAAGGAAATCGTCAATGACTTTATAATTGAGTATCTAAAAGAGCAATACCCCGAAGACTATTTTATATGTGTATTCCTAGGAATTTTCGATATAAAAAACGAGGAGTTTGTTTATTGTAGTGCTGGCTATCAAAACCCGCCTTTAATGGCCTGCCAAGACGGTACACTAGTTGAATTAGAAACTGGTGGGCTACCAATTTCAGGAGCTCTTCCGAAAGAAATTATGAACTACCCCGAGTACAGTGTTCCTCTTAAAAATGACACGACATTTCTAATTAGCACAGATGGAATGCCTGAACAGATGACGTCAGGCGAGTACTATGAGGAACGAATGAAAAAACTGTTTCTTGCGAATACTCATAGACATCCTAAAGATATTGTACAGATTTTGTCTAAGGACTTTATAAGCTTTTCTCCTACTACTAAAATTACTGACGACGTTACATTTATTGTGGGAAAAATTAAATAAAATGGAGGAGATATGATGAAGGATATTTTAGATGGAATACAGCTAGCGATAGAAGATGAAGTTAATGCTCAAAAGCATTACCAGGAGCTTGCTGATAAGGCAGAAGATCCATTATTAAAGAAATTTTTTGAGCAGCTTGTAAAAGACGAGCAAAGTCATGAAAAAGTATTGCGGTCGCGTTACGAAGCCCTATCAAGACTAAAAAGATAATAGATTGGAGGCGTAATTTGTGTCAAATGAAATTCGTGGTAACGATCGACTTTCCGATTTAGGTCGTCGACATCTAGACTGTTTGTTTGATCCAGATAAAAACCCACCAGCTTTAAGGCTAGCAGAGTGTCTGTGCCCTGATGAGAAAAGAGAAAATTGTGATAAAGTATGCTTTTTCGATTCCATGTCAAGGGATGAAAAAGGAAACGTAGTAATTCATGAAGAATGCTGTACGGGCTGTCCAGATTGCATTGAGTCATGTAAAAGTAGCAAGCTTAAAGATAAAAAAGAAATTTTACCTGTTTTTGAGCTAGTACATAATTCAGACGCCCCTGTATATGCTATGATTGCCCCTGCTTTCATTAGTCAATTTAGTGAAGAAATGACCCCTGGTAAATTAAGAAGTGCTTTTAAAAAGCTCGGTTTTGCTGGCATGATTGAAGTTGCACTGTTTGCCGATATCTTAACTCTTAAAGAAGCATTAGAGTTTGACCGCTACATAAAAGATGACAGGGATTTCATGCTTACTAGCTGCTGCTGTCCTATGTGGATAGCAATGATTCGTAGAATACACGGACAGCTAGTCCCCCATATGCCGCCTTCTGTATCACCAATGGTAGCTTGTGGTCGTTCCATTAAGAAGCTGTACCCAGAGGCTAAGACTGTCTTTATCGGCCCTTGTCTAGCAAAAAAAGCTGAAGCTAAGGAGCCAGATGTACGTGATGCAGTCGATTACGTACTAACCTTCCAGGAAATGCAGGAAATCTTTGATGCTGTGGAGGTTGACCCATTAAAGCTAGAAGAGGATTTGAAAGACCATTCATCTATGGCAGGGAGAATATATGCCCGCACTGGTGGCGTCAGTGAAGCTGTACAAAGGACACTTGATCGTCTACGGCCAAACAGGAAAATTCCTCTAGTAGCACAGCAAGCTAATGGTGTGAAAGAATGTAAGGAATTATTAAACGATTTAATAAACGGTAACATCAAGGCCAATTTCATCGAGGGAATGGGCTGTGTCGGCGGCTGTGTTGGTGGTCCTAAGTCAATCCTAGATAAGGAAGTTAGCACTAAGAACGTTAATAATTATGGTAATGATGCGCAATTCCTTACACCTGTTGATAACCCTTATGTAATTGAGCTATTGCAGCGCTTAGGTTTTGACACAATCGACAGTTTATTAGAGCATGAAACTATTTTCACCAGAGATTTCAACCCGAACAATAAGTGATAACAATATATAATACTTAAGCAAAATGGGTGTGTAGTTAACTACTAGAAAAGTAATTAACACGCACCCATTTTTACATTCAACTTATTATTTACTGCTAAATAAGTTTTTAAAGAAGCTTATAATCCTCCGGAAAAACCCTTCTTTTGCTTTTTCGTCCTCTGCCGATACTGTTCTTAGCGTATCATTTCCAGCCTCTGCTGTAATTGCTACATCTGCATCAATTGTAGGTTCCTCTGCTCCAAGAATCTGTATTTCAAATCCTTCTACTACTTCCACCATATCACTACCAAACATTTCATAAACCTTGGCATTAGTTTGCTCATTATATGGTTCAATAGCAACTTCTACCTTATTTGTATATACACTTACGCCTGTTGTACGCACTTTAATACCATCTGCTTCTAGTGCTGCCCATTGTTGATCAATTTCATATTGTTTGCTTCTTAAGGTTTTTTCACTATATTCTACTACACGAAACTTAACTAAATCAGGGTCATCAACTAAGTTTAAAATGTCCGCTTGCTGGGCCTTCGTTAGTTCTTCTGTAAAAGCTAGAACAATAGCACCTTTCGCATGTAAGTCCCAATCGATGTGCAGACTAGCAAATATTTCGTAGTCTATATTTTCTTTGATATAGTCTTGAATCTGGTTAATGGTGTTAGAACCAATGTTGCCGTCATCAAAACTAGTAACTGGGCGATCTGGCGCAGGGCGATCCGAGACAGGTCGATCATAGCCATTCTCAATTAGCTCACGTTTGATATCTACTTGCTGGTCAATAATAGGCGCTGGCAGAATTACTGCATCTTGTCCTGCACCTCCTGGCTTAGCTGACTCTACTTGGTATTGAACACTTCTATCTAATCCTTCAGAGCCTGTCATTGCAAAAGCTGGAGCTACTGGTGTTGCAGCTACTACAACTAAACTTGCCGTAACGGCTAACGCGACTGTCTTTGCTTTATTCTTTGCTTTATTCCTTACTCTATTATTTGCTTTCATAGAAAACATCTCCCTATATGATAATTTAAGTATCTTGCTTTTCACTCACCATAAAGACGTTTATTGTTAGGAAAACGTTTCATAACATATATTGGCAACATACAGGCTACCCTATTAAAATCCAGAAAACTATGCTACCATATTCTAGTAGAGTTGTTGAACATTCCAATTTAAGCTTCGGAGGTGCATAATGCCCGATTTACCTGCTACATACTACTTAATAGGCCTTTTGCTTGCTGTGTTTATATTTATAGCTGGTATCGATAAGTTCCATCAAAAAGGCGTGTATTCACACCCTCGTTTTTTAGCTATAATTATTATCGGATTGTCTGCTGTGCCAGTTTTTATTGACTTTAATAATGTATGGGAGGATGTCCCTAATCGTGGTCGAGTTATATTAGTACTTATCGTTTTTGCTACTGTTCTAATTTATGCACTAAAAAGGGAGCTTACTTCGCGAAGATATACAATATACAATATCGAAGAGGCCTCCGCCCTAGAGCTTGTCGAGCAAATTCTAATAGACTTAGACGTACCCTTTAAGCGTGAGGTCGATAACTTTAACAACGATGTCTATAATATTAATGATTGCAAAGCTAAAATAACTGTAAAAAATCAAGCTCTTTCTGATGCAGATAAGGACGTAATAATTACTCACACCTACGATTTTCCTGAAATAGAGCACTTTACCGATGCACTTATATTAAACGTTCTAGAAAGGTATCCCGACCATAAGTACAAAGGGGTTTGGGAAATGGCTATTGGTGTAGGATTATTTATATTAGTCGCCGCCTTTTATTTCAATACTTTTTAATTTCTCCTGTTTAACAAATTACCTCATCTTTATTTCTACTTTTAATAATTATGCGGGTAATCCACTTCTCAACTTCAATGATTGTAAATACAGCAGCTCCCAACACCATTGGTATCAGCCAATATTCCCAACCCAATGGAGTTGTTCCAAATAGCGTATTCATAAACGGCAGGTACAGGATTCCTGCCTGTAATACTAGCAATATGCCCGATACAATAAATGCTGCCTTATTGGAAAAGAAGCGTTTATTAAAGGCAAAGCTATGTTCACTACGACAATTAAACAAATGGAACAACTGCAGTATTACAATCGTGTGGAGCGTGATTGTTTGCACTACCGCTTGATCATATCCTCTATTGATTAACTCCATACTAAAGGCAAGTGTTCCACCACCAATTAAGATTGAAACAAAAATAATTCGGAAAATATAGTATCCACTTAGTAGTGGTGTTTTCATTGGCCGCGGAGGTAGTTCCATCGCACAATCCTCCAAGCGTTCAAAGGCTAATGCCAATGAAAGGGTAATGGCGATAACCATGTTCACCCAAAGAATTTGAACGGGAGTAATCGGCATTGCTAGTCCAAATAAAATACTCGCCATAATCAGAAACGCTTGCGCCCCATTGGTCGGCAGAATAAATAGAATTGTCTTCTTCAAGTTGTTGTAGACACGTCTACCTTCTTCCACGGCGTTGACTATTGTCTCGAAATTATCATCAACTAGCACCATCTCAGCTGCGTCCTTTGATACCTCAGTGCCTTTAATTCCCATGGCAACACCAATATCTGCTCGCTTCAATGCTGGAGCATCGTTAACTCCATCACCTGTCATCGCGCATACATGCCCAAGCTTTTGCAGTGCTTTAACTAAGCGCAGCTTATGCTCCGGGCTAGTCCTGGCAAATACATCGTATTTTTCAACAACATGCTCAAGCTCTTCATCAGTCATATTATTAATATCTTTTCCTTCTAAAGCAAGCTCACCATCACCAATACCCATCATTTTACCGATGGCAACGGCTGTATCCTTGTGGTCACCGGTAATCATTTTGACAGTAATTCCTGCGCCTTTACATTCACGTATAGCCGATATTGCTTCTTCGCGCGGTGGATCGATAATACCCGCCAATCCAACCATCTCAACACCAGTTTCTATATCTTCATGGTGTATCTCTTCTACATCAGACGAAACCTTTTTATATCCAGCACCTATGACACGTAGTCCATGTTCAGCTAGTTCTTTTACATGCTGCTCCCATTGATTGCGGTCAAACTTTGAGTCTCCAGAATTTCCCGACTCTGCCATACTAAACAAACGATCAGGTGCCCCTTTTACATATATGTATTTTTGCCCGTCATTTTCTACGAGTACAGCCATATATTTATGTTCTGAGTCAAAGGGTATTTTCGATATGCTCTCAAAACGTTCTATTTCCTTGTCGGCTTTTTCTGCTAGAGTAATCAGACATCCTTCCGTCGGTTCACCGTTAATCTTCCAGTGACCATCTTCATCCTTACGAAGACTGGCGTCATTACAGGTTTTAACGATTCGTAGTAGCTCGTTAAGGTCAGGCTCTTCACCCATGCTGACCTCTTTATTATCCATAGTAATTTTACCTTCTGGGGCGTAACCCGTTCCTGTAACCTCGTAATGCTGCTCTACTGTTATAACTGAGGTTACGGTCATTTCATTTTTTGTCAGTGTGCCTGTCTTGTCCGAGCAGATAACCGTTACAGCGCCTAACGTCTCTACTGATGGTAGGTTCCGCACAATTGCTTTGCGGTTTGCCATGTTTTGTACACCAATCGCTAGGATAATTGAAACAATTGCTGGTAATCCTTCAGGTATGGCCGCGACAGCAAGTCCAATTACATAAAGCATTAATTCTACTGGCCCATAATCTCTTACAAGATAGCCAAACCCATACATAAGCGCTGCAATCACAAGAATTGTCATTGCAACCTGCTTGCCAAATTGTGTAATCTGTCTTAACAACGGCGTTTGTAGCTGTTCTACTTCAGCCATCGACTTGCTAATCTTTCCTAGCTCTGTATCTCTGCCCGTAGCGATAACAATTCCCTGTCCAGTACCCGAAGCTATAGATGTTCCCGAGAATGCCATATTGCTGCGATCACCAATGACCGCATCCTCATCGACTACATTCGTCTGCTTTTCTACTGAAGTCGATTCTCCCGTCAGTGCAGACTCTTCAATTTTTAGCTTATCTGCTTTAATTAACCTAATGTCTGCAGGAATTTTATTACCTGCTCGTAAAAATACAATATCTCCAGGCACAACATCCTGGGAATCGATTTCGATACGTTCCCCATCCCTCAACACATTCGCATGCAGGGACAGCATTTTCTTAATCCCCTCTAATGCCTGTTCTGCTTTGTTTTCTTGAAAGAAGCCTATACACGCGTTTATAAATGCAACAGCGAAGATGACTGCCGTATCTATGTAGTGCCCCATTAGCGCCGTCACGACAGCCGCTACCAATAATATGTATATCAGTACATCATGAAAGTGTTTAAAAAACTTAATCCATACCGATTTCTTAGCTTTGCTAGGAAGCTCATTCGCCCCATATTTTTGCAATCGTTCACTAGCTTCTGCCTTAGTAAGTCCTTTAGCTGGATCTGTTTCGAGCTGTTCTTTTATCTTATCGATATCTAACGTATGCCATAGTATGTTTTGCTCCTGTTTGTGTTTTGCGCTCATAGAAAAAGTCCTTCCTTTCCAAAGTAAACAATAATCCAAATAGCAACATAATTTCAAAGACTGTTATCAATGATTATAGCAGAAAACATTAAAATCCCCTATTTTTATAATCACAAGAGCATGAAAAGGCATGAGGTATTAGTATTCCAACCTCATGCCTTAAAATATTATTCTTTTATGTTACTTCGTCCTATTCTACTTGCGCCTTTTCATCAACTGCTAAAAACTCGACTTGAATTTTGTATTCATTGAGCAGCTTTTTTAACTCCTCAATGTAAATTCCTTGCCCAGCCTGCTCAGATAGCATAGACGCTTGCTTGTCTGCTTCGTCAATCATCCCGCCTTTATATCCCATACTTACGTAATTTACTCCACAGCTCGGGCTCCCATCAATTCCTATTATCCCTTCTAGTATATACCCATCACTTTGGTATTCTTTCATTTGTTCAACATACGGAATTAATAGATTCCTACAATGCCTTCTATAATTAGCTGTGTCGTATTGATTTTTGGACATGCCCCATCTACGCAGACCTATGAATGTCGTCTCTGGGCATGGCAGTTGAATCATACCTGTACCTTTATTCAGGTGCTCATTTACCACTGACTTCATTGCTCCCCCATATAACGTTAGCCCCATCACCTTGGAATTGCCGTTTAATATACAGTGTGCTAGAAATACGACTCGTTTACTTCTACGCATATCTATCCTACTTTCACTATTGATTGCTATATTACTAGTTTAATATTCTGGTTGTTATTACTTGTTAAATTGATTGTACGCATTTTGGATAAAAGACATATTATAAACTTCTTCGTATGGTATTTCACGATTGATGATTCCTTCATCTAAACAAAACTGTACTATCGTTTCGTGCCCTTCTTCTGTAATAAATCCGTCTGTTGACAACGACGGTCTAATATAGCTTATTCTATCAGCGGCAATTCCTGCAGTAAACAGCTTCGATGCCATTTCTGCCACGTCCTCATCATTATTATTATCAATCCAAATCATTGCTCTTACTGCTGCATTTGCAAACGCTTGCACTGTTTCAGGATTCGATGCAACAAATTCTTTCGTTCCTGTTACAATCGATGATTCATATCTTTCAGTACCGTAAATTTCATAATGCTGTGCTGGGTCAGATACATCTACTAAAATATTTGCACCAATAGCAGCTACTTCGTTTTTCGCAATCGCACTAATATAACTTGCTTCGATATGTCCATTTTCCAAAGCTCCTAAGGACGCTCCGTATTCCATCTGTGCCCAAGTTACATCTGATTCTGTTAAGCCATATTTTTCAAGAATAGCAATTGCAAAGGAATGTGGAGCTGAGCCTGGCATTCCTGCAAATATGGTTTTTCCTTTCAGCTGTGTTACATCCGTGATCTCAGGCGCACCAACAAACATATACGGTTTATTTGTAAGTGTAGACATAATAATGGTAGACTCTAGTCCCATATCCTGTGCTCTAAATACAGGCTCTGTACTTAACATTGTAAAATGTGAACTCCCTGCGTGCATAGCTTGAAACGCCACTGGACCATCTTTAGTAGTTACAAATTCAATCTCTAGTCCTTCTTCCTTAAAGTAACCTAAAGCTTCAGCTACATATACAGGCAACCAAAACTCACTTCTCAGTTCCGCTACAACAACTTTTGTCAATTCTTCCTTTTCTACTGCCCCTACATTTTCTTGATTTTCTGTTCCTTCAGTAGCCGCTGGTGTGCTTGGAGTTGCTGGAGCACTTGTATTATTGCCACCACACGCGGCCAATAACGATACTAACAATACCACTGCCACTAATAAAAAACTGATTTTTTTCAAACTTTTCATCCCCTTTATTTTTTATATAAAACATTGCTTAAATGCTTCCGCTTCCCCCATAATCAATAGGTGGACGCCATTTTAAAAGCACTTTTTCAATGTTTTTCAACAACATATTAAAGATTATCCCAATGAAAAACAGAATAAATATGCAGGCCATTACACGGTCAACCTGGAAGAAGGAGGTAGCATATGATATCATCCAGCCTAGCCCTGCACTGGCTCCCATGTATTCACCTACTATTGCTCCAATTAGTGATGCCCCAAGACCTCCTCTGACACCAGCTAAAATCCAAGGTACACAAGAGGGTAAAATAACTTTAATTATCAATTGGAAACGACTAGCCCCCATTAGCTTTACGGACGTAAGTAAATTGCGATCGACACTCTTAATACCGGCATATGTACTGAAAAATACAAGAAAGAAAACCAACAAACTAGCCATAATAATTTTTGATTCAATACCAAGTCCAAACCAAAGTACAAATATTGGTGCAAGAGCCAGCTTCGGTATTCCATATAGTGCCGTAATAATAGGCTCAAAAACTTTTCCTAAAATATCAACAAGTCCTAATATAAAGCCAGCGATGATTCCTATTACTGTGCCAATAGCTAGACCCCAAAGAGCTTCTTTAAGTGTGACGCTTGTGTGCTTTACTAGGTCACCACTGTTGTAAAATTGGATCAAATCGGCAAATATTCTGCTTGGCTGGCTGGTGTAGAATGGATTCATCACCCCCGTATTGGCTAATAGCTCCCACGAGATTAAGATTAAACCAAATACTGCAAACCGCATTAAAAGATATTTCGTGCTATGAATAAACTCTTTACTTCTTTTAATCATAGTTCTCTCACCTGCTCTACTTCGTCCTTAAGGTCGTCCCATATCCGTTTATGTAATTCGATAAACTGTTGATTAAACCTTAGTTCATTGGCTGAACGGGGTCTCGGCAAATCAATTGTATGAATTGCTTTAATCGTCGCAGGTCGTTTTGTCAAAATTACTACACGGTCTGCCAGTGTGATAGCCTCTATCAAATCATGGGTTATAAAAATAATCGTTCGTTTAGATTTTTCCCACAAAGATAAAATATAGTTTTGGAGCATTTCTCTTGTGAATACATCCAATGCGGCAAACGGTTCATCCATAAAAATAATCTCTGGGTCAAGAGCCAGCACCTTAATAATATCTACACGTTTTCGCATGCCTCCAGAAAGTTGAAACGGGTAGGACGTTTCAAAGCCTGATAGCTTAGCTTGTTTTATTAGCTCCATTGCCTTTTCGCGACGAGTTTTTTTATCGATTTTTCTCAGCTCAAGCCCCAACTCAACATTTGCAATTGCTGTGCGCCAAGGTAATAGCGTGTCAGACTGCGATATATATCCAATTCTCGGACTAATTTTGCTCAGGTTCTCGCCGTCAAGCTGGACTTCACCTTCACTAGGCTTCATTAGTCCTGACATAATGTTTAATAACGTGCTTTTACCACATCCACTTGGGCCAACAATGGCGATAAACTCATGCTCCTTAACAGAAAAATTAATATTATCTATAACTTTAACGGCTTGTATTTCTTTTCGGTCATGGAATGAATGACTAAGCCCATTTACTATAAATTTGTCTTTTGAAGTATGTACCAGTGTTTTCATTTCATATATCTCCTCAAAATATATCACTTCAATATAAAACGTATAAATTCTCACGCACCACCTCAGATAGCTTATTTCATATTAAATCTCTTTCAATCTAACTGTCCAATGAAATTCTGGCATGGTTTTTTGCTTCTGTTTCTGTTTTGTCATACCTATAAATTAATCAGTCCTTTTAATTTCAATAAGTGCTACACTATGCCTAGAAACATATAAGACATTTATGGGAGGGGTATGGTGAGTAAACAGGATAAAGCTTATTACGAACAACTATGGGCTGATTTAGGCGTGGACGTTCCGCTGCATGATCAGCTTATTCGAGGATTAGCTGTTTTAGAAAGACGCCTTCATCGAAAGCAAAAAAACCGACCTGAAAAAATGGACTATTTCAACAAAGTACTAAATGACTTGCATGGCCACCGAATCGCAGAGATGGTTGAACATAAAAAACAAGGTGGCAAAGTAGTAGGTAGCTACTGTGTATTTATTCCTGAAGACATGGTATTGGCTGCTGACGGGATTCACGTGGGCTTATGTGCTGGATCGAGCTTTCCAGTACAAGAAGCAGAAAAAGTTTTACCAAGAAATACTTGCCCATTGATTAAGTCATCGTTTGGATACAAATATATTAAAGCTTGCCCTTATACAGAGGCCAGCGACTTGATCGTAGGTGAGACAACTTGTGATGGAAAGACGAAGATGTTCGAAATACTAGAGGATTATCATCCTACCTACGTAATTGAGGTTCCACAAAGAAAGAACTCACGTAATCAAGATGTATTTACTGCTGAACTATTAGACTTTAAGCTACAGCTAGAGAATCTGACAGGCAATAAAATTACAGCTGAAAACTTAAAAAATGCTACCTCTAAAGTGGAAAACAAGTTCAAGGCATTGCAGCGGTTATTCAAATTGCGTCAAGCAGATCCAGCTCCTATTAGTGGTCTTGATGTACTTACGATTACGCAAATTGGATTCCAAGACGACGTTAAGCGTTTTACTCAACAGGTAAATGCGCTTTGTGATGAACTAGAAGAAAGAGTTCGCGATGGTGTAGGTGTTGCTCCTAAGGGTGCTCCACGTATCTTGATATCTGGAAGTCCTATGTCATTGCCGAATTGGCGCTTACACTCTATGCTCGAGAAAGCAGGCGCTGTCGTAGTATGTGAAGAATCCTGTGTCGGAACGCGATTATTTAGTTACACGAGTGAGCCACAGAGTGATAGCCTTGAAGATCAGATAGCTGCTATTGGTCAGAGGCATATGAGCATTAACTGCGCATGTTTTACCCCAAATCAAGGCCGCATTGATGATGTATTGCGAATGGCTGAAGAATATCAAGTAGATGGTGTTATTCACTATACTCTGCAATTCTGTCATACCTTTAACAACGAGGGTACTAAAATGGAACAAGCTTTAGATACGGCTGGTATTCCTTTATTACGCGTAGAGGCTGACTACAGCGATGACGACAGCGGTCAATTAAAAACAAGAGTGGAAGCTTTCTTAGAACTGTTAGAAGATAAAAAAACAAATGTTGAATAGGAGAGGATTCGAATGGCTAAAGATTTAAAAAAGACTCTAGAAACAATGATGCGTGTATTTGGAAAGAAACCTCAAGAAGCGACTACTGTGTATACTGCAGAATGCGAATGGAAAGGGAACTTACTCATCGAAGCGAAAATGGGCGAATTTATACAAAAAATTGATGAGCCAGAGTACATGTGTGGTACAAACCTAGGCCCTAGTCCATTAGATATTCAAATGGCCGCCCTTGGTTCCTGCCAAGAAATTATGTATGTCGCTTTCGCCGCTGTTATGGGTATCCAACTTGATGAAGTGAAAGTAAAGGTTGATGGAGAAATTGATTTGCGTGGAATGTTTGGCATGGACGGTGTATCTGCTGGTTTTCAAAAAATTCATTATGTAACTACCATTAAAAGCCCTGAATCAAAAGAAAAATTGGATCAATTAGTTAAAGCCGTTGAAGCGAACTGCCCAGTAATGGATTCACTAAAACGCCCCGTGGAAGTTACAGGCGAAGTTAAATTTAGTTAATGTTTATCGGGATTGACTTAGGTTCCAGAACAACAAATTTAGTAGCTATTGAAAATGGGCTTGTGAAAGACAGTGTAATCGTTAACTCTGGACGTAGTCCAGTTGCCATATGTGAAAAGCTATTAGATAGTCGGAATTATCAAGGAGTAGCTGTTACTGGTTATGGTCGACACCTCGTAGGAGAAGTTCTTAATGCAAAAGTTATATCTGAAATTAAAGCTTATGCCTTAGGTGCCAGAACATTATTCCCCTATTGTAGAACGATCGTAGATGTTGGTGGGCAGGATTGCAAGGTTATAGTCCTAGATAAAAACGGAATAATGCACTCTTTTGAAATGAATGACCGTTGCGCTGCAGGTACTGGTAGATTCCTAGAAGTTATGGCGGGAATTCTCGATTTAGATATCAGTGAGTTTGGCAAATGTTCCTTAGAAAGTAAAACGAGTATTCAAATCAATAGTACTTGCACCGTTTTTGCCGAGTCTGAGGTTATCTCATTAATCAATAGCGGTAAACCCACAGAAGCAATATCTCGTGGACTGCATCAAAGTATCGCTCGACGGATTGCCCAAATGGTTGGACGTGTTGGACTTGTAGAGCCAGTCGTGTTTGCTGGCGGTGGAGCCAAAAATATAGGTTTAGTCACTCTGCTTGAGGAAGAACTATCAGCCATCTGCTCGATTCCAAGCGAACCACAGATTGTTGGGGCTTACGGAGCAGCTCTGGCAGCACAAAAAACGTTTTCTAATAATTAAAGCTAAAAGCTATGAAGCCTGCTATAATTATAAATAGCAGCTTCATAGCTTTTATATTATCTACACACCTTATAAATCGATGAATGGAGTGACAAAAATGCTCATACTCAAACACAGATTACCTTGGCTTATTGGCCTTGGTGTAGCAATTATCAGCTTTATGCTCTTATACATCGGCGTTTCGTTGGTTTTAAACAACGACCTTACTATACAAAACATTTTCGCATTTCTTGGCTTCTCTATTCTTGCAGGGATAATTGTCTCCCTGATGCTCATTTATAAATTTCATATCGCTGCTACCATCTTCATGCTTGGCCTCACCATTGGCTTTATACAAATGTATCAAGCTTTCTGGGATGGAATGACAGGTTGGGGTGACTTAATTGGCATCCTTACATTGTTTATATGGTCTAAAATAGGTCTAGCTTTAGGTTTCGTCATGCAATTCGCTTACTATTTATATAAGAAATTACGACCTTAGAATACGACTATTTGCGTTTGTTGCGTTTATTATGCTTTTTCGCTCTTTCCACATTTCTTTTTATATTCTGCTCACGTCGTTGGCGATAACCAGCATCTTCTTCCTTGCGGGCGCTTGTCTGCGGTCGTCGATTATTCTCATTCGTTCTCGTATTGACAGTTACAGTTGCTTCTTTTCTTTCAATCCGCATCTGTATCCCTTTTTCAATGATATCTAGGTGCATTCGATCCTTAGGAGCTACAAGTGTTATCGCTAATCCATCGCCACCTGCACGACCAGTTCGGCCAATTCGATGGATGTAACTTTCCGCATCGTGGGGAATATCATAATTGAATACATGTGTAACACCCTCAATATCTAAACCTCTAGCAGCTACGTCAGTTGCTACTAACAGCTGTAGCTTCGCTTCGCGGAATTTCTTCAGCACGGCTTCC
The DNA here is from genome assembly GCF_001730225.1 of Desulfuribacillus alkaliarsenatis. Classification (NCBI taxonomy): domain Bacteria; kingdom Bacillati; phylum Bacillota; class Desulfuribacillia; order Desulfuribacillales; family Desulfuribacillaceae; genus Desulfuribacillus; species Desulfuribacillus alkaliarsenatis. The sequence goes on along the minus strand of NZ_MIJE01000011.1, from coordinate 130,648 downwards.
CGTTTCGCTTGCGTAAGATCCCCATGCAACTCGTCCGATTCATAGCCAAAGGAAAGCAACGCTTCATTTAAAGTACTGGCCCGACGTTTTGTACGGCAAAAGATGATTGCCATAAACGGTCGATACGTATCTATCAAATGACGTAACATCGCTTGCTTCGCTCTATCCGTTGTTTCAACGACAATTTGTTTAATTTCTTCAACAGTAATTTGCGTGCTTTTTACGCGCACGTCTACAGGTTCATGCATATATCGCTTTGCCAGTGTTCGAATTTCCTTAGGCATCGTGGCAGAAAACAACATCGTCTGTCGCTTCTGTGCAGTTTGCTTTATAATTGTTTCTACCTCAGGTAAGAACCCCATATGTAGCATTTGATCAGCTTCATCAAGTACAAGCATTGACACTCGCGATAAATCAATGGTCTCCCTACGCAGATGATCTAACAGCCTACCTGGTGTGGCAATTACCATATGCTGACCACCCTTGAGCTTTTTCATTTGCTGTTCAACATCCTGACCACCATATACCGACAATATCTTGTATCCTGCTAGCTCAGCAGTTAGTTTTTTCACTTCGGTGGTAATCTGTAGTGCCAGTTCCCGCGTCGGCGTCACGATTAGCGCTTGGATTTCTGGATTACTCAAATCAATTCGTTCTAGAATTGGCAATATAAAGGCTAGCGTTTTCCCCGTACCTGTTTGCGCTTGCGCAATCACATCTGTGCCTTTAAGTAATACTGGAACTGCCTGTTCTTGAATTGGGGTTGGCTCGGTAATTCCATTCGCATGCAATTGTTCAACTACAGCTTTGCTAACTCCTATCTCTTGAAAACGACTCATGTTTTCACCTTTTCGTATCTTATTTGCTTGCTAGCATTGTTTAATACTTTTAATATTTTACTTTTAAATATTTTACTTATAACTTTATTTTAGCTTCAGTTTTGCTAGTGCATCAGCTAAAGCTGTATTTATTGGCTCTTCTTCTTTGTTTATTTGTTTAATAAGCTTAGCTGTTTCCTTCTTGTTGACTTTACTATTCTTATCCTGTCTTCGCTCTTGGAAGGCCGACATTTTTTCCCTGTAACCACATTTACAGACGAAGATTTGCCCCTCCCCCTGTCCACGTAACTCGAGCTTCTTTTTGCATTCTGGACAACGGGCATTTGTCACCTTAGATACACTCTTTCGATGGCCACATTCTCGATCTTCACAGACGAGCATTTTTCCTTTTTTGCCTTGTACTTCAAGCATATATTTTCCACAATCAGGACATTTAGTTCGCGATAGGTTGTCATGTTTAAATGTTTGGTCGTCCCCCTTTATATCGTTAACGACCTTCTTAGCATAGTTTCTCATTTCTGTGACAAATGTATCCTTTTTTAGCTTGCCTTTTGCAATCGCGTCGAGCTTTTGCTCCCAATCTGCCGTCAACTCTGGTGAGCGCAAATCCTCTGGTACAAGCTTCAATAGCTGTCTACCCTTTGACGTTGAGTGTATTTCTTTGCCTCTTTTTTCTAACAGAAAGCTATTAAACAATTTTTCGATAATATCTGCTCTTGTAGCTACCGTTCCTAATCCACCTGTCTGCCCGATGGTTTTCAATAGTTCTTTATCCTTGGTATCCATATATTTAACTGGATTCTCCATCGCACTTAAAAGCGTTGCCTCTGTAAAATAGGACGGCGGCTTCGTCTCTCCAGTGGTCTGTTCAATTCTATCGATGGTTAGATTGTCACCCTTTTTCACATCTGGTAGCGTCTGATCCTTTGCACTGCTGACATCCTGTGCTAATTGCTCTGTATCTTCGTTATCAACATAATCATTTGCAGCGCTATTTGCATTATAACTACCATATACCTCTTTCCAGCCTAATTTATTAATGATTTTACCCTTTGCGATGAACTGTTCACCCCCAAGGGCTGCAGTAATGGTTGTCTGTTCGTATTCAAAGGCTGGCAACAGAACTGCTAAGAAGCGCTTGACGACTAAATCGTAAATTTTTCGCTCTTTATCGCTAAGGTTATTTAGAAATACGGTCTGTTCCGTTGGTATGATTGCGTGGTGGTCAGAGACCTTGCTATTATCTACGAAATGCTTACTCGCTTTAATTGCTGAACGCTGGATTTTTGCTGCGAACTTCTGATAATCACCAACGGCACATGCCTTTAGCCGCTCCTTTAGAGTGTCTACAATGTCTATAGATATGTACCTAGAATCAGTTCTCGGATACGTAAGATATTTATGGTTTTCGTACAGCTTTTGCATAATCGACAATGTTTCCTTAGCCGAATAGCCAAAAATTTTATTGGCATCACGCTGTAGCTCTGTTAAGTCGTATAGCTGCGGTGCATAGCTTTTTTTCGCTGCTTTTTTAACGTCAATGACTTCCATTGACGTTTTAGCTGTCTGTAGCTTCTGCAGTTTTTTATCGATTGCGTCTTTATTGAAGCTTCTTGTTTCCCCAGTCTTCTGTTCATTCCAAGTTAGCTTGAGGCCGTCAGTCGTTTTAGCTACAATTCCATAGTAAGGCTTTGGTATAAAGCTGCGGATTTCCTCTTCTTTCTTAACAATCATCGCTAGCGTTGGCGTTTGAACCCTACCACAAGAAAGCTGTGCGTTATATTTTGTAGTTAATGCCCTGGTTGCGTTAATACCAACAAGCCAGTCTGCCTCGGAGCGCGCTATTGCCGATGCGTAAAGATTTTCAAACTCCTTGCCGCTACGCAGTCTTTGAAACCCTTCTTTAATCGCTTTGTCAGTAACCGACGATATCCAAAGACGCTTTAGAGGTTTTCGTACATTTGCCTTTTCTAAAATCCAGCGGGCCACTAATTCGCCTTCACGTCCAGCATCCGTAGCAATCACGACTTCATTAACATCCTTGCGCGTTATAACATCTCTAACAGCCTTGTATTGCTTACCAGTTTGCTTTATTACGACGAGCTTAAGCGGTGACGGCAGCATCGGTAAATGCTCAAGCTGCCAACTTTTATATTTCTCATCATAAACCTCTGGATCAGCTAACGTTACTAAGTGTCCGAGCGCCCATGTGACTATGTATTGCTGTCCTTCTAAATATCCATTACCTTTTTTATTACAATTTAACACCCGTGCTATATCCCTCGCTACTGACGGTTTTTCTGCTAGTACTGCAATTTTACTCATATGTATATCAAGTATCCTTTCTATTCTGTCTTTCTTTGGATAGTACGATTATATCAGAACTTCAGCTGATATGATAATAACTGTGATATACTAGCAGAAAAACTATCTCGAGAGGAGTATTTGTATGGGAGTAGGAACGATTGTACACATTATACTTGGTAGTGCTTTAACAATCGCAATGCTGATAACAGCTTTTCAATTACTGCAGTTCTTTCTATCTAAATCTGATAAGAAACCAATTTACTTATCTAAAGTACGTCAGTATGGTATAACCTCTATTATTTTGTTTGCTGTTTATATGCTTTGGATTGCTAAGAAATCAATGCTTCTAGGATGATTTTCCGATAAAGAAAGGGCAGTGTAAACTTCAATTTTTGTCGTTTGCACTGCCCCTTTATATTAAGTTTTATCAATACATTATTTGAATTGTTTCAGTTTGTCGATAATACGCAATTAATAAGTCTACCATTCTACCGTAACTATGCACGCCATCCATTTGGGCGTTAGCTTGTAAATAGGCATTATTAATTCTAGTAGCGGCTTCTCTTACAACACCTTGATGTTTTTGGCTATGTTCGGACCAGGCTGCGAAATCTCTTACTACACCTGGACTAAACCCTGCCCTTAATTCATTATGTTTTTCTATATCATACCTTCGCAGAGCACCCATCGAGTAATTTAAAGCCATCATTGTGCCTGAATACTGAAAATCATAGTCTGGATGCATTATTGAAGTAATATATCCAATGTAGTTAGCCTCATCTTCTCTGGCTACCCCTCGTTGGTGAGCAATTTCGTGCATTGTTGTAAACGGTATTAGAAAATGCGGTCTGTTAACATTTACGTTCGGTTCAGCCGTGAATGGAAAATAGACTCCGCCAATACCCTGGTAGGATAAAATCGTTGAAAACAGTGCTGACTTTGGTCTTCCATATCTGCCACCAAGCTCTGGATAAATTTCACTTGCAACAATAAAGCCTAGCTCTGCTCTATTTAAGATATCACGTGTTCCTTTAGGGGAAATCGTAATGCCACTGGTGTCCTCTACTACCAAAGCACGCAGTTCATTCGCCTGTTCAATTAAATACTTGTTTAATAACACAAGCTCTTCCACAGAAGATGCCGTTACTTCTAAATTTAGCATTGAAGCAATCGGCTCACGATGATAATTGAGTCCCCATACTATTAAAAATACAAAGTAGATTACACTTATAGTAATTGCAGCCAATTTCAGCTGTTTTAATAGGATGCTTTTCCACTCTTTCGGTTGTTTAAAAATTTCATTTAGACGGTATATTAAATTCACTAGCACCGTTATAATCGTCGCGACTATAATCAGTTCGGCAACAGAAAATGGAAATATCCCAGTGATATTACTGATAAATTGAGCAATATATCTATATATAAAGTTCGAATATGCTTGCTCCACTATTATTGGTGAGCGGGCAGCTAAATAGGACAGCCCTAAAGATAAAGGGAACAACAATATAAGATACATGATGTTAAATTTAAGTTTTTTCATCTACGTCATCCTCCTTAACTTTTTAGCTGACATAATAATTATACAATATTTTAAAATGATATTTATTGTCATTTTTTAAAACAAAAAATCTTTCTAGTTCTTCTAGAAAGATTAAGGAATCATATTAAACTGCTTCTCTACAAAACAATTAGAAAAACTCGACTATTTTCAAGTCACTTTTTTTACTAAGGTCTATGTATTCGCCACCAGACCTAACAACTGGCCTATTCATTGATGTAGGGTTAACATACACAATTTCTCCGATAACTTGATTGCTTAACAAGACCTTCGCACCAATTGAAAATTCTTCTAAGGATTTCAGAAACACGTGGGTTATTATAGGGTCTAATATTCCATAGCTACCGCTATATATTTCTTTTACTACCTGATGCATTGGCCGTCTTGTTGAATGCTTTCGATTGGAAGTCATAGCGTCAAAAATATCAGCCACTGCAATAATTTTAGCATTCGTATGAATTTCTTGCTCTTTTAACCCTTCTGGATAACCACTACCATCACTTCTTTCATGATGCTGCTTAATAGCAAGTAGAATATCTTTGTCATCTATCTGCTTAGATAAAAGCTCATAACCCTTTGATGTGTGTTCCTTGACAATTTCATACTCTCTGTCAGTTAATTCTGTCGATTTATTTAAAATCGAATCTGGAATTTTTGCTTTACCTATATCATGGAGCAAACCAGCAAATACTAGTTTGTATATATTATGCTCGTCTAAATTAAGCCATTTGCCAAGTCTGCCTGCTATAATAGCTACCGCTACTGGATGTGTATAATAATATAAGTCTAAGTTTTTCAAGTGTTGGAGCAAGGTATAAAAATTGCGGTTACTTTGCACAATTTCCATAAGGTTTTTTGCATGCTGATTAATCCTTACAATATCTAATTCTCTATTAAAGCGCACATCTTCAAACAATGCTCTTACTAATAATATTGAATCATGGTATGCTTTAATCACCTGCTCCATGGTATTCCCCTCCTTATAGTAATTGTTAAAATATTTTACCATAAAAAGGTTCAATCGTAGCTTAAGCTAACCTTAATTTATCATTAATTTTTCTTTTAATAGTGAGATAGTGCTATAATAATGTGCTTTTTTCATACAGAAATTTATCATACAGCTATTTATCATACAGTTAGAACTTATTTCGATGTTAAGGGAGTAACTCAAATTGCCTATATTCAAATACAAAAACGCCAATATCAGATATACACTTATACAAAAACCTAAACTTAAAAATATCTCTATTAGAATTGAACCTGATACAAGCGTGACCGTTAAAGCACCCTCTTATGTATCTATAAAACGAATAGAAGAGATTTTAAATAAAAAAGCTCCGTGGATTTTAAAAAAATTAGACCAATTGGCGACACAGCCTACACCCCCTGAACCAAAGCAATTTAAAGAGAATGAGCAATTTGCGTTTTTAGGAACAGCTTTCCCACTTTCCATTAACGTGCAAGATTTAAACAAGTCTTTAAAGAAGCCTCTAAAAAAACCTACTAGCTATTCAAAATTCTACACCTTAGATTTTAATAATCAGCAGTTTATCCTTACTGAGACTACAGGTATAGTTTCAAAAGTAGAGCGTTCAGAAATTTTAAGGGGTCTTTTTAAGCAATGGTATATAAAACAAGGAATGCAGTTACTAGTAGAACGTCTTGATTTTTATACAAAGCAAATGGGGGTAAGTCCTACCAAGGTCGTTTTCAAAGAGCAGAAGAAGCGCTGGGGAAGCTGTACAAGCAAAGGAGCCATCTACTTAAACTGGCGTCTAATGATGGCTCCCATAACTATTATTGACTACGTCATTGTGCATGAACTAGCTCACTTAAAGCATCTGAATCACTCTAAGGATTTCTGGTATTTAGTACAATCAATTCTGCCAGACCATAAGGAACGAAGGAATTGGCTAAAGCTTAATGGGGCTACTCTGACTATCGGTTAGCTCCTTACGCAAAATGATCGTCTCTAAGGACTTTCACATCAATCACATGCACAATTATACTAATATCTTCATCCATCAAATACTGTAATCCTTTAAGAATTTTTTCGGCTACCTCTAAACTAGATACAACAACAATCTCTACATTGCCAGATAGTTCACTCAAGCTGCCAAAGTCACCACGCGAACCGTGTAGACCCATCCCACTTATATTTTGGTATACTGTATAACCACTTGCTCCAGCTTTTTCAATGAGCCTAAGAATCCGTTCTTTGTATACTTTTTCTACTATGATACCTATTTTTCTTTTATCGTATAAATTCATGTTTGGCACTTCCTTTTTTAAAAGAATCGCATAATATTTGTAGCTAAATAATAGTATATCGGAATCCCGAATATTAGGTTAAACGGTAATGTCACCCCTAATGATGCGCCTAAATACATGGCGGGATTAGCCTTAGGTAGGGACACCCTCATTGCAGCTGGGGCCACTATATAGGAGCAGCTAGCAGCTAATACACCAAGTAGGGTCGCACCACCAATTGACAGTCCAGCAATTCCTCCGACTATAATTCCTAAAACAGCATTGATACATGGAATAATTATACCAAAGCCGACGATAAAAACACCCGCTTTTCTTAACTCATGAATCTTACTACCAGCCACGATACCCATTTCTAGCATAAACAAGCTCAGCATTCCCATAAAGAGCTCTTTATAGAAAAACTCTACTTGTACCATCCCGCTTGGCCCTGTGATATAACCTACAATCATTGCGCCCAGTAGAAGGATAACACTCTTACTCAATACTACCTGTTTCGTTACTTGAGGCAAGCTCTTCTTTTCTGATAGGGCATCTAGCTTGTCTGCACCTGTTTCAGAATTTACAGTTGAAGCTTTTTTAAAGCTACGGCCTTTAGCTAGAGAAGCTAGTACTAACGCCACTATAATCGCTGGTATTTCCATGATTGCAGGAAGTCCATTCATAAAAGCTTCATATTCAATATTCTGGTTAGTTAAAAAAGTTGCTGCTGCTATGAACGTTACAACGCTTATTGATCCATAGTGTCCAGCTAAGGCAGCGGCATCGTCAGCTTTAAATTTCCCCATGCCTTTAAGTATATAGAAGCAATAAATTGGTATAAAAATCCCCAGTACAGTAGCACCTATAATTGCTGGTAATACAGATAATATGCCTGCTTCTGCTATTGCGACACCGCCCTTTAGTCCAATTGCTACTAGAAGGTACATCGTAATAAAATCTCCGATTGCATTCGGAAACTCTACCTTCGCCTTAATTAATGCAATAACTAGTCCCATTGCGAAGAACAAAACTACTGGAGATATTAAATTGCTTATTGCTAAGTCGATCATGCCACCCATATCGTTGCCTCCCGTAATATAGTTATATCGTAAGTTATTCACACAAAAAATCCAACACAAAAACCTTGCGGCATTTTGTGTTGGACGCCATGTATTCTTTTTCCCATTGGATTATAGCTTTTTCTTCATTCATTATATGATACCATTAAAACATTGCATGTCAATATAGCAAGTGTGTGTCTGTTATTAGAAGCAAAGCATGTGATACAATACAGTAAGGTGGTGATTACATGGCTATTTTGAAAAACGATTGGGCTACTCTACTTAATGAAGAGTTTACAAAAGACTATTATATTAACTTAAGAAAGTTTTTAAAAGATGAGTATCAAAAGTATACTGTTTATCCTGATATGTACGATATCTTTAATGCTCTTCACTATACAGATTATAATGATGTTAAAGTTGCTATCCTCGGGCAGGATCCCTATCACGGTCCAAACCAGGCTCACGGTCTTAGCTTCTCTGTCAAACCAGGCGTGCCAGCACCGCCATCACTAATTAACATTTTTAAAGAACTACATAGTGATTTAGGTTGTTATATACCTAATAACGGTCATCTGAAAAAATGGGCTGAACAAGGAGTATTGCTTTTAAATACGGCTTTAACTGTACGTGCAGGACAAGCTAACTCCCATAAAGGTAAGGGCTGGGAGCAATTCACCAATCAAGTTATCCAGTTACTAAACAATCGCAAACAGTCAATCGTGTTTATCCTGTGGGGTGCTAACGCCCAATCAAAACTGCAATTTATTGATAGTAATAAACATTTTATTATTAAATCTGTTCATCCTAGTCCCTTATCAGCCCATCGTGGTTTTTTTGGCAGCAAGCCTTTTTCTAAGGCAAATCAGTTCTTAGTAACAATAGGTAGCGAACCGATAGACTGGCAGATTGATAACATTTAATTGATAATATCTAATATTTACTTGGCCATAAGGAATGAAGCGTATTCTAATGGTTTTCTATATATCGTATTAATAATACTTTTATCTTTTAATTTTTTAAACATACCCTTGGAAGGTCTTCCGTTAGCTTCAATAAGCCATATTTGTCCAACCTGATCAAAGGCTATATCAATGCCTAATTCAGCGCAATGTCCAATCCTACTATCAAGCTCTGTTGCCGCTTGAATTGATATTTTTTCAATCTTTTCTATAATCTCTTTGATACGTTCACTAGAAAGACCTAATTCCGTTAGAACATTTTCTATGGAGTCTACCTTCTTAATGCTGTTTGTTATAAAGCTATCTTTAAAGGTCATCCTTGCCAAGGAAGCTGTCGTCTCCCACTTTCCAGATATGTTTTTTTGGACCATGATACGAAAATCAACGCGTCTTTCATCTATTTGAACCAGCGGAATATAGGATTGTAATATATATTCTTCTGCGCTAGTTAACTCAGATATTTTATCGATAAAGCTCAGCTCGTCAGAGTAGCTTTTTTTTTCATACATATTTTCTTTGTAAATGGAGTACTCATCATGCATGTGTTTTTGAACCCAGTATATATTATTACCTAAGGTTCCATTTGTAGATTTTAGAATGATTTGTCCTTCTGATTCTAGTAATTTAATTAGCTCCTGTTGTGAATATTGTGCAGTGCTTGGTAGATATTCTTCAACACTTGTTCCTTGTAATGCTTTATATGTCTCAAGCTTATTCAATTTTGTTAGTCTATTGTATAATTTATTTTCTCCTATTGCTTTAACTAATCTATTAATAGCTTTAGTATTACTAGCGTAGTAACGATTATAAATTACTGTTGGAAATGCGGAATTCTTTTTTTGCCAATTACCACTTGATATATTATAGATCTCTGCTTTTATTTTTTGGGTTTTCCAATTAATGTCTTTTGGTCGAAATAATATTATTTCTAAATTTAGATTATTGCTATTTCGGAAATATTCTTTATATGCTGATTTTCCAGTTAAAGACTTCACTACGATTCCTAAAATTCGGTTTTTCTTTTTCATTATCCACCACTCCACTAGACATTTTGCCAACATTTCTCTTCCTTATTATTAAATTTACTTCCCATATAGTATATGTATTTATTGCTTGCACTCTTTGAAGCTAACGCCCTTTTTCTATTAAATCAACTATTATACTAAGCGCTTTCTATCAACAAAGCATATATTACAACAAAGGATCCTTTTAATATATTTTAGAGGGGGGGTAACATCATGGGAGTTAGACCTGGCGGTTGTCCTTGTGAGGCTTGGGCAGATTTATTGACAATAAATGAAGATTATAGAGTTAATACAGAAGCTGGTCAAGCAGAACCAAATGCACCTTTAACATTTATAGGTAGTACCAACAATTTCTTGATTTTCGAATTGCCAAACAACGATACAATATGGTTTTGTTGTGAAAAAATCACTTCTATTCAAGAAGCTTAGTATCACTATTTGTTCTGTAATTTAGCAGCTCACCTTCTGTTCGAATCAGAATGCTCGACTAGGATTGTCTAGTCGAGCATTTTTGTCTGCCAATTTCTTTTCATTTTTTAATTACTAAGCATTAATCACTTTATACCGCATATTGATTATTGTACAGCGTATAATATAAGCCACGTTCTCTAATTAAATGTTCGTGGTTCCCTTGCTCCGCTATTCTACCGTTATACATTACGAGAATCTTATCAGCTTCTCTAATTGTGCTTAAACGATGGGCAATGACTAAACTCGTTCTACCACTTTTCAGTGAATCAATTCCTTTCTGAATCATCAACTCTGTACGAGTGTCAATACTACTAGTAGCTTCATCAAGTATCAAAATCACAGGATTCGCCAAAATCGCCCTAGCGATATTAATTAATTGCCTCTGTCCTTGGCTAAGATTTGATCCCTCTGACGTCAGGACGGTATCATATCCTTGCGGCAATCTTTGGATAAATGTATGAGCATTCACGAGTTTGGCTGCCTCTACCACTTCCTCGTCCGTTGCTTCTAATCTTCCGTAGCGGATGTTCTCCTTAATTGTGCCAGCAAATAAGTATACATCTTGTAAAACCATACCAATTTGACTTCGCAGCCAATCTTTCTCAACAGACTGAATATCTACACCGTCAATATTAATCCTGCCGTCTGTAATTTCATAGAATCGCGTTAAAAGACTAATTATCGTTGTCTTCCCAGCTCCTGTAGGGCCAACGAGCGCAATCGTCTCACCTGGTTTTGCCTTAAAGGTAATATTCTCTAATATAGGAACATCGGTAGTATAACTAAAGGAAACATGTTCAAAGCGTATTTCTCCAATAGCCGTTTTCGGTGCGTAGACATTCACATCTAAACGCGCTGTTTCATATTCTGATTGGCTATCTATGATTTCAAATACTCGTTCCGCGCCCGCTACACCAGCTTGCATGAGATTAAATTGATTTGCCAGTTCGTTTACAGGCCTGCTAAATTGCTTGGAATAATGAAGAAAACTCACGACCACACCGATACTCGTCATTTCGGAAATAACCATCCATGCACCAACCACTGTAATCATCGCAAAACTCATGTTTGTGATGGCATTCATAAGAGGTGGCATAATCCCTGCGAATATTTGTGCTTTCATGGAAACATCTTTTAACTGCTGATTTTTATTCTGAAATTGTTCTTTCTTCGCATCTTCTTGATTAAATATCTTTACTACTTTTTGCCCCGCAATCGTTTCTTCTATAAATCCATTTATATCTCCTAAACAACGCTGCTGTTGTGTGAAAAATCGTCTTGTATACTTCGCGAGTAGTTTCGTAGAAACTATAACTATCGGAATAATAATTAAGCTGATAAGTGTTAAGCGAGGGTTCAAACTGATCATAAATAAAAAGGAACCAATAATAATCACAAAACTCGAAATCAACTGCGTTACACTTTGATTAAGTACCGTCGACACCTGTTCAATATCATTAGTAGCCCGGCTCATTATTTCCCCATGGGTACGGTTATCGAAGAAACGCAACGGCAGTTTTTGTAGCTTCGCAAACACATCTTCTCGCATCGTTTGTACTGTTTTGTGAGACAATCCGACCATGAGATATCCATGAAGCCAAGTCATAAGGGAGCTTCCCGCATATACACATGCCAAGATAATGCATATTTGAAGAAACCCTTCGAACTGTCCAGGTATCACATAATCATCAATAGCAACACCCAATATATAAGGAGCCGTCAAAGTTAGTAAGGATGCTACCACCACCATACAAGCGACAGCGATCAATCCATATCGTTGACGAGCCAAATAGCTCCAAATACGCATGACAGTATCGCTAGTTTTTGTTGCTTTTTCTAAGGGCAGCATACCGCGCCCTTGCCCACCAAATTTCCCAAAGGTCATCTCTGTTGACATTTTTGATACATCATTTTTCTGAGGGTTTTTAGTAACCATTCAAAAGCCCTCCGTTCCTAAATTGCGACTGATATATTTCTTGATATATCCTACAATCGTGTAATAATTGCTCATGGCTCCCCTGAGATAGAATTCGCCCATGCTCCATGACAACGATTGTATCGGCATTGATAACCGAAGAAATGCGTTGTGCAATCATGATGCATGTGCAGCCATCTAATTGCTGTCGTATTTCTTGCTGAATCTGCATTTCCGTGGCTGTATCAACAGCGCTAGTGCTATCATCCAGAATTAATATCTTTGGTTGTAATAATAGCGCCCTAGCTATAGAAATTCGCTGTTTTTGCCCCCCTGAAAGATTGACACCTTTTTGCCCGATTCGTGCATCATATCGACCTGGTAATTTATCAATAAATTCGTGTGCTTGAGCCATCTTGGCCGCCTTTATAATCTCTTCTTCGCTCGCATTTGGTAATCCAAAGCATATATTCTCTTTAATCGTCCCCGAAAATAGAAACGGATTTTGTGAGACAATTGCAATCCTCTTTCGCAGTTCCGACAATGGAATATCCCTGATATCCTTTCCATCGATATAGATAGTACCAGAGGTTGGCTCGTACAGCCTTAGTAACAGTTGTACCAATGTGGATTTGCCCGCTCCTGTCGAACCGACAATGGCAATCCTCTTTCCTGGACAAATCGATAAATTAATATTTTCTATGGTTTTTTCCTTTTGTCCATCCCCATAGGAAAAACTCACATTTTCAAAGTTTACCTTGCCTTGAAGGACTTCATTATTATGACTCTCCACATCCTCTGTGTCTACTGATACAGAGAACACATCGTTCACACGTTCTGCCGACGCTCTCCCTCTAGTAACCATCATCATTAGATTCCCAATCATAAGTAGTGAGAATAATACTTGAATTACATAATTTATAAAGGCAATCAAATCTCCTACAGGCATATTCCCCTGCCATGCCTGATGGGCACCAAACCACAAAATCAATACCACACTACTATATAAGATGAGTGAAACAATCGGCATATTCAAAGCCATAATACGGAAGGCCTTGATTGCTGTTTGTGTAAAGTCCTGATTCACTCTAGCAAAGCGCTTGTTCTCATAATCTGAACGAACAAAAGATTTCACTGCTCGAATATTGGATACGTTCTCCTGCACTGTCGTATTGACGTTGTCGAGTTTCTTCTGCAGTTTAGAGAATAACGGGGATGCAAAACGAATCAATAGATAGATTAATATTATTAACGTACTAATCGTTACCACCACAATGATTGCTAAAGAAGGATTTATTATGAATGTCATTATAATGCTACCGACAATAATTAATGGACCTCTGACAAAAGCCCTTAACGACATCTGTACCAACTGTTGCAGTTGGGCAACATCATTCGTAAGACGTGTGATTAAAGAGCCACTTTTAAACAAATCCAGTTGTCGGAAGGAAAAGCTCTGTACCTTGGCAAATAAGTCCATCCGAAGATCCGCAGAAAACTGCATCGCTGCCCTACTGGAAAAAATCGTACAGGCAAAGCCTGCAAACATCCCGATTACAGCTACAACTAGCATCAATAGACCTGTTTGCTGAATATGTACTATATCACTTTCCATTACGCCATGATTGACTATGCTCGCCATAAGCATCGGTTGCATTAAATCCATAGCCACCTCTAACATCATGAAAAGCGGAGCTAGCACACTTGCTTTCCAATAGGGTACTAAATATTTTCTAAGTTTCCACATGCTCTGTCGTTCTCTCCTATGTTTTATTTCCACAAACACTTTAACTATTCTAACTATGGAATAAAGAACATCGGGGAGCACCTATTTCCCAGTGACTCCCCTAAACCTTTCCATCATTTCATTGCACTACTAATAATTGCAAGCTGGTCTAATTTTATCCGCCTTAATACCTTTGCCAAAAGGTATACACATAGGCGTCCCAAACAGCGGATCTTTAGACACCAAACAATCCATGCAAAATACCTTTTGAATCAATTCTACGTTCATAATCTTTTCTGGTACTCCACAAGCTACTACTGTCTTATTTGCAACGGCAACCATATGATCCGCATAGCGAGCCGCTAAATTCAAGTCGTGAAGTACCATAACAATAGTACGCTTTTGTTTGCGATTTAGCTCAAACAATATATCAAGAACTTCCACTTGGTGATTAAGATCTAGGAAAGTTGTAGGCTCATCTAGTAATATTAAATCTGTATTCTGTGCTAGGGTCATGGCAATCCACGCGCGTTGTCTCTGTCCTCCTGAAAGTGACTCAACAGCCCTCTCTGCAAGATGGTCTAGCTGGGTTATTCGTAGCGCATCTCGCACATAGTGTTCATCCTCCTCCGTCCATTGATTGAACCAATTCTGATGAGGATAACGCCCTAACTTCACTAGTTGAAATACCGTCAATTCCTGAGGAGCGGTAGGTCCCTGCGGTAGGATTGACATTTTTTTCGCTACTTGTTTAGTGCTCGTCTTACTTATATCCTTGCCATCAAGTACTACTGCACCACCAACTGGCTTTAACAGCCTAGCAATTGACTTCAGTAATGTCGATTTGCCACAACCATTACTCCCAATAAAAACAGTCACTTTTCCCGGTGGAATTACCAAATCTAAATTGTCAATAACCTGTGTTTCACCATAGGATAGACATAACTTCTCTGTCGTAATTTTTGCCATATTTCACCCTCCTTACTTATTACGCATTCGAACAAACAAATAAAGAAAAAACGGAGCTCCAATCAAAGCTGTAAAAACTCCTGCCGCTATATCCAGCGGTGCAAACCAAGTACGCCCAATCCAATCAGATAACACCACCAAAATCGCTCCAACTAATGCTGCACACGGAAGCAACTGCCCATAACTTGTGCCTACAAGTTTTCGTGCGATATGCGGCGCCATAAGACCTATAAAACCAATCCCCCCTGCAAAGGCTACTGAAATCCCTGCTAAGCAGGCAGCAATACCAATCGTTCCAAAACGAATAAACTGTAACCTCCCGCCAAGACTAACTGTAATATCGTCACTCACTTGCTGTAAATTCAATGATGAGACAAGGAATATTAGCGCCGGAATGAGAACTAGCATCCAACCAAATACAATCTGAACCTCATACCATTTCGTCGCATGCAAGCTACCCGTAAGCCATGTATAAGCGCTTGCTGATCGAGCAATATCACTCGAAATCATCAAAATTGTTTGGATAGCCCCTAGCATCGCCGTAATTCCAAATCCGACTAGAATTAAACGAAAAGGGGTGACGCCATTTTTCCATGCCAATGCATAGAGAGTCGCTACTACTAAGAGTGCACCAGCAAATGCAAACAATGGTAAAAAATGAATGTTAAGACGATCATACAATAGCGTTATAAAGATAACAGCCATCAACGACGCGCCACTGTTAACCCCAATCACATCAGGAGAAGCAAGGGGATTTCGTATCATCCCTTGTAATATCGCACCAGCCAAAGCTAGCCCGACTCCAACTAAAACCCCTAATAATATCCGTGGCAATCGCAGTGTTAATACCGAAAAATTCTCTACGGAGTTTCCATGCCCTAGTAAGATCCAAACTAACCGTTCGAAAGAGACATCTGTCGTGCCTGACTTCAAGCTAACAGTCATCAATCCTAGGAGAAATAGTGAAAGCGCAATCATAATCCATAGGGCTTTCGTTTGTACTTGAAAAGAAACTAACAGTCGTTTTAGCCGTAGTGTAGTGTATGTTGACTGACTCATCCTTTCATCACCCCTCTACGAACTAAATACATAAAGAATGGGGCTCCCAGGGCTGCAGTAGCAACGCCCACTGGAACTTCTGTAGGATACATTACAAATCGTGCGAATATATCGGCTGCTAAAAGAAGACTCGCACCGAACACAGCACAATATGGTAATACCCAGCGATAATCAATGCCTACCAGCCCTCTCACAACGTGAGGAACAATCAAACCAACAAATCCGATTGGGCCAGCCATAGCAACCGCACTTCCCGATAGAAAAACAACAACGATTAGACCCATCGCTTTTACAAGCCATGTTTTCTGACCTAAGCCTTTTGCCGCCTCTTCACCTATGAGCAGGGCGTTGATCTTCCCGCTAATAGCAAAAGATATAAACAGACCCACGGCGATAAATGGTAGTACAGGCATAACCATATCCAATTTCCTGCCTTCTACTGATCCTGCGAGCCAAAATATAATATTCTCCAAGCGACCTTCATTGATAATTAACAACCCCGTCGTAATGGATGAAAACAGGAATCCAAGTACAACTCCAGCCATCGTCAGCTTTAACGGAATCAATCCACTACTTCCCGTAGATCCTATAAAAAATACAGCTACAGCAGCCAAAAAGGCTCCAAGAAAGGCCATCCACATAAATCCTTGTAAGGAATAAATCGAGAACACCGTCATCCCAACAACTACACTCAAGCTCGCCCCTGCATTAATGCCGAGAATCCCAGGCGACGCCATTGGGTTCCTCGTTAATGCTTGCATAATTGCCCCCGATACAGCCAAGCTAGCACCTGCCAGAGCCGCAATTACGGCTCTTGGCATCCTCATCGTTTTAATAACTGTTTGTGCAGATGATCCATCGTATGCGAAGTACGCTTGATAGACTGTATGAACGTTCGTATTTGTATAACCATAAGCTAGGCTCATCAAAAACAGAAATGCTACAACCGCTAAAGAGATGAGAATACCTATGCTTTTGCCAATATGCTGTTGAATTACCATTCCCTTAGCTCCTTCTAAGCACTTTGTACTTTTCTACTCACCTAGCAGCATTCTTTCAATATCATCAAGTACATAGTCTGCTGATATAATTCCATAAGTCATATTCCAATACGCATCATCCACTTCATAAACTTGACCTTTTTGAGCCGCACGCAACCCTTGGAATAATTGATGACTCATCCATTCATCCGCAAATTTCAATCCTTCTCCATCTCCACTATCTAATACGAAATAGAATAGGATATCGGCATCCATCTCTGGAATACGCTCTTGGGTAATGTTTTCAGTCCAAGCATCATAAGAATCGTGGTTAGCAGGTCTAGCAAAATTAAGTTCTTTTAAAATACTACCGCTATAACTGTTATTATAGAAAAAGCGTCCCTGCCCTGCTGTAAAGCGAAGAACTCCAACTTCTTCATTAAGCTTGTCGGCAGCACCTAGTCTAATAGAAAGATTAGCCGCTCGTGCTTCCCAATCTTCTAGAATTTTTTTGCCTTCTTCAAGCTTTCCTACTGATTCAACATATAGTAGAAAGTCGTTTTTCCATTCACCATCTGTATGTGCCTCGTTAAAAATCGTCGGTGCGATCATGCTCAACAAATCGTAAGAACTCTCTGTTCTCGTCTTAGTACCAAGAATTAAGTCTGGCTCCAATTGCATTACCGCTTCTAAATCTGGCTCCGACATCGTTCCTACATTCGTCACACCATCCATATATTCTTCAAGGTGTGGATACCAAATGCGGTCACCCATTGCTTGTGTCGCTCCCACTGGCGTAATTCCCACTGCTAATAATGCTTCTAGTGCATCACCGTTCATTACAACAATTCTATGCGGGTTCGCTGGAACCTCTGTAGTACCCATTGCATGTTCTATAATTCGAGTACCTGGTTCTACAGCTTCGTTATTACCTTCATTTTCTCTCCCGACTCCGTTCTGATTTCCTTGATCGGATGAAGATTGGGTAGCTGAACCTCCGCATGCTGTCAAAACTAATAAAAGTGCAACAATACTAAATAACCATATTTTTTTCATTTGAATTCCTCCCATTATGTAGATAGTGTAAAACAATATTCTATTTGATAACGATTATCAACCGTAGTTGTAATTATAGTTTAATTGATAATGATTGTCAATATTAATTACAATTATATTTGTGCCGACACTTATATTTAATATAAAGCTCTTAACACATAAGTATTGTTAATTAAGGGGTTTTGTTTGCTTTTAAATCTCTGTATTTTTTATTTTTATCATTATTATTGTTTAGACAATCATTAAATCCGTTATAACTATATAAAAAAACACCAGATGAGTACTAATACTCACCTGGTGTTTTTTATTCATAATATCTAATTCAGGTTTTCATTTATCTTTTCTAATACATTTAAAAAAATTCTCATTTCTTCCTCATCAATTCCAGCAGAAATATCATCAATCGTTTTTTGCGCTTGTTCTATCAACCCAATTTGCAACTTTTTCCCTTGATTTGTTAGAAAAATCAGATTCGTTCTCTTGTCAACTGGATGAGGTACTCGTGTAACTAAATCCTTCTTCTCCATATTATTAATAAGTCTAGATACACTCGGCGAATCTTTTCCCGTCAATTCAGCTATTTTATTCTGAGTTAATCCATCCTCTTCCCATAAGCGTATCATAATAGACCATTGTTCATGGGTTACAGGATATTTTCTTCTTTTAAAATTCTGATTTAATCGGTTTGTAACCAATCTTGCAGTAGTTACAATTTTATATCCTATCGATTCTTCTAGAACGTATTTCTTGTTTGTCATAGCCCACCACTTCGCATCAAAATGGATTTACCTACCGCTATAACTATAACACGAAAATGATTAAGATTAAACTTCTTTTACATATTTTATGTTATTTTGTCTACTTTGGCCATTTACCCGAAACGACCTTAGCGTACATCATACCGATCCGCGTTCATAACTTTATTCCATGCGGCCACAAAGTCTTTAATAAATTTATCTCGAGAATCGTCGCACGCGTAAACTTCAGCAAGAGCGCGAAGCTGAGAGTTCGAGCCAAAGACTAAGTCCACTCTCGTTCCTGTCCATTTCAGTTCTCCTGAATTACGATCCCGCCCTTCAAACACTGCTTTGTCGTCTGTTGTTACTTTCCAAACCGTACCCATATCAAGCAAATTAACAAAGAAATCATTTGTTAGAGTTTCTGGTCTGTTAGTTAAAACACCATGCTGAGATTGTCCATAATTGATATTTAAAACACGTAATCCTCCAAGAAGTACTGTCATTTCTGGAGCTGTTAAAGTCAATAATTGCGCCCGATCAATTAGCATTGCTTCAGCCTTTGCAGAGCTGTTTCCTTTTAAATAATTACGGAACCCATCAGCTCTTGGCTCCATTACCTTGAAGGACTGGATATCTGTTTGCTCCTGAGTTGCATCAGTACGGCCAGGTGTAAAGGGAACAGTAATATCGTAGCCTGCATTTTTGGCAGCTTGTTCAATTCCCACATTCCCGCCTAAGACAATTAAATCAGCAATAGACACGCGCTTTTGACCAGCTTGTGATTTATTAAAGTTTGCTTGAATCTTCTCTAATTCTGCTAGCACTGTTGCTAATTGCTCTGGCTGATTAACCTCCCAATCCTTCTGTGGTTCTAGGCGTATACGTGCTCCATTGGCACCCCCACGCTTATCTGATCCACGGAACGTAGATGCAGAAGCCCAAGCCGTACTAACTAATTGCGGCACAGTTAGCCCAGATGCAATAATCTTCCCCTTAAGTTCACTAATATCTTGCTCATCGATTAACTCATGGTCAACAGCCGGTACCGGATCTTGCCAGGTCAATTCTTCTGATGGTACTTCAGGTCCAAGATAAAGGGCACGTGGTCCCATATCGCGGTGTGTTAATTTGAACCATGCACGTGCAAAAGCATCAGCAAATTCTTCTGGATTTTCAAGATAACGTTTAGCAATCGGTGCATACTTCTCATCATAACGTAGGGATAAATCTGCCGTAGTCATCATCGGACGGTGCTTCTTAGTTGGATCAAAGGCGTCTACAACCATATCTTCTTCCTCTACATCTTTTGCTAGCCACTGATGCGCACCTGCTGGACTCTTAACTAATTCCCACTCATACTTGAACAATACTTTTAAATAACCAGTATCCCATTTTATCGGATTTGGTTTCCAAGCACCTTCAATACCACTACTAATTGTATCGGCGCCTTTACCACTACCGTAGCTACTAATCCAACCTAGCCCTTGTTCTTCGATATCTGCTGCTTCAGGCTCAGGACCTACGTGTGATGCATCTCCTGCACCGTGACATTTACCAAAGGTATGACCACCAGCGACCAGAGCAACAGTTTCTTCATCGTTCATTGCCATTCTTGCGAAGGTATCTCTAACATCACGACCAGAAGCAACTGGATCTGGATTGCCGTTCGGTCCTTCTGGATTTACGTATATAAGCCCCATCTGCACTGCTGCTAGTGGGTTTTCTAGCTCACGATCACCAGAGTAACGCTGGTCATCTAGCCACTCACCTTCTGAGCCCCAATAAATGTCTTCTTCTGGTTCCCAAACGTCTACACGTCCACCAGCGAAGCCAAATGTTTGTAGCCCCATTGACTCAATAGCGCAGTTACCTGCAAGAATCATTAAATCGGCCCAAGATATTTTATTGCCATATTTCTGTTTTATTGGCCATAGCAACCGACGCGCTTTATCTAAATTAATGTTGTCTGGCCAGCTATTTAGCGGGGCAAATCGTTGCGTTCCGTTCACACCACCGCCGCGTCCATCAGCTAAACGATATGTACCTGCACTGTGCCATGCCATGCGAATGAAGAGTGGACCATAATGACCATAATCAGCTGGCCACCAATCCTGTGAGTCAGTCATCAATGCATGTAGATCTTTCTTAATCGCTTCTAGGTCAAGTTTTTTAAATTCTTCTGCATAGTTAAATTCTGCATCCATAGGGTTACTTAAATTTGAGTTTTGGTGAAGAATTTTTAGATTTAACTGGTTTGGCCACCAGTCTTTGTTAGAGGTACCCCCACCTGCATGTTGACTTTTAGAATGACCTGTTACTGGACAACGCTTTTCTTCCATAATTTAGTTCCTCCTTCAATAAAGTTTCTTTTTAGCATTTTCTTGAATCATCTATTATTTTGATTGAAAAGGACCTCACTATTGTGAAGCCCTTTGGTTTTTCTCAAATACCTTATTGCATAGTCTTATTAAGCGTTCCCTTTATTGATGAAACTTTTGCTTACACCACCAGTATCTGCAGACGTGCCTGCTTTTTGTGCCAAGAATGTTTTTCCAAGGTTGCTAATGTGTTCGTTGATGCTGTCGAAGTAATTAAAATGTTCTTGCTCTTCATCTATCATTTGCTCAAAAATCTTCATCGAAGTGCTGTCACCATTTTCTCGACAGACTAACAGGAATTGATTGTACGCATCAACTGCATCATCTTCTTCGCCAGCAGCATGCTCAAATATTTCTTCAGCACTTTGACCTTTGACGATTTTACCTGCCAATTCTGAGGTTGGTTCACCACCTAACTCTTTAACACGCTCAGCAAGCATCTCTGCATGACGCATTTCATCAATTGCTATTAGCTTCATGTTTGCAGCTAATTCACCGTAATCCATGTCATCTAAACTATAGTGTTGGTTCATATATTGGTGAATCGCTTGTAGCTCCATTGAGCGAGCTTTGTTCAATACCTCAATTACATTTTGTCTTCTTTCTTCCCTAGATTTCCCCATTATTAAGAGCTCCCTTCAAACTGTGTTTTCAAGAATTTCTGACTCTGTCCATAGAATAACAAAGGAGATAAATATCTTCCAGTTTAAATATGCAAATCGGTGAATTTAGCTTTACTTCCTTCCTTAGCTGGGGTAATTTCTAACCTTACATCAATGCGCTCCTTAAGCTCTGGCACATGGGAGATTACCCCGACAAGCCTTCCGCCCTTTTGCAGGTCAATCAAGCATTCAATAGCATAATCCAATGATTCTGGATCTAGTGTTCCAAAGCCTTCATCGACAAACATCGTGTCAATGCTGATACCACCAGCATAGGATTGAACAACATCCGCTAGCCCAAGGGCTAGCGCTAGGGATGCTTTAAAACTCTCACCACCTGATAGTGTTTTTACATGGCGTGCTTTTCCCGTATAGTTATCAAACACTTCTAGTTCTAAGCCTTCTTGTTTCCTGCCTTTGCCCCGTTCTTCCTTCCGTTGCAGTACATATCTGCCACCTGTCATTTTCATCAATCTGGTATTAGAAGCCGCAATAATTTCATCAAAATACGCTGCTAGCACATAGCGCTCAAAGGTGATTCGCTCTTCGTTGTCACCGTTTGCAATCTTCGATAAGTCTGCCACCAACCCATATTGCTGCTCATCTTCCTGAAATGCTTCGTTGATTATACCTATCCTGCTAAGGGCTTTTTTGTTGGTAGTAATCCGTGCGTAAAAATTCTTCGCATCGGCTTCCACTGTTGCTTTCTGTTTTTTTATCTCACTGATACATTCACTAATTTGTTCGACATCTACTGCTTGTAAATCCTTTGTATCGTCAATTGCTTTCGCAAGCTGGTCTTTAACAGATTTCAAATCCTGAAAATATGCTTCTATATCAGCATCTAGCCTGTGGATTTGTTCCTCTGACATTTTCATCTGTGCATAATGTGTATAGTCAGCAAAGCCCGATTCCTTGATTTTCATTGCTAGCTGCTGCTGCAATTCTTCTAACTCCTGCTGCTCCTGCTGAACCTGTTTTGTCAATTGTATGTGACTGGCATTTGCTGAGGATTGTTCAGATATTGAGCGATTGTACGCTTCCTGTACCTGCTTGTGGGCTTGTACAAGCTGTTCATAAGCAGATGTAAGCTCAGTGATTTTTCCATTAAGCTTTTGAAGTGAACGTAGCTCCTCTGGAACTTCCTGCTCCAAGCTGGCCACTAGCTCCTGCTCCGCTATTACAGTTCCATAGCTAGCTGTATATGATTTTTCTAGTTGCTCTATCGTTTCCTCACCTGTCATTATCTCATGCTGGCATTTCTTTAATTCTACTTCCAATGTGGACTTTGTTTTTGCTAATACAGCAGCTTGCTTTACTTGTTTCTGCAACTGAGCCGCTTCATTTTGCAATGAGTCTTTCAACTCTTTTAGGATTATTATTTCATTTTCTGGATCAATTTCGATTCCTTCTGCTTCTGAAAAGGTGGCTGCTACAAGCTTTGCACTCGTGTTGTTAATTGAATTGCGTAGCTTCACCGTCTCTTGTTCAGTGCTTATAAGCTTATTCTGTATGTTTACTAGCTCCTTAAAAACGACTTCCCTCTTAGCTTCAATTCCTGTAAAAGCTTGTTTTGCCGCTTTTAATTGTTCTTCCGTTGGTACACCGTCTACAATCACCGCTGGCTTTGGATGTTCAGTAGAGCCACACACTGGGCATTCTAATCCCACATGCAGCTGACTTGCCAGTAGTCCCGCCTGCCCTCTGCGAAAGCTATCATCCATTTGTTCATAGCTAGATTTTGCTTGCTTGTACTTCTGATCAATTGTTTCGTATTCTATTGTTATAGTAGCTTTATTTCTTTCGATTTCTATATATGCTTGTATACTTTCTACAAGAGCGTTTACTTCTTGAAACAATTGCTGCTGTTTAGTATAGGCTGCTGAGAGCTTTTGCTCTTCTACTTCAGCTTCCTGAGCTTTGTTTATATTGCTGATGATTTGTTCTTGCATTTGCTTGTTTTTTTTCAGTTGCTCTTTGACAGCAGCAAGTGTTTTTTCCTGTTTTTGCAGTTTTCCTTGCAGCTCTTGAAGCTGTTTATTTTTTTGTTCATAGGCTGCTACCTTTTGCTTCTGATTCTTTAGAGTTGTAATTTGCTCAGCTAGCCGTTTACGTTCATCCTCTTTTGCTTCTTGTTCCTGGAGCTGCTTTTGTAAGCTTTTAACCGCTTTCTCCGCTGCTTCCAAGTGCTGGGTCGCTTCTTGTAGTGCTTGCTGCTGCTTATCTAATGTAAGCTGTTGTTTATTACATGTGCTTTCACGTTCGATAATTGGTAATGTTTTGCGAGCGCTGTTTAGATGCTGGCGTCTATCTTCATAGTCGTTTTGTTTTTTTGCCAGCTCCTGATAACGCTCTTCTAGCAGACTTTTTGTTGTGAGCTTTTTGTTAATCTCTTGTCCTTCGATAAAATGTCCTTGTAATTTCTCCTGTTCCGAAGAGAGTTTATTTAACTGCTGTTCTATTTGTTGTAGGTGGGCGTAATCCTGTTGAACCTGACTATTTGTTTCACTGACAATTGCCGCTATATTTAATTGCTCGGTATGAATCAATTGCATTAAAAGCGTGCCTTCACGGGCTTCAATGCTCCTTGCAATAGTTTCCCTTTTAGTTTGCTTTTCGCCAATAATTCTAGCAGCAGACTTCTTTTGCTCCTCTAGCTTTTTCTGAATGGCTGCAAAGGCTTCCGTGCCAAATATCTTTCTAAAAATAGCTTCACGTTCGATACTGTCCGCTTCTAAAAGCTTTCGGAACTCTCCCTGGGGTAGCATAACAATCTGCCGAAATTGTTCTTTCGTTATCCCTAGTATTTCATTTATTTTCTTGTCTACGGTGTTTACCTTTGTGATGAGACTCCCGTTAGGCAGGTACAATTCAGCTTCAGCGTTCTGATTCATAGTCCCTTCTCCGCGAGCTTTTTTGCGCTCTTGCTGAGGAACTCGCTTAATCTTGTATTCTTTGCCTCTTAACTCAAACTCTAGTTCAACATATGTTAGTGTATCGATGGACGCAAAGTCACTTCTCAGACTATCCTTGCTCCGACTACTACCAGAGGCCTCGCCAAAGAGGGCATAGCTTATCGCATCGAATATTGTGGTTTTCCCTGCGCCAGTCGGTCCAGTGATTAAAAATATATTTTTACCTTTTAGCTCTAAGAAGTTGATTGTTTGCTGCTTTGCATAGGGTCCAAAGGCACTGATTTCTAGCTTTAGTGGCTTCATCTATTGTGCCTCCCTTTCAACTTGCTCTATTACAGCTTTTGCGATAATAAGTTTTTCACTGTCCAATGGCTTGCTAGAAATGGATTGGTAGAATTCCTGAAAGAGTTCAAGCTTCGACTTGTTTTTATGTCCCCCTACCGCTGCGGTACGGCTTTCCCCACGTATCGTTGTTGACTCTCTACTTAAGCCCATAATGTTAGGATATACGGCCCTGAGCTTTGATATAGGGTCGATAAGCTCTTGCTCGTCCGTTAAGATGGCATACACATAATCCTCTTGATTAGCCGTTTCATACACCTTAGGGTCAATTAGCTGATGCAAAGGCCCCTTGATAATGCGCATATCTCTACTGGGTAGAAGCTCTCTAAGCTCTATTGATACTTCACCATTTGCATCTATATCTACTATTGTAAAGCCCTTCTTCTGATTCACTTCTGAGAAGGAGTATTTCAGCAATGAGCCAGCATATCTCATTCTGTCACTACCTACCTTTTGTGGACTATGCAGATGACCTAATGCCGTATAGTGGAAGCAATCAAAATGCTTGCTATTAACTATCTCTGTTCCCCCTATGCTTAATGGTCGTTCAGAGTCGGAGATAACTAGCTTACACTGGTCTAGCTCCCTCATATGTGATACGTATCCATGGGCAATTAAGACATGCTTGTGATTTGCCTCAATATCTTTCTTAATCCGCCCTATCATTTTTTCCATGGCTGAATCATGATTTGTTATCTCTTCATCTTTAAGAATGTGGCGAATCTCCTTTGGATCGGCGTATGGGAGCATATAAAATGTCACTGGGCTATGTTCGCTATTGAACGTTACTTTTTTAATTTCCTTATCTAGGCTTCCAGCGATGTGAAGTCCGTTGCGAGTCAATAGTTTGCTGGCAAAAGACAGCCGTTCTCTACCGTCATGATTTCCAGCAATTGCAATAATCGGTGTTTTTAAATCTATTAAAATAGTATTAAACACCCTGTCCAGCAATTCCACAGCCTCAACTGGTGGAATGCTTCGATCATAAATGTCACCAGCTATGATAACTACATCAGGCTTCTCTTTTTCTATTACTGCGATTAATTGCTCTAGTGCAAACTCCTGGTCCTCTAGCATGCTAAATTCATTTACAATCTTTCCTATGTGCCAATCTCCCGTATGTAAGATTTTCATCAGACCAACCCCTTTGCCTTTTTTCATATAACCATTATACCTTTTTTCAGGGCATATGTTCGCTCCAATTTCACACAAAAATAAAAAAACACCGCAATTGTTATAACTGCTCTAACAAATGCGGTGCTCTATCAACGAATACTCCTGTATAGTTATTTAATTATATTCCGGTTGAATCGTCATCCTCAGTCCTCTTTACATCCTTTAGCTTATCGTCACGCAAATCAATATAAAGCTTCCCGTCGGCAGAGAATGTCGCTAAAAACACATCCTCTACCTTGGTAACGCCCTTCTCCATCAACTGATTGTACAGCCACTCATAGTTTTTGTTAAGTCCCTGGAGATTCAGCTTTTGAATTCTACCATCCCTTATAAGCTCGGTGGTAATTCCTTTATATTCCCGCGGAAGCTCTAGGTCCTTTCGTGCAACGGCTCTATACTCACTTTTTTTAATTATGCTTAAACGGCCATATGGCTCTAATATTGCATGCTCTACTTCGCTTATGTCAAAAACGCCCTTCTCGCGAAGTTGCATCAATAACTCGTCCTCATTATAGCGATTATCTGACATATTCTTTTCTAATATCTTTCCGTTTTGCACTACTATAACAGGCTCGCCTTCTAACAACTTTCTCGCTGTTACGTTCTTGAGGGTTATATAGCCAATCAGCATTACCATCAGACTAAACACTACGGCACTTAGTAGCACAAAATTTCCTTCCACCTCTGTCGTGACAAAGGCTCCACCAATTGTACCAAGTGTAATCCCTGAGACAAAATCAAAAAAGGTTAGCTGTCCAATTAGTTTCTTGCCAATTAACCTCGCTAGAATTATTAACACGAAAAAAACAATAATAGGGTTTATTATGGCCTGTCCTAATTCATGCAAATCAATCATCGGATGTCCTCCTGCAAATACATAGCTATACATGCTATAAACAGTATTTGATAGAAGTCCTATTTTTATGAAAATTCCTAGCGCTTACATTATAATGATTATTTTAATCGACTTTAATACCTACGCCGTTTTTCAATGTATACCAGGCAAATGCAAAAGCACCTACCAACAATACACCTGCAATCCCAGTGTGTATCAAGATATTTCCTTCACTAGCACCTAAGTACATGTAACGTGATAAATTAACCAGAGGATAAATCGGATTTAGGAACCTACTTAATGACAATACCCCTTCGAGCTTACTAATTTCAAAGAACACACCACCAAGAAACGTTAGTGGTGTAATAACAATTGCCAATACAAAGTTCATTTTCTCAAAATTGTTTAAATATAGCCCCGTTATTAAGCCAATGGACGCGAAAATACAGGATATTGCAAATATAGCTACAAAGAAAAGAATCGGATATTCAATTGTATATCCAACAAAAAAGATTGTCGCAACATAGGTTAGAACACCCACTAATACCCCGCGGAACGCTCCGCCAAGTACATATGCTAAGGTTTTCTCTGTATCTGAAATTGGGTAACTATTCAAATCCTGAATAGTATTTTGAAACTTTTGCGCTACGATTGAAAACGAAGGATTCTGAAATGATGCAAAAATTGCACCCATGGTCACAAGGCCTGGTACAAGAAACTGCAGATAGCCAACCCCTTCTAGCCCAATGTCCCTCGATTGCAATATGCCACCAAAAATCCCTAAAAACAAAATATTTGAAAGCAGCGGGGCGAGTATCGTCTGTATATATACTTTCATAAACCGGTGCACTTCTCGATTTAACAGTGTAAAAAAGCCTGTACGGTTATAAAATATAGCTCCTTTTCTCATTACAATCTCCCCCCTATTGCTTGATAAGCTGTAGATAAACATCTTCAAGCTTTTGTCGCTCTACGTTTAGATCCAAGATTTTCATATCGTTTTCAATAAGTAATTGCAATATGTTTGTTAATTCCGCCTTATCTATTAGCAAAACAATAGTGTCTAGGTCTTTAATTGTCGGATTGAATGCCTGCAAAAAGCCGATATTCTCTTGCTCTATTTTCCCGTCCAGTTTAATTTCTACATTTATTTCCTGGGAAAAGTCTTTTAACAATTTATCCTTAGGCTCATCAGCGACAAGCATACCATTATTTATTACAACCACTCGCTCACACAGCCGCTCTGCTTCCTCTAGGTAATGGGTCGTTAATATGATTGTCGTTCCCGCTTTATGTAGCTGCTCTAGAAACTCATACAGGGTGTGTCGAAGGCCAATATCTACACCAGCTGTAGGCTCATCTAGAACTAATATTTTTGGTTTGTGCACAAGAGCTTTAGCAATTAGTAGTCGACGCTTCATCCCACCAGAAAGCTCCCTTGCCAGGGATTTCTTTTTGTCTTTTAGGGCTAGGGACTCAAGTAACCAATCAATATATTCTTTGTTATCCGTGATTCCGAAATATCCTGATTGCTGTATTAGGATATCTTCCACAGAAAAGGTGAAATCAATCGCTACTTCCTGGGGAACGATACCGAGAATCCATTTAGTATCTAATTCATTAGTGTCTAAATCATAGCCCGCAATCGTTACTTTGCCACTACTCTTTTTCACATTTCCTGCTAGTATATTGATGAGCGTTGTTTTGCCAGCGCCATTTTGACCTAAGAGCGCTGTAAACTCTCCCTCTTTAATCTCTAAATTTATATTTTTCAATGCTTGTTTTTGGTCTCTACTGTATATCTTTGAAACGTCCTCCAGCTTAAGCATATACTTCCCTCTTTTCAATATTTAGCTGCGCATAAGAATATATTAAGAACCTACCATTGTCAAATTTCAATGGTAGGTTTATTTTCAAGCGGTAAAACAATTGTTGTCCGTGTTCCAATTTCTTGACGACTGATTACTTCGAAGTGTCCATCATGCTGCTCTACAATTATTCTTGCAATCGCTAGACCTAAGCCCGAGCCTCCTGTTTTCCTGGCGCGAGACTCATCCGAACGATAAAAGCGATCGAAAATACGTGGAACATCCTCTGGCGGTATACCAATCCCATTATCCTGTACGACTATGTGTAATTTATTATTCTCTGAATAGGTCTTTAAGGATATAACCTCACCTGCTGGAGTGTACTTTATACTGTTATCTAGCAAAATGCGAATTGCTTGCTTCATTAACTGGCGATCTGCTTTTATCGCTATCACGGTATTACATTTCGTTTTAAATACATGGGCTGAATCTATCATTTGTGCTTCTCGAACAATTTCGTCTATTAAAGCCTGTACGTCAAAAGATTGTTTGTTAAGCTGCATAGTGCTATTATCTCCCCGGGCTAAAAAAAGTAATTGCTCGACAAGGGTTTTCATGCTCTCTGTCTCGTCTTTGATTGCGTCTATTGACTCTTGTAGTGTTTTTTCATCTTTTTTTCCCCATCGGTCAAGTAGGTTTACATAGCCTTGGATGACGGAAATCGGTGTGCGCAATTCATGGGAGGCATCAGAAACAAACCGCACCTGTGATTGATAAGAAGCATTAATTCTGTTCAACATATGATTAATGGCCTGTGCCAGCTCCTTGAGCTCCTTCTGCGATTCATCGACTGCTATGCGCTTGTCAAGCTGGCTAGCGTCAATACTACTAATGGCGCCAGCTAGCGATGTGATATCTTTTCCTCCAGCACCTATATTCGCGACTTGTTCATTGAGTGCTTTTGCCGTTTCTGCCATTTCAGAAATAGGCTTTAAGGTTTTACGGATGGCTGTTGAACCTTTGAATAAGCTGCTTATTAGTAACAGCAGCTCCACCGCTAGAACAATTATCGCAATAACCGTTATGCGCGCAAGATCCTCACCTATATTATACACAACCAGAAAGGTTTGATTCTCAACAGTAAATCTAAGCTCGTAATCTATTTGACGTATCCACTCGGCAACCATCATATCTTCTTGCCAATTAACTGTTAGTATATTTCTTGTCGTGCTTGCATCTTTAATTGGTGTTCTTTTTTGGATTGCCCATGGCAATTGATAACCTTCGCCTTCTGTTTCCTGTCCAGTAAGCACATCCAATCCCGTAATTCGATATCCTAGGACTTCATAAGATTCTACTGCTATAGCGTTTTCAGTAGCTACGACATCTTGAGCTAGTTGTATCGCGCCTTTTTCAATTTGATAGATAGTGCTTGTCGACACTATAATTAACAACAATGTATTAATAGACATAAAAGCAGACAGCAAAATAGCAAGCATCCGCAGATTTAACTTTATAACTAGCGATGAGCGTATCTTATCAGATATACTTACTCCCTTTGCTTTATTGCTTTGCTGTTCATTCATCTCTAATCACGTACCCTACACCCCTTACGGTATGTATAAGCTTTAGGCTAAAAGGCTCCTCAACCTTAGCACGCAGGTAGCGTATATACACATCAACTGCATTAGAGCCTCCGTCAAAATCATAACCCCATATTTTCTCTAAAAGTACTTCCCTCTGTAATACTATGTTTTTGTTCTCTAATAAACATTGAAGTAAATCAAACTCCCGTTTTGTCAAATCAAGTACAGTATCATATACGCAAGCCCTTCTACGACTTGCATCTAATTCTAGCGGCCCTGCCCTTAATACGTGCGATGTCACTGCAGTATTATTTGCTGAAGCCTTCCTTAGAGTTGCGCGAATCCTTGCTAGCAATTCTTCAATTGCAAATGGCTTAGTAATGTAATCATCAGCTCCGCCGTCCAGTCCTGTCACTTTATCCATTACGGAGTCACGTGCCGTTAGCAGGATTACTGGTTGATTGGAGAATTGTCGAATCCGACGCAGCACCTCTATGCCATTAAGGCCTGGTAGCATTAAATCTAGCAGAACGAGGTCAAAGGG
This sequence comes from Desulfuribacillus alkaliarsenatis, assembly GCF_001730225.1. NCBI lineage: Bacteria > Bacillati > Bacillota > Desulfuribacillia > Desulfuribacillales > Desulfuribacillaceae > Desulfuribacillus > Desulfuribacillus alkaliarsenatis. The sequence goes on along the minus strand of NZ_MIJE01000011.1, from coordinate 99,484 downwards.
CTGAGCCTTAACCATCTCAAGCCCATCCCTTCCATTTAAAGCTTTTTCTACTTGATAACCCTCGTATTCTAGCTCAAGCTGAATAAAACGGGCAATCTTTTCTTCATCTTCAATAATTAGTATTTTCTCCATTTTTACTCACCTTTTTTGTCGTTCATTCCGTTAGTGAAGTCTTTTTTTAAGCTTTCAGCAGCGTCTGCCACTGAATCCATAGCTCGATTGACTGATGGATTACTCACCTCTGGTCCTTCAAACCAATATCTATAGCCGAAGAACAGCCCAATAATCACCAATGGAATGACAAGCCAGAATGCAAAAATAAGCAGTAGCACCATAGCCGTTAATGGTATGGCCATAATTTTTTCGTTATCTTTCATTACTTTAAAACTGTTAGTATTTCCTTTGTGTACAATTTTCCCAAACCATCTGAAAAAGCGTCCAATCATTTCTCCAAAGCTCGTTGAATTAGAGTTGCTTTGATTTTCATCGCTAGTTTCATTAATCTTACTATCACTATTCTGTTGTTGCCCTGAGCTGGATTGATATTGTCCTCCTTCATTAGGCGGTTTAATCCGATTTTGCTTCTCTAAATTAATGACCGCCTCTAAGACATCACCGTTCGTCTCCTCTAACGCCTTTTTCGCTTCTTCATAAGATACTCCCGTATGCTTTCGTAGCTTTTCTACTTGTTCTATTGTAACCATAATATCTCCTCCTTTAACTTTCATTATGGTTAGTATAAATAGAAATCCTTTATATGCCATTGGTAAAACATTAGAAATACATTAGAAATTCTTAAATTTCTTTTAATCCGTTCTCATTTCAACCTTAAATCTATTTAAAGGGACATCTAGCGATGTCCCTCCAATACGTTGTATTCTAAATTAGATTATTTAGTTGCGATTCTTTTCAATAAAAAACAGAGAAATCGCCCCAGGTCCTACATGGGTACTAACGGCAACCCCCATCTGCATAATAAATATCTCACCATTATAGCCCGCTTCTTGAATTAACTTCTCTTTTAATACTTCAGCTACTCCGATTTCATTCGAGTAGCCAATGATAATGAAATCCGTAAGCTCAGGATTGTTTCTTTTTAAGAATTCACTCACATAGTGGTTTAGAACCTTTTTGCGGCCTCTTTCCTTAGCAACTATGGCGCCTTTACCGTCTTTCATGGACATTATCGGCTTTAACTTAAGTAACTTCCCAATAAAGGCACTTGTATTAGTCAAACGACCACTGCGAATTAAATGATCTAGATCATCTACGGATAAATAGTGCTTAACATTCTTCTTATAAGCTTCGTTAAACTTAACTAGCTCATCAAAGCTAGCACCTTCATCCCTTAGTCTAGCGCTTTTTAGTATTAGCCAGCCACTACCATGACTCATGCTTTTAGAGTCTACAACGTGTATTTTAATTTCTGAATTAGGATTTTCATCATAAAAAGTATCTTTAGCTATTTCTGCAGCCTGATAGGAAGCACTTGTCCCACTAGACATACATATACACAATATAGATGTATGTCCTTTGTCTACGGCCTCTTTCATAATGCTTAGAAATTCTGTAGGACTTGGCATCGACGTTGTAGGGTGCTTTTCTATATTTGGAAGCAATTCAAATAATTCATCTGTTTTAATATCTATTTTGTCACTGTAGGTTTTTCCATCGATATTAATTTTCAGTGGTGCAACGCCTATGTCGTACTTTTCTAATATATCCTGTGATAAATCGCAGGTAGAGTCTGCCATTATTTTTATCATCATTTCCCTCTTCCCTAAGGCTATAATAACCTCTGTAGTAGGTTTATTATACACTAAACAAATTAGATGCTGCGTTTTTATAAATATTAATTATTACAACTTAGGATACTGCTGTTAGTTGATCTTCCTTTTCGCTACTAGAGCTGGTTTCGCCATCGATAATTTCACTTAATGTAATTCCCATTTTTTCAATTAAGCCTACTACTAAGGCATTGCCCATGCAAAAATATCTAAATCGCTCTGACATACCCGTGTTTGTCCAGTTATCTGGAAAGCCGTTTAGCCTTTCACACTCAATAGGTGTTAGCTTTCTTTTTCTGCCAGTTAGCGGGTCTTCTATTATGTGTGTGCTTCTATTCTTCGACGACTCACTAGTTAGCATTGTTCTAGCAGGCTTGTCTACAGGGTCAGGAAAGGCTATTCCACCCTCTGCAAAAATGTATTTATGTCCATTCTTGTTAGTGCGTTCAATCCGCTTCGGACCTTTCATGTAAAGCCAATCATCCAGTTCGCCATTTAAGTAATATCTTTCATCAACATTACTTTCTAAAATATCCTTAAGCGTCTGTTGTTCAACTGTATAACATTCTGAAGCACATAATTGTTGTGTATGTATTTCATTTCCTCTCATAATGCCTGCATTTGAAAACTCTAATGTGAAGTTATCTGATACTTCTATTAAATCTTCAAAAATAAAATCAAATGTGCTCTTACTCTTATTGCTTAACTCTAATGATATTGGCTCAGCTGGAAATCCCTGCTGAAAGAAGCCTGTGTGTTCAATTATTTCATTAAGATTATATTCTTTTAATCCTTTGGCATAGCTTGTATTATTTTTATAAGCGAAAATAAAAATTCTTCTTCTTCGCTGAGGGAATCCATAATCTGCTGCATTTATAACACGCCATTCTACTGAGTAATCTAATTCCTTAAAACACCCTAAGATGACACCAAAATCCTTCCCCCTTTGAGAACTTGGAGACTTTAGTAATCTATCGACGTTTTCTAATATCACAAATGGCGGGGTTTTAGCCTTTAGTATTTCATAGATGTCCCACCACAATACACCTTTTTTCCCCTTAATGCCTTGGGCGCCAGTTCTTGCCACACTGTAGTCCTGACAAGGAAAGCCCCCAACTAATACAGAGTGCTGTGGTATGTCGTTTTTATCAACCTTATTTATATCTTCATTGCTATGTATATCTGAATTTCCGAAGTGGCTAATATAGCATTCGTAGGCATCCTGCGCCTTTCTACTAGGCTCCCATTGGTTTGCCCAAACGAATTTGAACTCTTCCGAAGCCTGTCCGAGCCCTAGACGAAATCCCCCAACACCCGCAAATAATTCAACTACTGACTTTTCCATATGTACCTCCAGGTATCTAGCTTGTACATATTATATCAAACTAATGCTCCCATAATAAGTACTAATCCCATTTTTAATTAAAGTACTAACCGTATTTTTTATTAAATAGGAATCCCAATTTTTCATTTAACTCTACTTACATGTTTCTCGATTTGATTAGCTATATAGCGCGCATTTAACCAAAAAGCTTTTTTAGGAACTAGCACACCATTAAATATATCTTTATCCTTAGAGTTTTTTGCTTTTGGTCTTATATGGCCTACTGGATTATCTTTTGACGTTAAGAAGCTATCAAAATCATTTTCCCTTATTTTTTGTACAGTATCCTCCCATAGTGCTTTATAATCCACCTCGAGGTCTTTAGCTGGCATGTTCCAAAACATGCACTGATCAAATATTATATCTTTAAAGCTCAAATCCTTTTGTTTCTTGTAATGTATCTGCGCTTTAAAGACTATCCATAAATGCTTTTTGGACTCAAAGCGACTTCTAATATTTGAGTCATCCCAGCTTTCATTGATTATTTCACTATAATTAATTTGTTCAAATGACATTCCTTCCTTTGGGATGCCATTAATCTGTAAGCATATAGTTTTTAGCTCTATTCCCGCTTTCTTAATCTGACCAAAGGATTCAAATGTATCGCCTAATTCTGCTAAAAGTAATTTTCTGCAAATAAGATTTAACCAGTTTTTAGCCGTTGATACTTCTATATTTAGCTTTTCTATAATTTCAGCAACAGTCTGTCCTTTATAGCGCGTCATAATCTCATGAATTATTACATCGATAGGTTTTTCTGCTACATTTTCTTCAGATTGATTAGTAATTAATTCTTCAAAAATGTTTTCTACATAACTTCTTTTTAGCGAAAAAGCCCTTTGCATGGCTTGCACCGGGGAGCATGGCTGTGCTCGTAATGATTTTGACGATGCCCCCTTTGTAGCTGCACCCAAGTAAAAAGTATCTCCTTCTGATAATTCATGTGCTAACCCATTTTTAATTTTATCGATAATGGTATTCCAATCTTTTTTAATAATTGCTAAATCTGTAGCTGATGGCTCCCATTTATCTACTAATTCAAAGGTGTAATCTAATAAATTAACGTCTTTTTCATAAATATAAAAAATCAATAATATTTTTGACAGCTTACTTGCTAATGAGTTTGTTTCCCAATCTTCGTTAACAATTGTCATATAATCTATTATTGATAGCACCATGCGTTCTTTGACTGCTAAGCCTCGCTGCTTGCAGACTAATTTACTGCTTTTCACGGGTCTAACCCTTTTCAGCGGCACAACTTTAAGCTCCATATTCACATCATGGAAGTCGGCTTGTTTTGCAGAATTGATTTTATAACCAAAAACTAGTTCTTCAACAAGCTGCCCCAGTGACCCTTTACCTGAATTAAAAGCAGAGCTTTTTCTCACAATCACTGTAGGATTTAGGTTTTCATCTAAATACTGTTTAAGCGTCTTAGATTCAAGCTTTTTCCCATGCTTAATTATTGATTCCTCACAATATTTATCGTATAGCATACGCCATCACCGCACTAGCAGAATAAACTGCCACTCTTTCTTTTTTTTGTGTTTGTGCAATCCGATGCATTGCTTCGGCTACAACGCTGGCTTCTATGGCAAGCTTCGGCATTGGCTTCCTGAAGATTATATTTATAGCTTTATATAGCTTCGTAGCCAACTCTTCACCAAATCTATGCTCCTTGCGGTTTCCTAACAATAGTGATGGGCGTAATATAGAAATTCTTTCATAAGGAATTCTTTGTAATAGTTCTTCTAGCTGTCCTTTTATACGGGAATAGAATATTCGCGAATTCGGGTTAGCATTCATAGAGCTTACAAGCAAAAAGTGCTTAGCGCCGCATAATTCTGCTAGCCTTGCAATCTCCAGTGGATACTCTACATCGATTTTGTACATCTTTTCCTGGGTTTTGGCTTTCTTAATTGTTGTTCCCAAGCAACAGAATACGTCGTCTACAGCAAAGTAATCCTTCTCAGCTTCAAGATTTTCAAAGTCACTAACTATTTCTCTGAGCTTGGGATGGTTTATAGTTAGTGGTCGTCTGACTATGGCAATCACCATTCCGTATTCGCTAGAATTTAAAAGAATCTTTAATAATTCATTTCCCACTAAGCCAGTAGCTCCTAAAATGAGTGCTTTTTTCTTTTCCATTTTGCCGCCCCTTTCTCTAACTAGATAAAACACCCCCATTTGGAGGTGCCTTCCACCATCTACTTCATTCCTATTCGTAGTGATTAAATTCTGTTTGACTTTCTCAATTTTCTCCACTTTGACCAGGCCACTAATTGGTAAACATTCTTTTTATTAGGTACAATCGTGACCGTTTCTTTGATTTCTTGCTTAGGTAACTTTTCGCTTTGCTGCATTAGGTTGCCTCCATTATATATGATTAACGACTTATACTAATTTTATTGCGTGCTTATAGTTACAATATCTATTTTTAATCAATTCCAACACACACAAAAAGGGTGGGATTTTAATAAAACCATCCCACCCATATAAATATATTGCTAATACCATTAGCTTTTCTTTTGTAGGCCTGCTAAACGCTACTGCTTATTCTCGCTGTTACTGTTTCTTGATAATAATCTAATTAACTCCATTTTGCTTTTTACGTTTAATTTTTGATAAATATTTTTCGCATGATATTTCATTGTGTTTTCACTAATGAACAGGGTCTTAGCAATTGCTTTATATGTATATCCACGAACTAGTAATTCAGTAATCTCCATTTCTCTGTCTGTTAATTTGTAGTCCTGTTTGAAATCTAGCATATTACTTTCCTGTAATATCTCTTTTTCATTAGTTAGCGCCATTTCCTTAGTTAGCGCTATTTCTTTAGCCATTTCCCTATCTGGTGCAAAATCATAAAGAAACACATGTCCTTTTAAAGTATTTGCAAGCTGATTGTTTAAGATAGGGAGTATCAATATCGCTGTACAAATTACAGCTAAGGCTACAATGGAAGCATGAATATATTCGCCCTCTCCTACATATACAGCACCAACATATCCACCTATTAAAATCCCAAGCACATTCATCGACAAACCAATTCCCCACACTTTAATTGGGTTCTTATAGTGCTCTAGGAATTTTCCTAAAATACTCCACCAAAACAAATCAAAAACTCCAAATGCGCCTAACATGAACGTGTTAATCAAAAGATAGCTTGCAATAGAAATATCTAAAACCATAAATAAAATATACGATATGCCCAGCATTGCTAGTGCAACATATAGAATGTACGCCATATTTGTCTTAGGGGCTATATTTCTGATAATAAGGATTACTAATATGTACGGAAGTGCCCAGAAATAGCTTGTAAGCAGCGTAAAGTGTGAGAATGCTGGATTTACTACTTGATACATTAACCCAGAATTAATTGTTATTATAAATATAAATAACCCTAATATTACAATTGGCTTTAACCCTATTGTAGATTTGTTTTGGTTAATATTGTCGAAATCAATATTAACCTTTTCCGAGCTCCGCTCCTGATCATCCAAACTAAATGTTACTAGCAATGCCATAAGTAATCCAACTATCGCGACCGATAAAGCTAAAACTGCTGACACATTGTTAGCTATAACGTTGATAAATATCATCATTACATTTGACCAAATTAATACCTCAGCAGCAATTGCTAACCGTTGTCCTGGACGGGTGTAATATTTGAAAAACCAGCCCCAACAAGCAACAAACATCCCTGAAAAAAATGCAACATTAATCAAAGCTAAATTCCATAGCATAGAAAATGATAGGAAAAAAACTAAACTGCCTAAAATACAAATAACAGTAGCAATAACCATAGTCATTTTAGCGACATATTGTCTGTTAATTAAAAATCCGCTGACAATTAAGCCTAAAAAGTGTGCAAAAACTGCTATCACAGTGTGCATAGACCCTTCAATGTCAGAAAGTTCTAATAGCCGATACAAAACCTGCCCCTCAAATGGAACAGCCAATAACCAACCGAAGAACAAAGAAAAGCTAATTAATTTAATCCGATCATTTCGCAGGAGAGCTATCAAGTTAAGCACCCCTTTCATTTCGTCGTTCGTTATCTAAGTGTGTATATTATACACATTATTTTTATGCTTTTGTATGTTTTTACAGAAAAAATAGCAATACATGCCTTATTTTATTGGCATGTATTGCTATTTTTTGTTAACCAACTGCTATTTTCCACTAATAATTCTTTAATTCTAGCATAACTATCTTTCTGACAGAACAGGGCAACTGACTCAGTCCAGCCACCTCTAATGATAATTGTATGTTGCTTGGGATAGTAACGAATTGAACGTATCCTCCTCCATGGTATATAGGTTTTCTCACGTGTCTGTGCTAATACTGCAATACCTACAGCCGTTGGATTCAGATTGATTATCCCTAAAAAAGCTAACAATCCTTGCATTTTTCTGTTTGTTTTTGCTTGTTTATCCTGTGTTAAAGAATAAACTCCTTTTCTATCTATTCTAAACTTAACTGAGTATTTATCACGATAAGCTACTAATATCAACACTACTGCTAGAAAAAACGCCAATCCAATAATCCCAAACGCATATTTTGCATCCTGGAAATTGTTCGTTTTCCAAGCCAAAACTAGTAAAGCTGCGAAAACTATTATAAAAGGTAGACCCACTGCTAGAACTAGTTGTTTTAATATTAACCGATTTTTAAAAATCGGAACTTCCATTTTCCATTCTATTGGCAGTATCTCTTTACATTGCTTGTCTTTACATTGCAACTTTTTCTCTATCTCCTGCCTCTTTAATAATCCGTGAAAGTAATGCACAGGCTTCTGCCCTTGTTAGCGCCTTCTGCGGTTCAAAGCCTATGTTTGTTCCTCGCATATATCCATACTCTACAGCTATAGCTACATGATTTCGTAATGCTGGTGAAATCTGCCCTTGATCAGAAAATTGGTTTAATAGAGTTAGATTTGGATTGACATTTCCTACCCCTTGAGCTTTTACCATTGCAACGGCAACATCTTCACGGACGGCAACACTATTCGGCTCAAATGTTAACTGTCCTGTTCGTCCATCTCGATAACCCGTCAGATATTCCTTAGCTGCTTCTACTACTCCATGCGCCCAATGGCCTGCTGGTACATCTGCAAATGTAACTGTTCTTACTGGGGCTTGGTTCAGATCTAATGCCCTTACCATAATGGTAGCAAATTCAGCTCTCGTAACTGTGTTGTTTGGGCGGAATGTACCATCTGGATATCCGCTGAGGATACCTAGCTCTACCATTTCCATAATAGTCTCATACGCCCAATGACTTGGAGCTAAGTCTGAAAACCGATCAGTAGCTCTTACTGACCTTGATTCATAAACATAACGCTCTTGTACGAGTTCATTGCCATTAGATACTTCAACAGTAATTGCACGTCTTGTACCCTCACTTGCAACAGCCCATACTTCTGTAGAGAATGTTACAGAGCCAGATCCTTGCATTTCATAAGTCGGGTGCGCAGATGGTCCACCAAAGCTTACGGTACGATATTCTTTGCCTTGCAAATCAGCTGGTCCTGATAGATATACATGTCCCGTTGAAGTAGGATAATTAATCATAACGCGCATTGAAAATCTTGTGTTATAAAAGCCTGGTACATTACTAACTACATTCTGATTAGCTGTAATTGAAAATGTCCCGCTCGGTTGTATTTGTGATTGCGGAGCACCCCAGGTATATATCCCACGCATATCCATAGCCGGCTGCCCACTTCGAGCAGGCCCTGAAGCGCGTATTTCAACTTTCCTAGGCTCTTGATTTGCGTATCTGCTAAACCCTGAAGGTACATTTGTTGGGTTATAGCTACCCAAAGGTGAGTTCTCCCACTGCCCTCCAATTCTGTACTGGGTTTCGACTAGTACCCACGCATATTGATCACTAGCTATGCTCGCCGAAGGTGGTACCACTTGAAATAGCATTATCACAACAATAAACAAAGCTATCTTTTTTCTCATAGTTCACATCCCCTTCTTTGCAATATTTCAATTCAATAATAGATAATGTCATATTAAGGTGCCTGTAAAAATTTAACCACACACAAAAAGGGTAGTACTTAGGCTGTTGAGCATAAAAAAACCTACACAAAATGGGTAGGTTTGTCAGTATAATATTTATTTCTGCTACTTATTTCTAACTTATTCGAATAACGACTTATATTCTCCGTACCCTTCCTCTTCCAGCTTATCATTCGGGATAAAGCGTAATGCTGCAGAATTTATACAGTATCGTAGACCCGTGGGCTGTGGCCCATCGGCAAATACATGCCCTAAGTGCGAATCTCCTACTTTACTTCGAACCTCTGTCCTTGGCTGGATTAGCTTATTGTCTTTATGCTCCGTTATATTATCTGGCGATAATGGCCCCCAAAAACTTGGCCAGCCAGTACCAGAATCATATTTCTGTACCGAGCTAAACAATGGTTCCCCTGAAACAATATCCACATATATTCCCTCTTGTTTATTATTCCAATACTCGTTGTTAAAAGGCTGTTCCGTCCCATCTTCTTGCGTAACACAATACTGAATTGGTGTCAGTCTGTGTTTTAGAATTTCTTTATTTTCTTTATTTTCTTTATTTTCTTTATTTTCTTTATTTTCTTCAGTTTGTTTTTTATCCATAATGCTACCTCCCTAAATAATTACTCACAATTTTTTCAAATTTTCTGTTTATTTATTATGAGCTTTACGTTATAATTGTTTACTATAACAGTTTTTGTTTTTATGCTACTGACTTATAACAGTATGTTAAATTTTCTAGCTGAAGGAGCGTTTACATGGAAACCAATAAGAACAGATGGCTTATAGCCCTGTCTGCTATATCAATCCATATATCTATCGGTGGTGCTTATGCTTATAGTGTTTATACTAATCCCATTCGTGATGCAATGGGCTGGTCAGTGACTGGTATCACATTGTCTTTTACAATTATGATGGCACTTGCTGGGTTCTCAGCTGCTTTCTTTGGTAGGTTCGTCGAATACAGTGGCCCTCGCAAGTCAGCAATTATTGCGGCTTTACTGTTCGGTGCTGGTCAGGCTGGATCTGGAGTTGCGATTGCTATTGATTCTTTACCATTATTTATCTTTATGTACGGGATAGCAAGTGGCCTAGGTTTAGGAATTGGTTATATATCTCCTGTGTCTACCCTAGTTAAGTGGTTCCCCGACAGAAGAGGTTTAGCTACAGGAATGGCCGTTCTCGGTTTTGGTATGGGTGCTTTGTTAACTGGTCCAGCAGCTGCACGCTTAATGGATGTTGTCGGCATATCCAGTACCTTTTATATTCTCGGTGCTTGTTATCTAGTATTAATGATTCTTGGTGCTTCATACATTGCTCCGCCACCTAAGGATTGGATGCCAGAGGGAATGCGTCAGGATATCGCATCTGGCAAAAGGGCTGTCATCAAGGACTTATCTCAATTAACAGCAAGGGAAGCCGTGAAAACACGACGCTTCTGGATGCTCTGGACAATTATGTTTATCAATACGACGGCAGGAATAATGATGATATCAGTAGCATCGCCAATGTCGCAAGAGGTCGTTGGATTATCTGCAGCCGCTGCTGCTACAATGGTTGGTCTTATGGGTATTTTCAACGGAGGTGGCCGACTGCTGTGGGCTGCTGTTTCAGATTACATCGGCCGCCCTACAGTATATATAATCTTCTTTACCTTACAGTTAATCGCGTTTATATCGATGCCGAACATTACTAGCGTTTTAATGTTCCAAGCATTCATCTTTATCATTGTTAGTTGCTATGGTGGCGGCTTCTCAAATTTACCTGCATTCATTGGTGACATGTTTGGTGTAAAACAGCTTGGCGCTATCCATGGATACCTATTAACCACTTGGTCACTAGGTGGGATTTTTGGACCTCTGTTAGTTTCACGAGTATTCGAAAGTACAGGTAGCTATATACCAGTATTTTATATCTTTACTGGTATGATTATGCTCGCCTTTGTGGTCGCGATTTTATTACAGCTTGATATTAAACGTATTGAAAAAGAGAACCAACAAACACAAAAAGTAGAAGCTGAAGTAGCCTATTCATCTAATTAGATTCTACTTAGAACGGGAAAAACACCGGTATCAATAACACAGCAATAATAGCAATTGTAATTTGGAGCGGAACTCCTACACGTACAAAATCTAAAAACGTATACTTCCCTGCTGCCATTACCATTGCATTTGGCGGCGTAGCTACCGGGGTAGCAAAGGCCATGCTTGCAGAATACGCAACTGCCATAACCATCGGCATTGGGCTTACGCCCATCTGCTGCGCCGTTAAAATAGCAACAGGGAATAGTAATACGGCCGTCGCGGTATTGCTTATGAACTGACTAAATATTGAAGTAACTACATATAAACCTGCTAGTACTGCCAATGGACCATATATACCCAGTGAGCCAATAAGGGTTTCAGATAAAAATTCGATACCACCTGTTTTCTCTAAGGCTGTAGCCATCGGTAGCATACTGGCTATCAAGACAACGGTTTGCCAGTTGATTGACCTATAAGCTTGATCTGTATGTCTAACACAGCCCGTAAGAACCATAATCATTGCCGCAATAACAACCGTAATAACAACAGGAAATACTTCAAACACCATTAATACTAACATTCCTAATATGATTAAACCTGCAATCGTAGACTTGTCAGGTTTTTTCTTTTCTACGGCTGGTTCAGAAGCATTTTTAAGCACTACCATATCGCTTTTTTCTTTCGATAATAAATCAATATCATCCCACTTACCATACACCAGTAAAGCGTCACCGTATTTAAGCTTCTCCTCATAACTATGCCTTCTGGCTTCTTCATACTGGTGCCTTAACGCTAAGACTGTAAGGCCGTACTTCTCTCGAAAACTAATATCTTTAAGGGATTGATTTGTAAGCCTTGATGTTGGGGTTAATATTACCTCTGCCAGGTTTGCCCCTTCTAACAAGTGTCCATCCAGTGTGTTATGTGACAACTTCTCCAAATTAATACCTTCTACAAACCTTGCAACTGCCTGTTCATCTGCATAAATAATCAACACATCGTTAGCTTCAATTGTGTAACTCGGCCCTACCGGTAGCCTGCGTTTTTTTGACTTTATAACTTCTAGTACGGTTACATCATATTTACTAGGCCACTGTAATTCTTTAATAACCTTGCCAACACTTTCATTTTCTGCTGGAACTCTTATTGGATGAATATATTTTATCGCTTGATATTGCTCAAGTAACTCTTCTACATTAAAAGGCTCAGCCCCGCCCGTCTCTTGCTCATGTGGTTTATCTAAGCGCTTTCTGCCAAAAAACCATAGAAATGCAATTCCAGTAAAAAGAAAAATTAATCCTAGTGGTGTAAATGAGAAAAAGTGCAGTCCTTCAAACCCGCTATCAATTAAACTTTGTCTAGCTATTAGGTTTGGTGCAGTACCTATTAATGTTAATGCTCCACCCATACTACTGGCAAAGGCCAACGGCATTAATAACCTACTAGGGTGAATTTGTAACTGCTGACATAGGCTAACGACAACAGGAAGTAAAATTGCAACCGTGCCTGTATTACTTATGAAGCCGCTAAGTACGGCTACTAAAACCATCATGAAAATCGTTAACCGAAATTCACTGTTACCTGTGCCTTTCAAAAGTGTGGTACCAGCTTTCTGAGCTAAACCCGTCTGAAATACACCTTCCCCCACAATAAACAACGCAGCAATCATTATGACAACACTATTAGCAAAGCCTGCAAATGCTTCTGGCACAGTTAAGAGCCCTGTCAAATAGAGGGCCAACAATGATGATAAGGCTACTAAATCCGCTCTAAACCTCGGGATTAAAAACCCGACAATTGTAGCTGCTAATATAAGAAACACTAGTTGCATATCTGTTAGCATTGTAACAACCCCACTTCCAAGCTACTTCTCAATTGAATTATATTCCAGCTTAGTTTGTCCAACCTTTCGCTACATTAAGCACATCATCAGGTATACTTCCTGCAATATATTCTTGAATCGATGCTTCAATACCATCTAGGGCAGTGTCTATTTGTTCTTTCGTTATTACTAGTGGAGGTTGAATTCGTAAAACTCCACCAGCAATAAACGCAATGATTACACCTTTCTCCCAGCTTCGATAACATATTTTAGCTGCTGCTTCTTTGTTTGGCTCTTTAGTATTTCTGTTCTTTACTAGATCAACACCAACAGACATGCCTTTGCCACGCACATCTCCTATTATTTCATACTTTTCTCGCATTTGTTCAAAGCGCTTTTTCATATACGCCCCTAACTCTTCAGCCTGCTTAATTAACTCTTCATTTTTGATTACATTTATAGTTGCCAATGCCGCCTTGCAACAAACTGGATTGCCCATAGTTGTAAATAAATGCGCAGGGGCTTCTAAAGAATGCATAATCTCTTCCCTCGCAACAATCGCACTCATTGGCATTCCCGATGCTATCGCTTTACCCATTACAATAATATCTGGCTCTATGCCAAAGTGTTCGATACTGAACCACTTTCCAGTCCTTCCGAAACCTTGTTGTATTTCATCTACAGCAAATAGCACTCCATTTTCTTTGCATAGATTATATAGCTTGTCTAAATACCTTTGTGGAGGCTCATTAACTCCGCTATCTCCAGCAATAGGTTCTATCAATATTGCTGCCACGTTATCTATAGGTATATAATTACTCAATGCTTCCTCTAGTTCTTTAAAACACTCTAGGTCACAGGTGGTATTATCAAGATTATATTTGCATCGATAACAATTAGGATAATTAATGTGATGCATATCTGGAACAATCGGCCCTATTTTCCTACGCATATTTAGGCTTATAGCTGAAAGCGACAACGACCCATAGGTTGCACCGTGGTAAGCGCCTACGAACGATATAATAATACTTCTACCCGTATAAGCCCTTGCGTGTTTAATCATACCGTCAATGGCGTCTGATCCAGAAAGGCCAAACACGACCCTTTTTTCAAAACTGCCTGGCGTTATATCTATTAGCTCTTGAGCGAGCTCAACTAATGGCTCGTGAAACATATATGCAGGTGTATAGTGTATGAACTTCTGTGCTTGTTGAGTGATTTCAGCAACTATATGAGGATGGGCGTGGCCCGTGTTTAAAGCTGCAGCGCTGGCTAACATGTCTATATATTGATTACCATCTACATCCTCTACTAAAGCACCCTGCCCCTTAGCTATTACTAACGGATAGTACGGCATTCTACCTGCCGACGAATATACTAGCTTGTCCTTCTCAACTATATCATTACATTTATCAATGGTTTTTTTCACATAATCACTTCCCGAAAGGTTTTCTAGTAGTTGAAATCTACGATTTCATTATATAGTCATACCTTTCTGATTGCCAGACCAATTTTGTCTCATTATAGCTAGACACCATAACCTCATCGACTTATATATTAGGTTCGATTAGTGCTCTAACTCGCTCTGGATAATCAGTTATAATCCCATCTATGTCATATCTAAGTACTTCTTTAATGTCTTGTTCGTGGTTGACAGTCCACACCCATATATCTCTGCCATCCCTACGGGCATTTTTGACAAATTGATTTGACAGCATACTTTGTTCTATAGCATAGTAGTCGACGTCTAGGGCTGACAAATTTCCTATTGCAAAAAACATAATTTGCCCCACTATAATATCTTGATTTAGGCTTCTCACATGCTGCAATACCTCATATTGAAATGATTGAACATAGGCTTCCCCTACCATGTTATGTCGCTCAATTTGTTCAACAATCCCTTCTGCTAATGCTCTGTTGGGACCATAAGGTTTTACATCTACTATGAGCTTCGCTTTTCCCTTAACCTCTAAAATTGCTTCTTCTAAGGTCGGTATCTTCTCCCCAGAGAATTCTTGTGAAAACCAGCTTCCAACCTCTAATCTGGTTAGCTGTTCATATGTCAAATCAGCTACCCGATACGGAACTCCAGCTACCCTTGTGAGGGTATAATCATGGTGCAATACGACAACTCCATCTCTCGTAATCTGCACGTCAATTTCAACAAAATCTACATCTTGATCTAGAGCCGCTCGGATACTACTAATTGAATTCTCTGGTGCATTAATAGGGTCTCCCCTATGGGCCGCTATCTCCACGCTTCTTCCTAAGTTTATAACGTCGCTACTGACATGATAATTCAACACAAAGGTTCCTACTAAATTAAAGATAACAATGAATATGAGCAGTTGCTTCCTCTTGCCGAAGAACCTGAACATTCTTTCTTCCATATTTGCAAGTCTAGTACTCTCGTATGTTTGCACGCTGCTATAAATCATAGGTGCTTGATTAATCGTTTTAGCTTGATAGAAGAGTCTCGTAATTACAATAATGTTGATTGGCGTCAGCAAGAGCGCAAGGATAAATGTTAAAAAACTCGATAGGGTAATTAAGTAGTTCTCTATAAAATAGTTCCTATCAATCACCCCTATTAGAGATGGCGCGAAACTTAATACAGCTATTAATAATATACCCAGAGCAGAAATAATGACGTTTAATGCCAATAGCGCAAATAGGATTCGTGTTTTATTGCTACGAGTTAGCTTATGGCTGGCTTTTATTGCATCAACAGTTGATTTGTTCTCAATAATGATGAAGTGCAGCGTAAAGAGCCACCTTATGAAAAAGTAGATTATAAGTATAAACCCAACAACATATAAGGACAATAACAGATAGGAGTCTACAATTTGATCCATTAAAAATGCTGGCATTTCTATACCTTCCATTAGCGTAGGAGAGAGTGACAAATCTATAAAAGGGATTAAGATTACTAAGAACAGTATCAATTGTAAAACACTAATCCTTAGAATTTTAGGAATGTATTTAACAGTAGTGATAACTGCTTCAATAATAGATACGCTCTTTTTAAGATATTGCTGATTGGCAATTACAATCAATACACCAAACTCTATAAATATTACAGTTACTGCTATCAACCCTATCACAAGCAACCCTATAACGCCTTCAATACTTAATACTATTTTGAAAACATCACTGTTTAACAGTGAGCTTGAACCCATAGCTATTAATGCTCTATTAAAGATATATGCTATTAATGGAACAAACAAAAAACTCGTTAATAGTAAGTATATAAATTCAAAAACTATATATTTTTTATATGTATATTTAAAGTCCTTATAGCTACTAGCCAGCAAACTTAGCATACATTAACCCCCTCATATACAAAGTATGCATGTACATTATTAATTTGCTTGCGTTTTTCCAAATAAAAAAGGATGCCTAGTTTTACCTTAGCATCCCTTAGATTATGTCTCAATTTTAAAAGTACTTTCACCTTACATATTGCGCTTGTTGTTATTCAAAAGTATTTGTTTTATTTCTTTGATATCATTCCTAAGTTCCAGGTTCTCTTTATAGAGCCGCTCCATATGAATCTCACGATTAGCCTCATCTTCCTGACCTAAGTAGCTAAGAATAACAGCTATTACAAGATTCAAAATAACGAGTCCTCCAATAACAATAAATGATACGAAGTACATCCATGCCCAAGGTATCTCGTTAATAACTGGTCTAGCGACCTGGCTAGCCCATGATTCGAAGGTTACAACTTGCATCAACGTAAAGAGCGATGTATGAAAGCTACCAAAAAACTCATACGGTAAAATATTCTTAAAATATGTTGTGCCAATAATTGCATAAATCGAGAAAATTAATGCCGACAACCCTACAATTCCGCCTAATGCTGGCAGGGACTTAAGCAAAGCGTCAATGATTTTACGTAGTGCAGGTATTGCAGGTATCATTCTTAATAAGCGTAGCACCCTTAATAGTCGGAGCGCACTGATGAACGGAGTTGTGTAAAAAATTATACTTCCTGATACAACGAAGAAATCAAAGACATTCCAGCCGTTTTTCGCATACCTTTTAACTCCGAGACCATATACTTTAACTACTAGCTCGACTACAAATATCCAGACAATGATTCGATCTAAATAGAGTAGGAATCGATTCCCCGTTAAATATGTCTCGGTAATAATAATCAGCCCATTAAGCACTATTATTGCTATTACTATTTTTTGAAATACTTCGTTTTCAACTAACTCTCTTATTCTATTTTTAAGATTAGGATTACTACTATTGCTATCTACTTGTGTAGATTTCTCTGTCTCCATATAGTTATTCACCAGTCCCCGCACGTCAATTATAACTATTTTAATAATTCTATTCTACCAGCATCCTAGCTTTCTGTCATTATTTTTTCTTATTTATCACATAGGAAAAGTTAGCATTAACCAATAATGTCTTAGAAGTTTAATAAAAATTATTTTTTTCTTATATAAGTGCACAAAGTATAGTAAAATAAGACTTAAAATTGTACATACATAATTATGTATACTCGTAAGGAGAGATAATATTGGACAGAGTAGTTGGAACAGTGGTACGCGGCCTCCGCGGACCCATAATTAACAGAGGAGATAACATTGAGCAAATAGTAGTTGATACAGTTTTAAATGCAGCCAAAATCGAAGGCTTTTCTATTGATGACCGTGATATTGTAACTATTACTGAATCAGTTGTAGCCCGTGCACAAGAAAACTATGCGACGATTGACGACATTTCAGATGATATTAAATCCAAGTTTGCAGATGATACTATAGGTGTGATTTTCCCGATTCTAAGTCGTAACCGATTTGCAACCTGTCTACGAGGTATTGCTAGAGGGGCAAAGAGTATAACCTTAATGCTCAGCTATCCATCTGATGAAGTAGGTAATCACCTAGTTGACATCGATGAGTTAGATATAAAAGGTGTAAACCCATGGACTGATGTTTTAACAGAAGCTGAATTTCGTGAGCATTTTGGTTATAAAAAACACACTTTCACTGGTGTGGACTATATCGAATATTATAAAAGCTTAATTGAAGCTGAAGGCGCCACCTGCCAAATCATCTTCTCAAATAATCCGAAAACAATACTTGATTATACGAAAAGCGTGTTAGCCTGTGATATTCACACACGCTTTAGAACAAAACGAGTTTTAAATGCTAATGGTGCTGAGAAAGTATTTGACCTTGCAGATATTCTTTCCGAATCAATCAACGGCTGTGGCTGTAATTATGCATATGGTTTGCTCGGTTCAAATAAAGCAACAGAGGATAGTGTAAAACTATTCCCAAATGACTGTCAGCCTTTAGTTGATAATATTCAAGCCAAAATCAAAAAAGCAACTGGTAAAACAGTTGAAGTCATGATTTATGGAGACGGTGCATTTAAAGATCCTGTCGGAAAGATATGGGAGCTGGCTGATCCTGTGGTATCACCTGGCTACACTGCAGGCCTTGACGGAACTCCCAATGAAGTAAAACTAAAGTATTTAGCAGATAATAACTTCTCTCACCTTCGTGGAGACGAGCTAAAACAAGCAATTTCTGCTTATATTGGCAACAAAGAGGATGATTTAGTCGGGAAAATGGAAGCCCAGGGTACCACACCTCGTAAATTAACTGATTTAATTGGCTCTTTATCTGATTTAACATCAGGTAGTGGAGATAAAGGTACTCCGATGATTTATATTAAAGGATATTTTGATAATTATACTAAGTAGAGCTATTCATGCAAAAGGATGCCTCCCAAATATTAGGGGCATCCTTTTATGTTTACATTAGCAAAATATAAACTATATTTTAAGTTTTCACCTGTACAAGACCTTCTATTGCAATTACTTTTCCTTTATCATCAAATACGGGAAACTCTGTTATTTCCGCCATGCACTTTGTATCATCTTTCTTAAGCAGTTCTAAATTATATTTAGGTTGTTGGACGCCCTTTATTGATAGCTCCGTATGTTCCAGGCCTTTCGCATTAATTGGATTATCGGTTATAAAATCTTCAAAATTCTTCATGAATTCTTGAACAGTATAACCAAGTACACCTTCAACAGATTTTGTTACGTATTCAAAAACTCCTTCAACATTATGTTTGTAGAAAATGTACCCATATTCACCGCTAGTACCAGCAATATTTTTCATTTGAGTTACTATATGCGTTGCAGCATTGTTTGATTGTTTAGACAAACGTTCGGCGTTATCTGAAACCATCTTACTGTTATCCAGAGTTCTTAACGCCATAACGTCAACACTTTCTGATGCTGCTAAAATCTCTTCCGATCCTGCCAACTGTTCTTCTGTAATACTAGCAATATCATGTGTAAATTCATTAACTGATTTTATTTCATTTACAATTACATTCAGTTGTTGTTGCACTTCATTTATAGAAATTATCATCTCTTCAAAAACAGTATCTGTTTCCTTTACCGATGTTTGAACGTGCTGCATACTTTGTTTGTTTGATACTGTATCATTTAATGCTTTTTTTGTAGTAACTTCTACATCTAGTATTAACTTTTCTATATTTTGTGTCGCTTTTGTAACATCTTCAGCTAATTTTCTAATTTCTTGAGCTACTACCGAAAAACCTTTTCCATATTCTCCTGCTCTTGCTGCTTCAATTGACGCGTTTAAGGCTAGTAAGTTTGTTTGCCTTGCTATGTTTTCTATTACTTGTATTATACTCTTAATCTCTGCTGTAGAGGCATCCACCTCTTTCATAGATTCTGATAGCTGAGCAATTGATTTCATAACAACGCTAACATAGTTATCCGTATTTTCCATTGATTTTTGACCTTGTTGAGATATATTTACCATATGAGTTGTTTTACTTCTAACAATCTCACTTTTTTCTGAAGTGCTAGCTATATTATCAGAGAGCTTCATTATACTAGTAGTAATTTCTTCAGTTCCTTTAGTAAATTCCTTTATCGTAGCTAGCAATTCCGCCATAGCTGTAGATTGATTTCGAGCAGTTTCACCCATTTCTTCCGTAGATTCTATTGTGGAATTTACTATTTGATTGATTTCTACTATTATTAGTGTCATTTGATCTAATAATTCTTTAATCCTAGTATCTTTTTCCTTTATCACTAGTTTTTCTTCGGCTTTATTTCCCTTAATAAACTGTATCATTAGCCACCTCTTTTCTTTCATTTTGCCTACATATCATGCTTGTAGACATAGGCTTGTCTACTATACATTTAGTTTGTTAATTATACTATATTTATCGTTTATTATAGTAGTAATATTAGGCAGCGTACAGTAATTGTCTGCCAATTTTATGAGTAGAGTTTAAATACCACTTAATTTTTCAATTTTAGCTCCTGGGGGTAAAGCACCTAGAACAACTTTTTCCCATGGTGTTCCGATAACTGGTTCCATAATAACTATTGAACCTCGATCATCCTTTGTTCTAATAAGTCTGCCGCAGCCTTGTTTAAGTTTAAGCCCCATTTCAGGATAGTCTACTGAAATCAGTGGATTCAATCCTTCTTCTACTGCATCTTTACGTTGAGCCTCAACCAAAGGATCTAATGACGGAAATGGGAGCTGCCATACTACGACTAAAGATAATGATTCACCAGGTACGTCTATTCCTTCCCACAAGTTAGCACCAATCAGTACTGATGATACTTCCTCTCGAAATTTTCGAACTATGTATCCCCGTTCTCCTTTATCCTCCCAAAAAACTTCAAAAGGCAACTCATAACACTTTAATGCTTTCCTAATTTTCCGAACTTCTTTTATGGAATTGGTTAGTACTAAGGCTCGTCCTCCATTTTGTTTCAGCAAAGATACTAACTGTTCTATGCCACGAGTAAACCTAACATCTTCAGAGGTCTCTGACATTGCATCAGATAAATAGACAACAACCTGTTCTTTGAGGTTAAACGAGCTTCCAACAGTTGAACTTGATGGATTTTTCAAACCAAGTGTACGTGAAAAGTAACTAAAATCCCCTTCATTACTTAAAGTTGCCGAAGTAAATACTACAGGTATTTTCTTTTGAAACAAGTGTATATCTAGCAACTCACTTAAATTACGGGGAACTACCCAAAAACTTTCATCAAGTTGATCTACCCATGTGATTACATCTCTACTATCATTTTCGCCAAACCAATCTAATGCCATCATTGCCTTTTCTATTTGATTTTCATATGTTTGCAACATCCTTATTGTTAGTGATTCTGTATATAGTTCTAGTTCAACTTGTAGCTCCATTAGCAATCGATCTAATAGCTTATGGAAAGCACCTGCTGCTTTAAGCAGTTTATTGTCTACTTTAATTGGCAAACGATGTGAAAGGTCATCTTCAACTACACAGCTATTAAGTGCTTCGAAAAAATCTATTGAAACATTCTCTAAAGCAACTACAGTCGAAATTAAAGAATCTCTTGCTCCCTGTATTTGTTCTAACGAATAGATAATATTATCGATTACTTCTTTATTAATTTGTTGTCCTGCCATCATCGCTGCAGGAAGTATAACTTTATGCCCCTCATCAAAAATAACTAAAGAATAATTGGGGAGTAGCGGTAATTTGCCATCTGCAATACGATCGTCTCGAGTCCATAAATCTTCAAAGAAGATCCCACGGTCAGCAATAATCAAATCCCTAGCTGGCCGATATTTTTCTCTAGCCTTTACAAGCTTGCAAAACCCGCTGCTAGAGCACGTGTCACACGCTACATTTTCATCCCATGCGATCTGCTTCCAAACTCGGTCAGGTATAGAAGGTATCTCTGTACGTTCACCAGTTTTTGTTTTCGCTATCCATTGGTTAATCTCATTAGAGTACTTATTATCTACAATAATATTTTTAGAGTCATTAAATCGCTCATCACAAATATATTGACGTTGGTCTTTTGCCATTCGCACATCAACATCTAACTCTAGTGCGTTTGAAAGTGTAAAAATATCACCATTTGGTCCTGCCAGTTGTTCTTGAAGAGCTGCTGAAGCACTTACAATAACTGCCGGTTTTCCGCTAAAACGAGCATAGGCTATTGCTGATAGTAAGTAAGCGTATGTCTTCCCTGTGCCTAGTCCAGCTTCCGCTAAGTGAACTTTTTTATTACTAACTGCATCTGCAATTTGAAAAGCAGTATATATCTGTTCTTCACGCACTTCGTATCCGTGGTCTGGGAGAATATCATAAAAAACATCCCCAATCCAATTGGCCAATTCAGTTGGAAAATCTTCTTTGCCCCGATATGCAAAAGGTACTTTCATTCTTACAGACAAACTTTATTCCTCCTACTGTAACTAAATATATTAACGATCTCCTAAGAGTGCTGTTCTATCATACTATAGAATAACCATTTAGTAGCCATTTATTTTCTAGGATCTTGATTTGGCCAATGTACTTTTTTGAATTCTAAATAACGGATTGGAAATATTATTAGTATGTAACTTAAGACTAGGGGGACTCAAATGGCGAGAAAATGTTTACAAAATTGATCAATAGTTTTGGGAAAGATTATATCGATCGACATTTGCAGTTACTTAGTGGAGCCATTAATGAAATCGAGTCAGCCTCAACGACCGTAGAAATCGATTACGAATTCTCTCGACGGGATACTCTCTATTCCGCTAGCTGTGAAGAGGATGTCGCAAGCTTACTAGCAGAGTATAATTTATTAAAGCAACATGGCTTTGAACTATCTTTTTTAACTAAAAAAGACATCGAGTCTAAATATCCATTTAGTAGACCTGCAGCAACCTATGGGCTTCCTATCATCGGTATTTACGATGAATATCCTAATTGTTATTTCCTGTTTGGATTTGGCGACAACGGGACTGTATATAGCCAACTGCTGTCAAAAATAATTGTTGAGGATATAGTCGAGGGTAGCAGTCCTGACATAGTTCTGTATTTGCAGGACCGCCCATTACTTGCGAAAAAATTTAAGATGCAACCTTATTTGAGCCAAGTGTTTGGATAATCAATCCATACTGGTAGCTTTGTATTAGCAGTCAGTCCATTTCTTTATTATAATACGAAGATTATTATTTCTAATGAATTCCATTACATTCGCGATAAACTTCAAGTACGGCCTTATTCACAATAGTCCCGAAATACGCTGTAAAAACACTAGCTATGAAAATACCTACTATACCAATCTGTACAAGCATGGAAATGCCAAAACTAATTAGAGAAAATAGTAGCCCAAAGAAGAAAGCCATTTTTATCGTCAATCCTAGATGCTCCCAGAGGAACTCATGCCCTTTTTTAAAGTTTTGCAGGATACTCCCTTTATCAAGGATTATCGAAAATTTCACATAAAATAAGAGAACTGTCAAAAAAGATAGATAGTACAGACCTTTTTGAACAAACATTAATACAAAGGGAATCATCAATACACACTGTAGAACAAAAAATTTGAACCAATAGCGGTTGCCCAATACAAAGAAGTCTCGAATCGTAGCTTCTGCGGAATCTACTTTACTTAGTGCGCCAAGATACCCCCCCCACGAACAAAGCTAACAAGTAGAATGACTGATATCGTTAGGAATATAGTAAAGGGATTCATAATTTATATAATGTATGAACCTATGAGCTATTAATTAACACTGATTTAACCGTAATAACTACTCGATATTCCTCGCTTAAAGGCTGGTTTAAATTAATTGCTTTAGTAATTCCTTGTACTATATTATCTCCACTGCTACTAATGGCTATCTCCGTATTCTTATAGTCACCAACATTACCAATAAGCTGTTGCTGTTGATTATACACTTCGGCAAAATAATGGAATGTTACAGTTTGCGTGCTATCGACAAAACGTGTAGTTAGCAGGTCAAAATAAATTTGTAATTGATTATTCGCACTGGAGTACCCCACCACTTGAATATAAGTTGGATAAGACTTTTCTAAGGAAGTATAGCTTCCATGTCCATCAATCTTAGGTGTGGCTTTTATCATTAATGAATTGCTGGTTGCACTAGATGCGCTCTTAATGCCCGATGATAATACAGTTACCGAAAAGAATACATCGCCATCTAGTGAGTAGTTATCGTTATTAAAACTCAGAATAGCTCGCGCCTGAGTAGGTGTATCCCTTACCACTGTTCCTATAGATACACCATGCGGCGCATTGTTTAACTGTATGTCGTATGAATTTAAAGTAGATTGAAAAAATCCTTCATTAATAGTTAAGTTGATGACAGAGCCTTGAAGGTTTTTCTCATACAACAGACTTGGATTTGTTGTAGCATAGATATTTATATTACCATCAACTAGATAAAAAATAGGGATTGCATTACTATTCAAATCGAGACTTCCCCTAGTGGCTTCTTTTAGTACTGTAATCGTAAAGTCTAGATAATGCTTATCAATTTCTCCTGTAAAGGCTAACTCGAGAAAACCCATATTTCTATATGAGTTATTCCTGTTGAAGCCAACAACCGTTAAAACTGGGGGCGCATTATTTAATATGAATGAGTTGAGTGAAGCATTTGGGACAAACTCTTCGTTAGTTAAAGTGAGTCTAAGCATGGCACCATGAATGTTGTTTTGGGTCAAGGGCGAGTCAATAGCTTCTGCTGATAAAGTGATGTCTGAGCCAAGTGTCTGCTCGTCTACAGTCTCAGTATCCTCATATTCTTTATTTTCTTCAGGTTCTTCCATCACCTGTATATCCTCTTTCTCGATGTTCTCCGCTTCTTTTGTACCCTCAACATCTTCGACATTCTCCGCTTCGTCTATTCCCCCATTGTCTTCAGTACCACCAGTGTATTCAGCATCCTCGTTGTTCTCGATTTCATCAGTGTAACCTGTGCCTTCGCTACCTCCACTATTTCCATCATCACTATTATATCCATTATCTTCATATGCTTCAGTAGTTACAGTTTTTCCTTCGTCAATATAGGTAGTATCTGGTGAGTCTGCACTTCCTGTAGGTGCTTTAATAGCATGCAGCGGTATAGCTAAAAAGATAATTATTATATAGATAATTACTCGTCTTTTCCATAGCATAGCAAGCATTCCTTTCTTAAAAACTCTTATTAGTAATATATTGTGCGGATTTTACGTGGCAACTGACAAACAAACAGTCAACATAATAATTCATGAATAAGCTATTAGAAAGAAAGATTGGGAGGTGAAAGCGGTGAAGAGAACATATAAGCTTTGCATAGCTGCTTTGATAGGAATCGTCGTTTTTGCAACCGTATTTGGTCAAACATATACTAAGGCGACACCATTTAATGAAACAGTAGAAGGAGCAGGTAACTACTTTATACTGGGGACATCTTATCCTACTAGCATACAAATTGCAGGCTATGATGCTAGAGCTGACATGATATATTTGAATTTCCGCTTGGAAACGACAAAATCAATAGGTATCAATGAAACACCGACATTCTATTATTTTGTAGAAATATTTGATAATGAGAGTAGATTGCTAGCTAATTTAGGTAGCTTTTCTGATTTAGAAGAAGCACCTGCTTATGAAGCAGGCAATGACTTTGTAAGCTTAGAACATATCAATTTACAGCTATCTAGTCCATTGACGACTTCCTATAGAGTTGTTGTAACAGTAGAGAGTATAGCAACATAGTAGCGGTATATTTAGAGTGATTAGATATAGCTAGAGTTGGAGGATTGTATGTATACACAAAAAACTTTAATAATGCTAGTGATTGGCTTGAGCCTAGCCTTGTTAGTATTAGCTTGCGTTGGGTGGTTGTTAGAGCTTAGGGCGATTCCAGAGCCTGTAGTTTACTTTAGTGACGAGTTCCAATCACTGGATAATTGGACCGTAATTGACACCACATGGCTGACAGAGTTCTCTGAGCGTCAAGGAGTAGCGGCATTAAGCAGACATCTATATGTTGCTCCGAATATACATCGTGATATCCAGCTAGAAGAATCGCCACCAGACAATGTGGTGTGGCACTTTTCAACTAGGATAGATTCGTTTACAGAAGAAGCATTCACACTTGGTGGAATTTACTTTCCTACGGAATCGGTAGTGATAGTGATGGATAGAAAAGGGAAGATTGGAGTTGCCGGAAATATATTTGAAATACCAAAGTACACTAGTACTAGAAGACATGTTATATCGAAAGAAAAATGGCACGAGGTATATGTGCATATAAATAACAGCGACAAAGCAATTAATATTTACCTTGATAATGCTATAGTTTATAGAGGGGAGTGGAATAGCCCGAGCTATCCTGTGAAAGAGCTAAGGCTAGGAACTGTATGGTTAAAAGGGGCAGGTGAATACGGAGCGCCAACAAGCGTTTATTACGACCAAGTGAGTATTGCTAACGAGGGGATTCTGCCACGTCCGACACTAGCTAGTTATATACGCAGCCTACTAAACGGATAGTCATAAAGAAACACCGCCCTTCTAATTTTTTATCTTAGAGGTCGGTGTTTCTTTGTTATTCTTATCGTTTTCTCAAAATCTTCTCCATCGCTTTTCCCTTTGCTAACTCATCAATCAGCTTATCTAGATAGCGAATTTCCTGCATTGTTGGCTCTTCGATGTCTTCCACTCGGACACCACAGACAACACCTTTAATCATAGTTCGAGAAGGATTTAACTGAGGAGCTTGTGCAAAGAAAGTCTCAAAGTCTGTCTGATTCTCCAGTTGCTTTTCCAACTCTTCCCGACTATAGCCTGTCAACCAATAGATAATTTCATCAACTTCTGCCTTCGTGCGTCCTTTTTTCTCAGCCTTCGCAATATACATTGGATAGACTTTTGCGAAACTCATTGTATAGATGTGATGTTTGGTCATAATATCCTCCTTAGCTTATTAGGGTACATATACCTCTGTAATACTTATAACATATCCATCCTTAGTAACAACTGTATATGGAGGTGCATAATTCGAATATTGTTCTAGACTCTCGATGAACTGCTCCATATTAACAGATTTATGATAAATCTCTGCACCCCAGTCTATAATCTTGTATTCCGTTTCCTCTGTTACCTGATGAAACATTGGATAGCTGTTAGGGTTTTGGTAGATGTAGAAGCCGTTAGGCATCATATAGTTAGGATCAATATCTAACTCTCTTAGCCTATCCGTATCCCCTAATGTCAGCCACTCAATTTGCTCCAAATGAAAAGAGGATTTGGTGAATTCATCTACTGTAAAATTTGATATATATCCAATATAACTACTTTCTGGTGTTTGATAGAAATCCTCTATAGTAGCATTGTTAATTGGTTCTAATTTATCAAGTGTTACTCTTTGACCTAGTTCATTGTTTATGAAATCAAGCGCCACCTGTAATGGGTCTAAAAGCGACATATCAATGCCAGCATCTACCCGCTCTTGTAGCTCCCTATAGTAATCTGCTTTAAAACCATCCGTGTTTGGCATTTCATAATACAAATTACCGTTCCCATCCATCCAGCGTTCTACACACCACATGCCTTCGTCGCCTTGCAATACTGGCTGTGATAACAATAACTGCGATGTTTCTCCTGATGATAATGGAAATTTCACAACTATATGATTTCCGCTATAGGTAACCCTAGGCAATATACCTTTCCCCTCTAAGAATCTCTGGAGAGCCATTTCTTGACCAGATATTTTAGTAAAATCTGCTTCGCCACTTCTCATCATGCCTAAATACTGAAGCTTAGAGCCTTGATAGGAAAACACAAGCATCGGCTTACCCATGCTTTCATCTTCTGTAATCCAACCATCAATTTCATTCATGCCGCCTGCTAGTAAAACATTGTTAATATCATCAGGCTGCAAACGATATTCAAGACGCCAGATTTCCACAGTTGATGGAAGTATATGATCAAAGGAAGTAACTTTTTCAAGTCTAGTAATTTCACGATTAATAATGCTATAAGCACCTGCTAGAAATTCGATACGCTCATCAATAACTTTATTTGCATAATCTTCTATAGTCAGTGAGCTATCTTGAGGATTACTCATAAGCCCAAAACTCATAACCACTACTAAAATACCCACTATTATAACAACCCAAAAGGCTGGCTTTTTATAATGCAAAACATTCATTATGCGACCCTTAGTATTGTTCTCTCCAAATGCTAGCGGACACCCACCAATAATCCTCCTGCCCGTAGATAGGGCTAGTAATGAAGTGGAATAATCCTTTTTAATCCCATTGCCCATTTGTTTGATGACACTTTCATCACAGGACATCTCCATATCCTCACTCATTAGTATGAAAGCAACCCAAACCAGGGGATTAAACCAGTGAATACTAAGCACTAGAAAAGCAACGGGCTTAAATACATGGTCAAACCTGCTAATATGTGTCTGTTCGTGCCTGATAATATACTCTTTTTCTTTTTCTGATAGTCCTGTTGGAAGATAAATCTTCGGGCTAATTATACTGAATATAAATGGTGTCTTAATCCAATCCATTTCGTAAACATTATCATAAACATGTGTTGCTGCCTTCAGCCTGTTGGACAATTTAATCGCAGTAAAAATACTATAAGTAAGCAAAGCAACAATACCAATAATCCATATCACTTCGCCCAAGGCTATCCAGACCTGCATAGGATTCACACTTGCCTCTACCGCTGGTGCAGGCAGGGCTCTATTTACTGCTTGGTCGATAACCGTTATGCCACTATCTATGCGCGGTGCTTGTGAAGTAGCTATATCTGTGTTAAAAGTCTGAGTGTTACCAGGTAAAAGGCTAAATACACTTTCGAAGGAAAAAGGGCTCACAAGCCGAAATAAAACTACAGACCACAGAGCATAGGAGAAAATCTTAGGGAGCTTTTTAAGAAACAGCCTTGCTATGATAACAAACAAGATAACATAGCTAGCTGTAATACTCATATTTAAAACCTGCAAAAACAGCGTATCCACAGCTACTCCTCCTTATGCTGATCAATTAGTTTTTGTAATTCATCAATTTCCTGGTCACTTATTTTTTTGCTTCGAGTAAATGCCGCTAAAAACTTTGGCAAAGACCCGTCAAATGCATCTTCTACAAATTGTTTGCTTTGACCAGCATAAAAATCTTCTTTAGTAATTAGCGAACTCACAGTACCATTATCATTTGCAAAGATTTGTTTGCCCTCAAGACGCTTCAACATCGTGTACGTGGTCGACTTCTTCCAGTCAAACTCCTGCTCGCACAGCTTAACTAATTCTCCCGACGCAATAGGCTCTTTCAACCAAATCAGATCAGCAAACTTCGCTTCCGCATCCGTAAATCTATATTCCATAGCATAGCACTCCTTTTGGTCTACAAGTTATAGACCTTTCATGGCTTCAGTTTACAACCTGTAGACCACTTTGTCAAGAAACAAGCATACGAAAAGTTAGCTTGAATTTTTTCACTCTAGTTATAACTCTCTCACTACCTCTTCATCTAAAATCGCTTTCCTCTGTTTCCAATCAGGCATAAGCAATGTCAATAATTCATAAAAAGTTGCATCATGGTTTTGATATTTAAAGTGAATCAGTTCATGTAGTACCACATAGTCAATGCAAAACTTTGGTGCCTTTATTAATTCAAAATTCAAGACTATAATATTTTTATCCTTTATGCAGGATCCCCATCTTGCTTTCATCGTTCTGATTTGTATTTCTGGCTTTGGCACACCTTGTTTTTCGATTATCGGATACACACGATTAAGACTGTCCGCAAAGTTAAGTTCTGCCTTTTCTTTAAACCATGCAGTTACTAACTTTTCTTTTTTTGCATGATTCTTTTTGTCTTTAACTTTTAACTCTATAAACCCTCGATAATACTTTACTGACTCAACTTCTGCATCTGACTCAATAACTTTTAAGCGATATTGTTTTCCTAAATATTTGAAAGATTCTCCACTGACATACTCTTTAATAGAAGTATGTTCTGCTTGCACTTCTTTAAAAAACCCGACATTTCGAACAATCCAAGGTGCTTTTTCTTTCACGAACTGGTATATATAGTCTAAAGGTACTTTACCGCTTGCCGAAATAGAAATGCTCATATCTGGTTTCACGTTAAGGTTGATATTCTTTATATTCTTTCGTATCAGTTGAAATTGTATCTCTTTTGTTCCATATGTGACTGAATGTTTCTCCATATACTTCACCTAATACCTTCTTAAAGCTACAGTTTTAATGTTTTCAATAATCCTGTCGATTTGATCATAATTTAAATCAGGAAAATGTTTTTTCTTAACCATGTAAAGGAGATCATCTAATGACCTTGTGATTGCTTTATGAACATCTGGGTTATCATGCCAATCTACTTTACTATGTTTGCCGATAATGGTGTCTGCATCAATAGCTATGTCTGACAGTATGTTTTCATAATTATATACCTCTTTCATCTCCTGTACTACATCGCTATCGCACGCACTGTATAAACTTTCATCTTCGAACGCTTCTTTAATTACTCCATAGAAAGCTTGAGCATGAAGATTGTGCTTAATTTTTTCTGGATAGCTTGTGCCAGAATAACCTTTTCGGTAATCCTCTTTTACCTCATTCATACGCTTAAGATAATCCGCATCTGATATCCGCTTTTCTTTATATGCCGCAAGAATTTCTTCTATGCGTTGCGAGAATTTCTTGTAATAGGTTGGATTTTCATCCCACTTTTCAGTAATGCTTTTTGTCATTCTTGTTTTGATAGCATCCGCTTTTGCTCTAGGAGAACCGAGTCGCAAGATTTCTTCTTCAAATTCTTCTTCATTCAAAATATCCACAGGTGCCGTTATTTGTATGACATCTTCAGCAGCAATATATGTGTCCATTAGATTTCTCATCTTTGATTCATACTCTTTATGATCGATTGCATCAGAATACCGCAATTTAACAGATGCCCTCAGTTCTTGGAAAAATTTAAGTTCTCTTTTATAATGAAGAATCTCATTTTCCCCAAGCGCATTATATACGTGCTCTGATTCCAGCGCTATGCCAAAATATTTAGCAAACTGACTTAGTTCCTTATAAAAATCATTACGAATCTCATCGTTAGCAAGAAGTAACTCGAACTCTTCTTTATCATTTTTGTTCTTTACCATACGGAAGATTGCCACAAGATTCGAATAGGCTTGTTTCAGAGAACCTATGGTGCCTATAACATCTACAAGTGCTCCTGCAATATCCTCGCCGTCAAAGTTTTCGAGACCCGCACCCGAATAGTTTTTCAATGCCGAATCCAATTCATCAATCAGACCTCGATAATCGACAATAATACCAAAATCTTTGCCTTCATAGAGTCGATTTACTCGGGCGATTGCTTGCAACAATGTGTGCTCTTTCATCGGTTTGTCTATATATAATATCGTCGCCCTCGGCGCGTCAAATCCAGTTAACAATTTATCTACAACAATCAACATATCTATGCTTTCACCATCGATAAATTCGTTCTTTACGTACTCTTCATACTTTAATGGGTCAGCATATCCAAGTATCAGCTTATTCCAGAATTTAATGACTTTGTCCTCTGGTTCTTCGTTAACATCTTCATATCCTTCTCGTTGGTCAGGTGGAGATATTACGACTGCTGTTCTCATATCTCCATACTCTTGAAAAGCATCATGGTAACGGATAGCGTCAAACTTAGTATTCGTTGCTAGCATCGCTTTCGCAAATGTCCCTTTATAAAACGTTTTGAAGTGCATATAAATATCATCTGCTATCAATCGTATGCGTTGCTCAGAAGATGCTATTGCTTCAAATTTGCTCCATTTTGCTTTTAACATTTCTGCTTGCTTCTCATTCAAGTTTCGAATAATCATATCGATGCGTTTATCGATTGCCGCGCGATTGACTGTTTGTTCAACTAGTCTACCCTCATATAGAAGTGGAACAATCGCTCCATCTTCAACACCATTTTTTATAGTGTATTTATGAATCATCCGACTACCAAACTTGTTCAATGTGCTTTTGTCTTTTTTCATCAGTGGCGTTCCAGTAAAGCCTAAATAACAAGCATTAGGAAATACATTCTTCATTTTGATATGAAGTTCACCGTATTGCGTCCGGTGCGACTCGTCTATCAATACAAAGATGTTATTAGACTTGACGGGATCTTGATGTTTAGCTGCTGTATCAAATTTATGAACAAGTGATGTGATAATATCAGCACTGTTGTCATTGATTAATTTTACTAGATTTCTACCACTGCTAGCTTTAGCAGCTTTAAGCCTGGAATGATTAAACGTCTTATGAATTTGTCCATCTAGTTCTACTCTATCAGTAATAACGAGCACTTTAGGGTGAAGGTCTGCCATCTCTGCTAGAATATATCTCGCAAGCATGACCATAGTCAAAGATTTTCCTGAGCCCTGCGTGTGCCAAACAACACCTGATTGCCTATTTCCATTTTTATCAGTCTCAGAAATAGTATTAACTATTTCTTTAATTGCAAAGTATTGCTGATATCGTGCAATTTTTTTCACGTTTTTATCAAATAGTGTAAAGTATCGAATCAGCTTTAATATACGCTCCGGATGAAACAATGAGACGATGCTTTTATCTTGAAATGTCGGAATTCTCCCAACAACTGCTTTTTCAAGTTCCGTGTTGTACCAACTATACTCACATGATTCCACATCTTCTTTCCAAGCTGACCAGAATTTTTTAGGTGTGTATACCGTAGCGTAATGCGTATCATTCTTATTGGTAGACATGACCACCTGCACATACTTAAAAAGCTGTGGTACATAGTCGTTACTTTGATTTCTGAGCATTTGACTAATACCTTGTTCCACAGAGATCGATGATTTTTTGCATTCTATAACACCTATAGGTATTCCATTTATGAATAGAACTAGGTCTGGTCGTACGGTTCCTTGCCCATCTTCCCTCTCAATAGAAAATTCTTCTATTACATGAAAAACATTATTCTCTAGATGCTTCCAGTCAATATAATTGACGTTAAAAGACCTGACTCCATCGACATCTGATATTTTTTCAGGGTAGCTTTTACCAAGAATTAAAGAATCATATATCTTTTCGTTGGTTTTTATAAGCCCATCGGTTAGTGCCTCATCAATATCTTGTATCGCTTGAAGAATATTCTTTTCAGAAAAATTATAGGTTTCACCTTTATATTCGAAACTGTTTATTGCTTTTAGGCGCTCGTAAAGGACTTCTTTCAGAACTACATTATAAAGATTGCCACGCATCAATTCAGCTTTCTCTGCAGCAATAGGAGTGTACCCAATATTGCTGAGCACTTCAAGTGCTGGTGATTGGGATATATTGAGTTCATCGTATTCTTTTGCTCTACTCATACCTTCACCTCACTTACGTTTTTCATTCAACTTTTTTTGTTGCTCCTTCTCAATTTGTTTGACACTTTTATCTGGTGTAGGTAATTCCTCTGGCATAGTTCCACCTAACTCTGCAATCGTTTGCCTCACCTTACGCCCAACTTCAAAGTGTGTTTTATTTGCATTGGCTTTGCCAACTATTTGTTCCCGTCTTAATTTTTCATCTGTTTGTGTGGCTCTAAATAAATTAGCTGCAAGCTCTGTGCTTCCCATATGATCAAGAATCTTATGGCTTCTTTTCAATCCTTTTCTCTGATGAATCTCTTTTACTCCCAACCCACCATATAAACCTTGGTAGCCTTTGTTTTGAAATATAGCATAGTCTTTCGGGTTAGCTATCCCTGCCATTTGAGCTGCTTCTGCTAACGATTTATTGTGCGCTATCATTTCGTTTCGAATAGCCAATCTTTTTTGGTCTTCTGATAATTGCTCATAATTCTGTTCATCAAGTTCCCTTTGTCTAGTTTTTATCGCAAAGTATGTCTGGCCAAGTGCAATAACTTCTTTACGCGGGTCACTGTTTTGAACGATTAGATAGCAAGCGTAACGTGATAGCATGATGTCTTCAACTTCTCTTTTGGCGCCTGATCCTAGTTGGACCATATTGTTGACGTCAACAAAATGGTCCGATATATCGTTTTCGCTGTTGATGCATGCACTCTTAGCTTTATCTATTACTTTCAAAAAATTTCGCCATTCAGTGTATTCCAGAATCTCTTGTAATTGTCTAGCATACCAAAATTCCATGCCTTCATCTGTAAACTGCTTTATATCTTCAAATATTGAGTTCTTATATGACTTTATATCGTTCATCAGCAATTCCCCCATTAAGAGTTAATGAATATTTATCTAGCACATAACCCTAACGATTCCAGTTAATAAAAGCTGCATCAGGCCCTTTTTTTGGATTTTTAGGGCTTCTAATTCTTGTTCTAGTAATTGCCTCTCTCTGTCAGCACACGTTAAAATTTCTGCTATTTTTACTTGTGTTTTATAACTAGGTATTTGTATTGGTAAGTTAAAAAAATCTTCAGACGATACATTTAGTAGTCCGTGAGCTCTTCCACCTTCATGTGCAATTTTAGTTATAGCTTGATTTAACAAACCTGATTCAAAATAATGTTCAAAATATTCTGCGTTGTTTTCTGAACTGTCAATTAATTTAAAGCAAATATACAGAGTAGTAACAACGCCACTATCATAATGATTAAGGCGTTTTATCGCACCCTTTGGATAACCGTTTGAATAGCTTTTATTATAGGCAAATTCACCTTTACGTAGAAGGTAATAATTATCCAAGATACTACTTGCAACAGATTTTTTAAAAAAGTCTTTTTGATTAATCAGGCCTTTTTGCGCTGATATCGTAAGAACATTTGTATTACCTATTGTATTCTTTCTCGTAACTCGCTTAAAAATATCTTTTAAGAGAACTTTCTCCCACTTCTCATCAAAACCTAGCAACCTAACTTCACTAGTTAATAGCTTTTGCATAAGTCCTTTCTTTTGCTTTTTCTTTTCTTCGATTAGCTGTTCTTTTAGCTCGATGGCTTTGTCCCAGGATGAAAGGATTTTAGCTATTTTTTGTTGTTCAGCCCTTTGTATATTGACAAACTTAATTTTATAGAAATCTCCATGATTTAAATCTGGGATAGTACTTGTTCCTGCAAATTTCATAATTATGTTTTGACAATACGAGGACATTAGATAGTGCACAATAAAGTTCTTATCGTACTTGCTTCGATCAAAGCTTATTTTAAAAAAATTATTATGGAATACTCCATTTACGTTTGTAACCACCATCCCTGTGTTACCTGTGCGTGTCATCAACACGTCATCTTCACAACAAATAACACTTTGACTAGGTGCTTCGATATAATATTTTTCACCTTCTGTATTCAAATTCTTAATAAATTGATTTGTAATATAATAATATCGGTTCTTTCCTTTTTCTAAAAACCTTTCAGAAATTGGGATTTGAAGCCCTTGATTTATTTTAAAAATTTTCCCAAAATCTACAATGGGCCAATCAACTGGCAATACACCACATTTTGTTTTTTTGTAACCGCAGGGAATTATCCCCATTTTAATCAATTTAATTATTTCTTTTACATCTTCTCTCAAACTCCTCACCCCTTACAAGCCTAGCTCTTTCAAATACTTCTCCATCTGCTCTTCCACTTCAGCTAATTCCGACTTAATCTTAGCTATATTCTCAGCTACTGCTTCCATATCGACCATTTCTTCTTCTTCAAACGTATCTACATAGCGAGGGATGTTAAGATTGTAATCATTTTCTTTAATTTCTTCTTTCGTTGCTACATACGCAAACTTATCTACTGTTTCATAGTTATCATAAGCATCTACAATTCTCTGAATATCTTCTTCGCGTAGCTTATTCTGATTTTTGCCTTTTTCATAAAAGCCTTCTTTCGAAGCATCTATAAATATAACATCATCTCTACTTCTATTTTGTTTAAATACTAGAACGCATGCTGGTATACCAGTGCCAAAAAACAAGTTTGCCGGAAGCCCAATGACTGCATCTAGTAGATTCATCTCAATCAGCTTTTGTCTAATCTTTCCTTCGCTTGCTCCTCTAAACAGAACCCCATGTGGTAGAACTGTTGCCATTCTCCCACCTTCTGCTAAGGAGTGAATCATATGCAGCACAAATGCATAATCGCCTTTAGAGATTGGGGGAACGCCAAAACCAAACCTCTTATACGGATCTAGACTTTCTTCCATTTTAAATGCTTTATCACTGCCTTCGCCTGCAAAGCCCATTGCCCATTTATCTAAAGAAAATGGTGGATTTGCAACCACTACTTGGAACTTCATAAGCTTGTCATTTTCCAGATGTAATGGATTAGACAGTGTATCTCCCCAGGCAATTTTCGCATCATCAATGTTATGAAGGAACATGTTCATGCGAGCAAGGGAATGAGTTTGCCCATTTCTTTCTTGCCCGTATATTTGCGCTTTTCCAGAAGGTATTTTATTAAATGCTTTAATCAATAACGATCCTGAGCCACATGTGGGATCATAAATTCGATCATTTTCTTCTGGTTTAACTAGTCTTGATAGCAGTTCAGATACTTCTGACGGTGTAAAAAATTCTCCGCCCTTCTTCCCTGCATCGGAAGCAAAGTTTGCAATCATATATTCATAAGCGTTGCCGATTACGTCTTCTTCAATGAGTCTAGAAGGTCTTAGATCGAGATTCTTGAAATCTTCCAGAAGATTCTTTAGCATTGAATTTCGTTCTTTGGTGTTACCAAGAACCGATTCTGAGTTAAAATCAATGTTCTTAAATACTCCTCTGAGTTTAGTTTTGTTTTCCTCTTCCACATGAGCTAATGATTTATTAATAATTTCTCCTATTTCTGGTTGGTTCCTTTTGCTATAGATATAATCAAAGGTTGAGATTTCGTCAAGCACAAAGCGCTCATAACGCATTTGTCTTTGTACCATTTCTACATCATTATCGTATTTCTCCATAAGTACTTCCTTATGCTCTTTATAGATATCACTAACATATTTGATAAAGAGCATGACCAACACGTAATCTTTATATATTGATGAATCAATTTTTCCTCTAAAGGTATCACAAGCTCTCCATAAAGTGCTATTTACTTCTTGCTGTGTATATTTCTTAATTTCCATTTTTGACTACCCCCTGTAAAATTTCACTTATTAGTTGCCGATTATACATGCTTTTTTGTTCTTTTAATTCATTTAAAAGTTTAGATTCACGTAACATCAAATCATTTAAAACGACCACTTCGTTTTGCATCTTACTATCAAGTACATTAATCTGAACTTCTTTTATTGATGACATCTTTATCATCTGGACAGCTGAACCGCTAGACTCTTTTGCATAATGCTTTTTCAACATTTCACTATTTAAATACACTGACAAATATTCTGGTGTTACATTACTATCTTTGATTCTCACAATCGCAAAAAGTGATGATACTAATAAGTTATCTTCTCCATCTTTAATTGTAATTGCTGTGAAAGGGTCACTTAGCCTAACTATTACATCTCCAACTTTAGTAAGGTATTTATCATCTATCTCTTCAATACTATAGAAGTTATCTAGTGCTACAGTATCTAAGTATCCTTCGTAGTTTATACTTTTAAGGGTAATTAATTTATAAGCTATGTTATTTACTCCTGGTGCGGCTTCCTTTCTTTTAACAACTAGCCCTGTTGTTATAGTAGACAGTTCTCCTAATTTAAAATACAAACTGGTTCACCTCGATTCAATAATAGGTTGTCATGCAAAGACATGTGTCTATGCATGACAATTAATTTACTTCAGAAGATTTTTAATCGCAGAATACCATTCTGCATTGTGGATTATTCTTTTTTCGTGCAGATTATTTTGAAGTATTTCTGACTTTGTTAACTTCGAGATGTTTTCCCAATCTCCTCTAATAACATAGGTAGCATTATTAACATCAATACTTTCTAAGACATACAAATCTTTTTCAATAAATCCGTGAACTACATAGCCATTAAATCCACCCGCTCCAATAGCTGTAAAATTCGGATTTATACTTATTTATAGTAGCATCTGTGTGGACTTTTTCACCAATAATACAACTGTCATTTTTAACATAGTGCATTTTTTATACACTCCACATCAGTAGAATAACACCCCGCCCATAAAATGTCAATAAATTTATTTTGTTATTTTTAATAAATGACTTTAATAGTTTTACTTGCTGGCTAGTCTCTCTGTAAATGGTCTTAAAAAAATTGCTTTTAGCATACATTCGCTTCATCGGCTTTCTAAAATATTGTCTAATCAAAAATAAAAGCACCGTCTTATGACAGTGCAATATAATTCCTTTCTCAGTAATTCAGTTTTGTGTTATGTTACTTCTTCGTATAAAAAATGTAACCAGCTATAGCTACTGCTAAAATTGGTATAGTAATTATAACAATAGGTATCCCTTTCTCACTATCTTGCTGTACTTCAACGTTAATTCCTTTTTCAATTAGGGTTGCTCTAATTTCTTCTTCAGTTTTAGTCGGCCAGTTCTTAAGTTCCTCATCAATTGAAAAACCTACTACACTGCCTGTTGCTTCCTCTGTTGCAGTTATCATCTGACCAGACTCTAATATAAAGGATTCATTCCTTATTGTTTTAAATTCTACTGTTCCTTCCAGCACCTTTAGCGTGGATGTATTTTCCGTCTCTTCCACAACAAATATTGTACCCCTTGCTCCTGCAGCAGCCACAGACATTTCTATATCCATAGAACCATCTCGAAGCATTTGTCTGACATTGATCATGACGTGCCCTACCAGCAGACCTAACCTACCATTTTCATCACTTTCGTCGCTAACTGTTACCATAGAATTGGGGCCCATTACAAAAATTGTTCCATCTCGCAATGACAATCTAGCTCCACTGTTCGGTCCAGTTACAATAACTGAATGAACATAGATCTCCGCGTTCAATCCAGCAGAGAAAGAATCTTCCCAATCATCAGTGTCCCAAACCATAACTTCTCCATACAAATCATCAAATTGTACCCCTGATAATATATTCTGTCCTGCGAGGGGGCCAAATTGATCAGGCCGAGGTTGCCTGATGCTACCTATATCGCGCTTTATTAGCTCATTACTCTCCTCTTCTATCATCTCTTCTTCTA
The DNA here is from genome assembly GCF_001730225.1 of Desulfuribacillus alkaliarsenatis. Classification (NCBI taxonomy): domain Bacteria; kingdom Bacillati; phylum Bacillota; class Desulfuribacillia; order Desulfuribacillales; family Desulfuribacillaceae; genus Desulfuribacillus; species Desulfuribacillus alkaliarsenatis. The sequence goes on along the minus strand of NZ_MIJE01000011.1, from coordinate 60,515 downwards.
TTTCCGTTATATGCTCATCCTCTTCTGCTAAGACAGCGTATTGAAAATATACCATGTATGCTCGAGTATTTTCCTTTGTTTCCTCATGTACTTGAAGAAAATTACCAGTGCCTGAAGTAGTTGATGTGTAGAGTGTTTCTATTGCTGGATTATTCGTTATAGATGGTCCAATGTATAATATAGCCCTCTGATTATTGGGATTAATGTCAAAGATGAAATCTCCTTCTAATGTAATTTGATGTCTTTTGTGCCCGCCTGAATATAATTCTGCATTCACTTCTGCTGTATAAAAGAATGTTCCCGAAATTTCGGGCTGATTGCTCCCCTCAGGGATTTGGGCCACCCCTTTTAATACAAGTCTCCCTTCCCCAGACAAGTTAGGGTACATAGCTGTTTGTTCATTAGAGAAATGGTTCTCTTTATTAATTGTAAAATCTTTGTCAAGAGGTATCAATTCATCCAATAAGAGTAGCATATGCTGCAATGGAATATATTCTGGATTGGTTGTAATCGGCCCAGTAATATTATAATTCTCATCAAAATATATGTGAACTTTGCCATGTTCACTTTCACTAGCTTCTGTACTTAGTACTGGTTGCGCCACTACAACCATGATTATTATGAAAGAGATTAACGTAGCTACTACTTTATTCTTTATCATATATACACCACCGGTTTACAGACTCTTCTCCTTTGTTAACATTATCTTCTTACTCGGAAGTAATAATTTGCGTTGAAATTCTCTTCTTTATCGATAGCTACTACTTCTTTTCCAGTAAACCCCATCGTATCTTGTGTACCTATTAGCTTTGCAGTGCTACTTGCCTGCATAATTACAAGCTCTTCATCACTACCAGCCCAGGCCTCGGCGATTAGGTTATAGTCGCTATTGATTGTATGTGTAAAATCCTCAACATATTTTTCTCCACTTATATCTCTGATTATATTAATATTTATAACCGCATATATCGTACCTTCTCCTACACCCTCACCTGCATTAGAAAAATCCGTATTGCTAATTTGACCACTTATCTTAAGTTGATTCACCGTTGCTTTAGCAGTGTTACTCTCATAGACTACACCTGAGTAATCGATGGAGAATCTGCCGTCCTTATCAACTTCAATTTTTTCACCAGCTTCTTGAATTGCGCTAAGGATGATGTCGTTAACCCTTAAATTTGCTGGACTAAAACCTATCTCCCTAAGCTCTAACACTAGCCCTTCGGAAGCATTTGCAGATTGTTCAGTTGATGAAGCAGGATTACCAGTTTCCGATGTATTACCACACCCAGCAAAAACTAGCGTCAGCAGTAGCAATGGAACCACCAAATACTTTGTTTTTGTATAAAGACTTCTTTTTATTAAATTCATTACATTAACCTCCCCTTACACTTTTAATCTAAGTGTAGCGTTTTATATAAATACGCAATACACACGAAAGGGGTAGTATTTTTAAAATGTACCCACCCATAACGGGTGGTACTAAATGAGATTCAATACTCCCCAGATTGTGCTGCGTTACAAAAATAAGCCTAGATTAACTGTTTTAAATCAGTTAATCTAGGCTATATGTTGTTAGTGCATTATTTTACTATCATCACAGGACACTTTGCTCTTTTAGCAACTTTATGACTAACTCCACCTAGTACCATGCTTTGTAGGCGGTTAAGACCTCGACTGCCTATCACTAAACAATCGAAATATTGTTTGTTTGCATATTCTGTTATCGCCTCACCAGGATCGCCATGTATGATTTTCAGCTCATATTTTATATTAGCACTCTCAAGTACTCCAAAAACATTTTTAAGCTTTTCTTTACGACTGATGGCTATTTCAGTTTCACTATTGTTGTGCAGCACATCAGATTTTGACGTAGAGCCGTCTACGGCGTAGACAACCGTGACAAACCCCTCTGCTTGGCCAGCTATTAAACGAACTGTATGCTCTGCCGCTCTTACAGAATGCTCAGAACCATCTGCTGCTAGTAATATCTTCAGAAACATTTCGTTACCTCCATAATTTTTCATCTAAAATAACATTTAATCTAATGACCCGATTTTGTAGATAATCCACCTATGCGATTCATCAAGCGTGAGCTTTCCTTATTCATATTCGTCAACTGGACAGTGATCCCATTTTGCTCATAGCGCATTTTTACTTTATCTATCGCACCAATCGCCGAATCGTCCCATAGGTGAGATCGTGTAAAATCAATTTCGACTACTTTTACGTCATCTTTAAAGTCAAAAGCATCCACAAAATCAGTAACCGATACGAAAAACAACTGTCCTTCCACGTAATATATTTTCTTCTTTCCATTTTCAGCAAGCTCTGAATTAACATCAACTTTTGATATTTTCGCTCCGAAGAACAGCGCACTTAATACAACACCTGTAAGTACTCCAATGGCTAAGTTATGAGTAAATACTACAGTCAATACCGTAACTACCATAACAATAGCATCTGTTTTTGGGATTAGGTGTATCGTTCGTATAGAGTTCCAATCAAATGTTCCAATAGATACCATAAACATAACACCGACTAATGCTGCCATTGGAATTTGCACAACAACGGAACCTAGCATGATGATTAGAAACATAAGGACTACCCCAGCAACGAGACACGAAAGACGTCCTCTACCACCTGACTTGACGTTGATAACTGACTGACCAATCATCGCACATCCAGCCATTCCACCGAAAAATCCTGTAATAACGTTTGCAATTCCTTGCCCACGACTTTCTTTATTCTTATCACTGTCAGTTTCCGTCATATCGTCAACAATCTGAGCAGTAAGTAATGACTCTAATAGACCTACAACCGCTAAGGCCAATGAATATGGCAAAATAATCAATAATGTCTCAATTGTTAATGGTATGGATGGAATTAAGAAAACTGGTAAAGTGCTTGGTAGTGCTCCCATATCACCAACAGTACTAATTCCTAGCTTGCCAAAAATTGCAATTGCGGTTACAGCAACGATTGCTACTAAGGTCGAAGGAATCGCACTAGAAAACCTTGGTAAAATATAGATAATTGCTAGAGTTAATGCTACCATTGCATACATCACCCAATTTGCACCTACAAAATTCTCTAACTGCGCGATAAAAATCAAGATTGCTAATGCATTAACAAAACCAACCATCACCGACCTAGGTACAAATTTCATGTACTTTGCTAATTTGAAAACTCCAAATAGAATTTGAATAATTCCTGTTAAGACAGTTGCAGCTAACAAATATTGTAGCCCGTGATCTGCAACTAACGTTATCATCAATAAAGCCATTGCGCCTGTTGCGGCAGATATCATTCCTGGACGCCCACCTATAAAGGCAATTACTACGGCAATACAAAAAGAAGCATATAGCCCAACCATCGGATCTACCCCTGCAATGATTGAAAAGGCAATAGCTTCCGGAATTAGTGCTAACGCTACAACGATTCCTGCTAATGTATCTCCCTTTACATTACTAAACCACTCTTCTTTTATTGCTTGAACATTCAAGCTATCACCTCTCCTCTGTTTTAGTTTCAATTTTTAAGCAGACTACCTTTATCGTTCGCAATCAATAAGATTTTATTTTACCAATAACGACGAACTCAGTAAACTTTGATATATAGCTTTTATATATACAGTTCATCATTATACGTTGTTTTTCTTCTAAATACTAACTTTGCCGCACCTTATCCTTACCCTACCTAGTCACTTTCTCTAATGATTGATTTTGACTTTCCTTACTTATGAATGTAATGTATGATAAGTTCTGAAGATATCAGTTGTAGATGTAGATTCGGGGAGGAATTAAAATGTACCAAAAAATTCTACTCGCAGCGGACGGTTCGAAGCATTCCCTCAGAGCTGCTGATCGAGCAATTTCTTTAGCTAAGTTAAATGAAGGATCACACATTGATGTAGTCTATGTAGTCGATAGCAAAACATCAAAAGCTGATGCATTGAGACAGATGGACCAATTCGGCGTCTTAGAGAAAAGAAAAGAACGTCTAAAGGATACAATAGAGAGAGCTGATAATGCAGGAGTTTCATATGAGATAAAGTTTTTACGTGGAGATCCAGCAGCTTCAATTATAAAACACGCAAATGAGAATGAATTTGATGTAGTCGTTATTGGAAGTCGTGGACTTAGCTCTTTTCAGGAGTTCATGTTAGGTAGCGTAAGCCATAAGGTAGCAAAAAACGTCCAATGTCCAGTAATGATTGTAAAATAGTGACCGCCAGTGCCCCAACACTGGTGCCTGACATCACTTTGCAACAAGAAAATAGACCAATCTCCTTGTAAGAGACTGGTCTTCTAAAAAACGTTTGCTATATTTTTACAAATCAGAAACAATGAGGTATGTTAAACGGATAGGTCCATGTACGCCCCATACCTTGTTTAACTCAATGTCAGAGGAGCTACTTGAACCACAAATAAAGTTAATGGCTGCAGGATTTATTCCCTCTTTTGACATCTCATGAAGCTTTTGCATTGCTTGCGTTAAACGCGGAACAATTGTACTTTGCGGTACTATACATACATAATTTAAAGGCAAGAAGTTTGACGACCTTCCTTTTCCCAGCTTATCAATGACGGTGTAAGAAGCTGTTTCAGCAAGTGAAATATCACTAATACAGACGCCATAAGATGCTTCCAATGCTTTATCGACATTTTCACGGCCTTTTTTATCAGTCCAAACATATGCATCTTTCAACACTTCATTTAGGCCCCATTCTGCAAAACGCTCATCGTTCCATGCGATAATTGGCCCCGTTCCATGTTCAACTAGTTTCTCTGCTACTGTATTTGCAAGATCTTTTTTCTCGATAATTAAGGAATCAATCTTACCACCCGATCCAGCTTTGTTAACCTGGGCATTTTTATGGAATTCTTCAGCTAGTTGTGCTTGAGTATAGCCCTTATAAATTTCAAGATGAGGTTTGCTTGATAATCCAGGATGCACAACTTCTTTCGGCATTTCTCGACCTAGTATGTTTGAAAGGTTAGAAATAAATGACTCTCTATTTAAAATTTGTCCTTTTTTCATTATTTATTACCTCCTTTACTTCTAGAGGCATACCAATCTCTAAAACGTGTTTTCTCCAATGCTGGCATGTCACGTTTGTCAGTCCACCCTTTAAGAATACTGATACCTTTCTTAATTTTTCCATCTTCCATAAGTGGCTTTGTCATTAATGGAGCAATACCTGTTCCCAACTTATACATCCATGGACGACTGAACACCTTACCTGCTCCAGTCATACTCACACCCCAGAATGCAGAGTTCTTCTTGTCTTCCGCTAATACTCGCTTGTGCTCATGAATTAATGAATGTAACTTGATATTAGATGGACAAACCTCTGTACACGCCCCACAAAGTGAACACATATATGGAAGCTCTTCAAAGTCTTCATAGCCGGCAAGAAGTGGCGTCAAAACAACACCCAGTGGCCCAGAATAGATAGAATTATAAGAGTGGCCACCAACTTGTCGATATATTGGACAGATATTTAAACATGCTGCACAGCGCATACATTGCAATACTTCTTTAAATTGAGACTTCAATACTTTAGAACGTCCATTATCAACGATCACTACATGAAATTCTTTAGCACCATCCGCAGCGCCTTCTTCAGTAATGCCGTTTACAAATGTCGTATAGCTTGTGCTTTTTGCCCCTACTGCATTTCTAGCTAATAAGCTAATACAGATATCCGCATCTTCATAGGTAGCTAAGATCCGTTCCATCCCCATTACCGCTACCTGTAATTCAGGTGCTGATGTACATAGATCGATATTCCCTTCATTACTGATTAATGTAATCGCTCCTGATTCAGCGATAGCAAAATTACATCCGTAAATTCCCATGTCAGCCGTTAAGAATTCATTACGCAGTTGGGCACGAGCGAATGCAGCTAAATCTTCTGGAATATCTTTGCCAGAATATCCATTCTTGGCAAAAACATCGCGAATTTGCGTCTTGTTTAAATGTAAAGATGGCACTACCATATGTGAAGGTGGATTCCAATCATCTAATTGCAAAATGTATTCCGCTAGGTCAGTTTCTTTTACATCTACCCCTGCATCAATTAAATCATGGTTAAGTCCAATTTCTTCTGTAACCATCGATTTAGCTTTTACAACTTTTTTAACACCTTTTTCTATTGCTAGATTAGTAACATACTGAGAGGCTTCCTTTGCATCCTTTGCAAAAAATACGGTGCCTCCATTTTTGACAACATTTTCAGCGAATTGATTTAAGTAGAAATCTAAGTTTTCAATAGCGTGGGCACGAGCTTCTCCCGATAGTTTTTGCCACTCTTGGTAATTACCATCTCCCAATTGCGACAACACGTTAGCTCTGTTTTTATTAATTAAATCCTGGGCTTTCACCATTGCAGCACGCATAAAATCATCGTTTAGATTTTTTTCAAGGTTTTTCTTAAAGCTTTTGTCGTTAATTTTTATCCCCATTTTAACTCTCCTTTCTATTTAGAATTTAGTACTTCAGCAATGTGCATGACTTTGATATTTGATCCAATTCTACTTAAACGTCCACCTATATTCATTAGACAAGCGAAGTCTGCACCTATCAAATAATCAGGATTAGCTTCTTGGATATACCTTGCTTTTTCATCAGCAACCTCAGCTGAGATGTCCCCCATTTTAACAGAGAAGGTACCACCAAACCCGCAACACTTGTCCGAATTGTGGAAATCTACTAATTCTAAACCTTCTACTTTTGAAAGAAGTTGTAATGGCTGTTCTTTCACTTTTAAGAATCTAGCTGTATGGCAGTTGCTGTGGTATACAGCCTTTCCTGGTAATTTCGCAGAAAAGTCATTTATATTAATAACGTCTATTAAAAATTGAGATAGTTCATATGTTTTTGCTGCAACTTTCTCCGCTCTTTCTTTCCAATCTTTATCATCCGCTAGAACATGAGGATATTCTTTTACAAATGAAACACAAGAACCTGAAGGTGAAACAATTACTTCTGCATGTTCAAACGTTTCGATAAAGTGCTTGATTGTGCTTTTTGTTTTCTCTACGTATCCAGTGTTGTACATAGGTTGCCCACAGCATGTTTGATTCGTAGGATAATCGATCTCATGCCCCAAACTTTCTAGTAATTCAACAGTAGCTTTGCCGACATTCATTGCCATAAAATCGACAATACAGGTTGTGAATAATGTGACTTTCATTTCTTCTCTCTCCTTTATCCTATCTTTTTTATATTTTATTTATATCTATCTTCTATTATACTACGTTATTATTCGAAAAAAATAGTTTTTTTAGTGAATTCTGACTATGTGCCTCCTACTTTTTCTTGCATTGCTACTACTTGCATTTTGTGTCACTTATGATACGGTTCACCTTTATTTATCCTAAACGCCCGATATACCTGCTCGAGCAATATCAACCGCATAAGCTGATGGGGTAAGGTCATCTTCGAAAATGACAGCTTCTCGTCGGCTCTTTTTAATACATCATCACTTAACCCTAAGCTACCGCCAATAACCAATGTAATATGACTCTTGCCATAGGTGGCGAGCTTGTCCAGGTTTGCAGCTAGAGCTTCTGAGGACTGTTGTTTACCTTCGATTGCTAATGCAATACAGTGGCTGTCTGGTTTAATATTTCCTAATATCCGCTGTCCTTCCTTATCTTTAACCTGTACTTCCCCTGCTTCACTTAGGTTTTCAGGTGCTTTCTCGTCAGCTACTTCTATAATTTGAACCTTAGCATAGCTACTTAGTCGTTTCATATATTCATCGATACCTTGCTTGAGGTATTTTTCTTTTAGTTTTCCAACGACGACAATTGTTATCTGCATCGGTTTTCTCCTTTCAAAGCTGTATATATCTGTTAACTGTTGCTGTTATTTTTCTCATCATATATACGTATTATATCTAATTAACTGCATTTTGTGTGGTTGTATGTTAGAATCGGTATCTGAAAAGGGGGGACTATTTCATGAGTCGATTACCATTTTCAAATAATGTAAATTTATTAGTCTATTTTATGGGTACTTTGCTTTTTATGGAGTCGTTGTTGCGTTTTACTACTGTAGGGGGATTTCTGTCTATTGGGTTTCTGATATCAGTTGTATACTCAATAATTGTTGCTTTAATCTTCTTCATGGTAAGCAGCTTATTCGCTAGCCAAAAAGCTAACTACGTTACATCTGTAGTTCTATTAATCTTGGCTGCAATGATTTTCACTTCGCAATTTCTATATTATCAATTCTTCAGAACCTTCTATAGCGTTTACTCTATGACACAGTATTCTCAGGTGTTTGAATTTAGACAGGATATTGGTGCTTTTGTAATCCAGTATTTTCACTGGATACTATTATACTTTTTGCCTGTTTTTATTATCGTTGCTACGAGGAATCGTTGGTTTGTATTCATGCAATCAGCCATGAAGTTTCGAATTGCACTAGTTGCTGGTGTAGTCTTTCTTTACTTAATGAGCATAACAACAATTCACGCTGCTGGTAAAGGTGTTAATTCACCCTATGATTTGTATTTTAATAGCAGCAATCCTGCGCTATCAACGGATAGGCTTGGTATGATTACAACCATGCGATTAGACCTACAGAGGCTTGCAACAGGATGGACACCTCGCATAGATCCTGCAACTTTAAAAGTAGTTGCTGCAAATGGTAACAGTAACCCGAAAGATGATAATACTGAAGCAGAAATTGAAATAGAACGTTCATATAATGTTTTAGATATTGATTTTAACTCGCTCATTGAAAACGAATCTGATGAAGCCCTAAAAAGCATGCATCAATATTTTGCGAATGTAGAACCTACTGCTAAAAATGAGTACACAGGTATTTACGAAGGCTATAATCTAGTCTTAATTACAGCTGAGAGCTTTGCTCCTTACGCTGTCCATAAGGATGTGACACCTACCTTATATAAGCTTGTACATGAAGGCTATCATTTTACTGACTTTTATGTGCCGCTTTGGAATGTCAGTACTACCGATGGTGAATATGTAAAACTAACGGGGTTAATCCCTAAAAGTGGTGTTTGGAGCTTTTCTCAGTCTGCCAATAATGATTTGCCATTTGTTATGGGAAATCAGTTTAAATCTCTAGGGTATAACACTGTCGCATATCATAATCATACGTACACATATTATGACCGCGGAAACACACATCCAAATATGGGCTATGATTATTATGGGGTTGGTAGTGGCCTTGAGGTTACAGACGTCTGGCCTGCTTCAGATTTAGAGATGATGGAGCAATCAATACCTGATTATATAGATAAGCAACCATTTCATGCATATTATATGACAGTAAGCGGGCATATGCAGTATTCTTTCATTGGCAATAGTATGGCACATAAGAATAGACATTATGTCGAAGACTTGCCTTATAACGAACAGGGGCAGGCGTACCTAGCTACACAAATTGAGCTTGATAAGGCGTTACGTTATCTGTTAGATCAGTTAGAGGAAGCAGGTATAGCAGACAATACCTTAATTGTTTTAAGCTCAGACCATTATCCTTATGGGCTAAACGATGAAACTATAAATGAGCTTAATGGTCATACAGTAGAAGAGAATTTTGAATTACACAAAAGTCCATTGATTATCTACACAAAGGGTATGGAACCAAAGGTTATAGATAGACCCAGCTCAAGCCTAGATATAGTTCCTACGCTATCTAACTTATTTGGTCTGGAACATGATTCTAGGTTATTGATGGGGCGTGATATTTTTTCTGACTCGGACCCTTTAGTAATCTTTAATAATAGAAGCTTTATCACCGATAAAGGCAAATACAATGCTGTTACTAATGAATTTATTGCTAACGATGGACTCGAGGTTGATGAGGATTATATTGAAACGATGATGGCAATTGTAAACAGCAAATTTTATTTCTCAGCATTGATGCTTGACACTAATTATTATCAATATTTTGAATAGAAAAATGCTTGAGGTTGTAAAATTGTAACCTCAAGCATTTTCTTTTTACTTATTATTTTTGTTTTATGGTAGCTCTGGTAGTTCACCGAGGGTTATCTGTGTTTCTAATAACTGTGCACCTCGATAGTACACTATATTAATGGTATCGCCGACACGCTTACCATAAAGCACCTTTCTTAATGTAACGCTGTTGTCGATTGCTCTTCCTTGGATTTCTACGATTACATCATACATCTCTAAGCCTGCTTCTGCTGCAGGGCCAACTGGATTATCAGAAAGGATAACTCCTTCTCGTACAGGTACCTCAGGTCGATATTGCTCTGGAACTGTATTTAAGTCACGTGGAGCAATTCCTAAATATGGACGGATAACGCGCCCGTGCTCGATAAGGTCGTTAATTATAGGCTCTGCATCGTTGATGGGAATCGAAAAGCCAATGCCCTCTACACCTGCACGTGCAATTTTTGCACTGTTAATACCAATTAGTTCTCCATGGATATTTACCAAGGCTCCGCCACTATTACCAAAATTGATAGCAGCATCTGTTTGAATAACATTTACCTCGTATACTTTATTCCCGCCAATTCTTACTGGCAAGGCTCTCTGAGTAGCACTTATAACTCCTACGGTAACTGTTTGTGCGAATTCTAATCCCAGGGGATTTCCGATTGCGATTGCTGGTTCACCAGGTCTAAGGGCATCCGAATTACCAAAGGCAGCAATTGTCGTTACATGTCTAGCGTCAATTTCTAGTACAGCTAAATCCGTCAATTCATCAGAACCAACTAATCTAGCTTCTACTTGCTCGCCGTCTGCCAGTGTAACAGATAAACTCCTTGCTCCTTCAATTACGTGATGGTTCGTTACTATTAGTGCTCTGTTACCAGTCACCTCTATAATTACCCCAGAACCACTGCCTGCTTCATACTCTTGATGGTTGGAGAAAAATCCCTGTCCACCTTGAATATTTACTATACCAACAACTGCTGGTTTAACGCGGTCAACCGCATCCACTATTGCAGTAGTAACTTCTAGCTGCGTCTGCTGACGTTCTAACGGGTCACGGGTTTGAACTATTGGTGAATTCCCATAAAAATTCGCATTCTGCGCGCCGTTTATATCTATCACCCCTGCTTGTATCATTGATGGTACTAGCATTGCTACCGTACCGCCACCAATCAAGGACGCAATTAACACAAGTACAATTACCGTAAACCCACTGAAGCCTTTTTTACGACTTTTTCTTTCATGAAAATCTTCTTCATAGCTCATTTCTCAGCACTCCTTTGGTTACGACTATACTTAATATTCCCATCTATACCTATTAATTATACTGATAAACTATTTTCACATCAATAAATTGGCTGTTGACAAATATGTGACAGATGTGTGGTGTTTATTTGCATATTTTGCCGTGGACAGGCATACAGTGAATTAAGTAATTTTATAACCGTCACTGTAAGTTAGGTATAAGTTCTTGCCGTTGGTCTATACTTCTAATACTACGTAAAATTAGCGTGACTTATTCACACTGTGTATAAGCTCATACGCACTATGTTTCTTTATTAAATGTTTAAGGAGGTTGATTTTTCATGAGTGGTTCAAGTGAAACTAGAAAGCTTTTTGAGATTTACGGTCAATTAGCCGATTTAAAGGAGGTTGATTATAAAAACACGTTAGTCATTACCGCAATCATTGAATTGTTAGTAGAAAAGGGTATTATAAATCGTTCTGATATAATAGAAAAAGCCCAAGAATTAGATCTTGAGCAGGATAATTTAATCCTTCGCCAGCGCTTAGACGTTCAATAGTACTAGCGCCGTTTAACCGCACGAAGCTTAGTTGGCTTGTCTGGGTATGTAACCTCTAGGTCGAACTCTTGTCCAACTTTAAATTGTTCTTCTTCTAGAATTGATTTGACAGTTAGGTGCGCAAGCTGTGGAAGATTGTTCTCTTTACTTAAGTGCGCTAGATGTATACATTTAGTGTTCGCAGAAATAATCTCCGTTAACAACTCCCCTGCCGCTTCATTAGATAGATGGCCATGGTCGCTTAGAATTCGTTGTTTTAGATGCCAGGGATACGGTCCTACCCGCAGCATGTCTATGTCATGATTTGCTTCAATTATTATTGCATCGGAATCCATTAGAAAGCCCTTAATTTTGTCGTTCACATAACCCATATCAGTACCGATAGACAGCTTGGTATTGCCACAAAGGACGCAATAGCCTACAGGTTCATTGCTGTCATGGGATATAGGAAAGGATTTAACTGCTAGATTGCCTATTTCTATTTGATCATTTGTAGTAAAGCGTTCATAAAAACCCGCTTTGATCTCTCCTATTGACCTTTCCATACCGTCCCATGTTCGCTGATTTGCAAAAACAGGCACCTTATACCTTCTAGATAATACTCCTACACCTTTAACATGATCCTGATGCTCATGGGTAACAAAAATTCCACTAAGACTGTCAGCACTTACACCGATCTCTGCCATAGCTGCTTCTATCTGGCGCCCACTTAAGCCCGCGTCAATTAAAATTGTAGCCTTGTCTGATTGTACTAAAATTGCATTTCCTGAACTCCCGCTTGCTAGGACGCTATATTGAACCATGGTTTATCCTTTCCCTCTTCCTGCATTTACTTACTTGAACACATCGTCGTATCCCTTCATGCCACTTAAATGGTTGGTATCATTGAATAACCGCACCTTTGGCTTACGATTATGTGTAAAATCTATTATTGTAACGGACGTATTTACAAATGTAAACGCCCATATCGTTTCCTCTTTAACCTTTAGAATCCTAGTCATTAAAGCATTTAAAAATCGCCCATGACTGACTACTAATACCCGCTTACCCATGTGCTTTTTAATTAATAGCTGAAATGCTTGGTCAGCACGCTTTAGAAATTCTGAATAAACTTCCTTCTCGGGAATATCGACCATACCCCAGTCTTCAACATTTTTCTTAACTACGTGCGGGTAGTGAAACTCCGCATCCTCTAATGTTAGCCCATCGAAAACACCCCAGCTATACTCGCGAAAAAGTCGATTTTGCTGCACCTGTTTGCCATGTGGCTTAGCAATTACTTCTGCCGTCGTCACAGCCCGCCCTAGGTCACTAGCATAAAAACAATCTATCGGCGTATTCTCTAAACGCTCGGATACCCGTCTAGCCTGTTCTTCACCAATATCTGATAGCGGAAAATCTTTATGTCCTTGAAACCTCCGTTCGGCATTGGCAACGGTTTGCCCATGTCTTACTAGATATAGTCTCACTTGTCTCCTCCTATCTATCACAAATGTATAACTTAATAGCTCAATATACTATTAATTTTATTACTGAGCCTACTATTAAAATATTATTATAATATTCAAAATCTGTGCCTACACAATATCATAATATTATGGTTAACATTATACAAGTCCTGTGAACACCATATCACTCGTTATGCTCCTGTAATCCTTCTAACTCACCAGTAAATGCGTTAATATAAAATTCTTCTCCCGTTGATAGGATAATTCCCCATACAGGGGGTAACAACCAGGAATCCGATTCTGTAAAACGGCTATAGTATCCTAGCTCTATCTTTTCTATGGTAGCTGGGTGTGATTCAATTTCACCAGTAATCCTACGCAATGCAGTTGCTGCCGTTAAAATAGGTCGCACCGTGTCCTCTGCCTCTATGTTTCCTGCAAATTTCTGGCGCCAGCTGGTGATTTTGTTCTCCTCTACGTATGCCGTCGCTGTTATACCAAATAACGGATAGTCCATAAAATATTGCAGGTAAACAATATGTCCATTTCCATTTTCTATGGATGAGAAATGTGGTCGGTAGCTCGCTCCTTCAAATAACAGCTTTCTAGGAAGCTCTGTGTAGCTATGACTAGAAACGTCGTATGCAAAGCTGTCATTTGCATCCTGCTTAATCCATTGGTATTCTATGTGATTGTCTTCAATAATTCTAACTATTAACTGATTATTTTCTACATCAATAGCATCCCTAATCTCGGATACAGAGTGTGATTCACGATTAATCCGCAAAAAAGGACGATCTCTAATATCAGTTGGTATTGGCTGATTGAGATAGATTTGATTATCAGCCAGTAATTGCTCAACCTCATTAATCTCTTCTAGAATCAGCAATGAGTAATCAGTATTAATCTGCTGCTTTAAATATAGCTGATACACCAGAATAGCATTAAGTACTAAAAATGCAATGATAAGTATTGTCTTAGCTCTAGCTAAATCCATATTATCCTACCACCTAAATTCGGATTTCTTGCCCCGTAACAGCATCAAAGACGTTCCTTGTTACACTTCCATGCGTGAGCACCCATACCGGGCGCAGTTGAATAGTCTCTTCATCAACATTGACAGGGTAATAGCCTAAGTAGATATCATGCGTATTATCTGAGATATCAATTCGCCGTTCAATTATAGTTTTAATATCTTCGGCACTTATGACATTTACAACGCTCCGCTCTAGCTCTTGGCCTAAGTAGATGGAGGCATGGTTCATTCTAATAACACGATTATTCTTCATTTTTAAGCTAATCTCTGAGATAGCTAGCTCCCGTGTTGATAGTATTGGATAGCCATTGTACTGCTGCTGAAACACTAACGTATATTCATTATTCTCTCGAGATACTTCTATGGCCTGGGCAAGAATATAGTTACCAACTAGGCTGTGGTGTCTGTTTAAGAACTTAATCGCTTCCTGGACCATTGTCGCAAAGTCTACCTCTCGATAGCGATACTCTGCTGTCGGATCGGTGTAGTCTAATGTCTGCAGTCTATGATTTATTCGTAGGCCTCTACTACCGTCAGTATATATAACGGACTGTCCAACCTCCTCAATTTGCCTGATAGCAGTCGGATCAGGGAATAACGAGTTGCTCAGCTCCGTAACACGGATTGTTTGCTTGGCAAAATCCGTAGCCTGTAATCTTTGAGCGGCTGTGCTAGAAGCTAAATTAATAATTTCAGCCAAGCGTCCCTCTGTAATATTTGTGTTTGCAATATATATCTGGCTACCTTCGAACAATATACGAGAACGGTCTTCATCATTATCATAGAATAAAGTTACCTTATGAACTAATGTATCTAGCTTATTTAGCTCATTACTGTCAATTCGAAATACTAGACCTAAATATTCTACTGGCATTTTATTAAAGAAACGCATTTCTATTGCTCGGTTAGACGTTATACCATCTAATTGATATGCTTCTTCCACCAGCTCGACATTAGTTATATTTAAGCTTTTTATGCGATCGTAAATAGTATTAAAAACATTGCTACTTGGATGTACTCTACTGTACTCTACACCTTCTTCAATGGCTACAAACTCCCTAGGTATTACAATATCATCTAGGTTATATTGTGTTGATGATGTCTGTGTTTGCTCAATATTCATTACCGTTAATAGAGGAGCATAGCTAGGAGCTGAATACCATAGCATGCTTGACATTAAAATACTTGTGATTACTAATATTGATAGAATTCCTGTTTTAATCTGCTCTATCATGCAACCCCTCCTCATGTAAAGGTAAGGTGAATTTAACAGTTGTTCCTTCATCAACTTTACTTTGAATCTCTATAAGCCCATTATGCGCTAGAATGATTTGTTTAGATATCGATAGTCCTAAACCTGTGCCTCCAAAATCTCTGGAGCGTGCTTTGTCTACTCGATAAAAGCGTTCAAATACCCTTTGGGTATCCTTTGGCGGTATACCAATTCCCGTATCCTTTACTCGCACTTGGACATATCTTTTCCCTTTACTCCAGATAATTTCATTTTCTATTTTAACGACTCCACCACTACTTGTATATTTGACAGCATTAGATAATAGGTTGTTAAGGACTTGGTCTATTCGATCTCTATCTACTAATACAACCACTTCTGATTTAATCAAGGATAGGTTTCCCTCTATACCTTTATTATTAAATTGCACGTGAAAACGGTCAAACACATCCTCGATTACTTCATTCAAGTCTAATACTCTGAAGTTCCAGCTAATGTTTTTAGCATCTAACTGTGATAGCTCCAATAAATCCGTAACTAGTCGTATCATCCGTTCAGTCTCATTCTGGATAACTCCAGTAAATCTTTGTCTAATTTCTGGATCGCTGTCTGCCCCTTCCACAAGCGCTTCTACATAGCTGCGGATTGTTGTAAGTGGTGTTCGAAGCTCGTGGGATACGTTTGCTACAAATTCCCGGCGCTGTTGATCTAATTGTTCTCTTTCTGTAATATCGTGTAGGATGACTAGCATTCCATAGGCTGCTGTCTCCGTAGTTTTGAGCGGACTTACGACAACCTGATATAATGAAGTCTTATGATTAATAATTGTTTGAAAGGCCGTGCGTTCTTTTAAATCAAACCAATCCTTTTTAAGTTCATCAATTTCTAGAATATCAAGGATATTTTTAATCATAGCCTTTTCTTCTGATATGCCAATCATTTGCTGAGCAGTTGGGTTAATCAGAAGAATTTTGCCATCGGAGCTTGTGGCGATTACACCGTCACTCATATTGTTCAAAATAGCTTCAAGCCGCTGCTTTTCTTTTTTATTATCCTCTAAGGCGCTCTTCAGTCGTAGGGTCAATTGATTAAACGCTAAGCCTAACTTACCTATCTCATCATCACTATAAATCGTAACCTGCTGATTAAAATCACCGTTAGCCATATCAGTGGCTTTGCCCGTTAACTCTACAAGCGGCGTCGTAATCGTTCGAGCAAGAATGATGACTAATGCTGACGATATTACTAGCACTAAGACCGTTGCTGTAGATATCAGCGTATTAACTTCCTTAAGTGTGTTATAGATTGGCTCTAATGAAGATGTAATATATACAGCTCCAACAATTTCGTTTTGTGCACGTATAGGTGTGGCAAAGATTTTAACACGAAAGCCTGTCTCTGGCTCTGATCGAATCGCTTCCCCTCTTGCACCTAAAAGAGCTCTCGTAACCTCAAGCTGAACGTTTCTCTGTCCTATATACTGTGAGCCACTTGAATCGCTAATGATTATTGCATTAGCATCTATTATCTGAATATCAGCACGTATCTGTTTTGCGAAATCTCTAACCAGTGTATCTAAGTCCCGGTTCTCTTGTTGTTCTCCTTCTATAAAGTAGCGCTCCAAAAAATCAGCCAAAACATTTGCCTGAGAGTAGATATTCTCTGAGTGATTACGTAGATGGTAATCTTCTAAGGATTTCATAAAATATAAGCCGATGAGCTGCATTGCAAATAAAATCATTAGCAAATAAACAACCATCAGCTTCCAGCGTATGCTTTTAAACATTTTCTCACCTTATATACTGTCTTTTTTTTGCTCAGGAGATTGGAGCTTATAGCCAATTCCTCGCTTGGTAATTACATAGTCAGGGTTGCTCGGATCTGTTTCAACTTTTTCCCGCAATCGCCTTACAGTAACATCAACGGTACGCACATCGCCAAAGTAGTCATAGCCCCAAACTGATTGCAATAGATGCTCTCTAGTGAAGACCTGTCCTTTATGCTTCGCTAAGTATGTTAAAAGTTCAAACTCCCTATGTGTTAGCTCGATTACCTGCTGCTTCTTCTTAACCTGATACATAGATAAATCTATTACGAGGTCTGCTATTTGTAGTATATTAGCTGCATTGCTGCTACCATTTCCCTGGTAGCGACGTAGATTTGCCTTCACTCTAGCAAGTAACTCACGCGTGCTGTAAGGCTTAGTGATATAATCGTCCGCGCCTAATTCTAGCCCGAGCACCTTATCAACCTCTGCGTCTTTAGCTGTTAACATGATGATTGGCAGACTACTAACCTGTCTTACTTCTTTGCAGACCTGAAATCCGTCCTTCTCTGGTAGCATAATGTCTAAAAGCACCAAATCATACTGGGTCGCCTTAAGCTTGCTCAATGCGGAAGCACCATCATAGCTAACATCAACCTGATAGCCCTCTTTCTCCAGCGAAAACTTCAGTATATCTGCAATTGGTTTCTCATCATCTACTACTAATATATGAGCCACTATAATCCTCTCCAATCTAATTAATACAATTTCCAAGTCTATACCTTAATAAGCCTGCTAGTTCATTACAATCAATTTATTAGATACCTACGTTTAATTTCTCTATTAAAGTATAAAACCCTGCAAGCAATGTTTACATTTCCATGACTTTTTAATCTATCGCAGCTTGTTCGCAACCACATGCTGCTCCCACTCCTGCCATACGTCACTAATATCTATACCATATACTTGGGCAAAAGCCTGTTCAAATAGAAACCTATTCTCTATTTTGCCCATGAAATCCCAATACTTTTCTTCGCCATATTTATCAATTTGATATTTAAGAAACATAAATCCTTGGCGATAAGAAAGTGCTTGGTTTGGCAGGTTGTCGAAGTCTCTTTGCATTTCTTGATAGCTATAGAGCTGTTGATTGAGTCTTCCATAGGGTTCTATCCACTCAAAGCCTTGATACAGATATTCTTCATATTGTGCTACAGCTTCGTTGTACCAACGCGGTACATTGTTATGGTATTTATGATCAATGATAAAGTGTGTGTATTCGTGGGCAATTGGACCAATTTTAAGATATTTATCTGTTAATTGTTCAATAGAGTCAGCATCAACCCACAGGGAAGGAGCTAAAAGGTATATGCGCTTGCCATAGTATACTCCTACAGCACTAGCACTTTCTCCCCAGCCAAAAAACTCACGCATCTCTTCTCTCGTTGGCTTAATGACAATATTTACAGGCTTATTATAATGAAATTGATAGCGGTCATCGAGGGATTTTCTTATGTCTGTTGCAATTTCAAGAACCATTTCTATTTCTTCTTCATCTACACTATGATACCGAATAACTACTAGTTCGTTCTCAATTACGCTCCAATCGCTCAGGCTATTCATATTAGCTACATCAATAGCAGACCTTATAACAGGTTGTGCATATGTTGTTAAGTTAACTTGATTGTTAAAATATAAAGCTATAAGACTAATAAACAACAGCAACGGCGTGGCAACAACTAAGATGACTTTCATTATACGCATAGCCACTTCTTCCTCTCTAATTAGCTAATTATCTATATCAATGCCTTATGCCAGTCTACACTTCATTATAGCATATCGTATATATGTTATTGCTTGTTATTATTTACTAGAAAGCGCCGTCACTGCTTTGCTATAAATAAAGAAGCTTCAGAAATCAATGATTTCTAAAGCTTCTTTATTTGGCGGAGCTGACGGGATTCGAACCCGCGATCTCCTGCGTGACAGGCAGGCATGTTAGGCCTCTACACCACAGCTCCGCAGATGGTGAGCCATACTGGATTCGAACCAGTGACACCCTGATTAAAAGTCAGGTGCTCTACCAACTGAGCTAATGGCTCACATTAGAGTGAGTAATCTTGTATTGCTTTTTTGACGACAAAAACTACTATAGCATGAATTAAAGTTAATTGCAATGTTTTTTTTGATTATTGCTTACAGGAAAATTTAGTGTATTAATATAGCTAGGGCAGTCAGAAGACTGCCCTAGTATTAAAATATTTCTTTTAACTGTATTGTCTGAACTCGGTTTGGTCCTACCGAGAAGATTGCAATCGGAATTTTGATAAGCTCTTCAACTTTTCTTAAGTAGTTCTGTGCGTTTACTGGTAGCTCCTCAAAGCTTGTTACTCCAGTAATATCTTCCGACCAGCCTGGCATTTCTTCATAGATTGGTTTACATTCTGCAAGCACCTTTAAGCTTGATGGATAGCTTGTGATAACTTCGCCTTTATACTCGTATGCTTTACAAATCTTGACTGTTTCAAGACCCGTTAGCACATCTATAGAGTTAAGTGATAGGCCTGTAATACCGCTTACGCGGCGAGAATGGCGTAATACTACGCTGTCAAACCAACCGACACGGCGTGGTCTACCAGTTGTTGTTCCATACTCTTTACCAACCTCACGAATTCTATCACCAATCGGATTGTTCTGTTCTGTTGGAAATGGACCGTCACCCACACGTGTTGTATATGCCTTAGCTACACCAATTACCTGGTGAATCTTTGTTGGCCCTACTCCTGAACCTATACATACTCCGCCAGCTGTAGGGTTTGAGGACGTAACAAATGGATATGTTCCTTGGTCAATATCTAACATAACCCCTTGTGCACCTTCGAATAGTACTTTTTCTTCAGCATCAATAGCGTCATTTAAAACAACACTTGTATCAGTTACATATTGACGAAGTTCTTCAGCATAGCCTAGGTATTCTTCTAGGACACTTTCAACTGAGAATCCTTCAGTGTTGTAAACTTTCTCCAGCAATGGATTCTTCTCTGCTAAATTACGTTCTAGCTTTTCTTTAAATGTATCAGCGTCTAATAGGTCAACTATTCGAATACCAACACGGGCTACCTTATCCATATAGGCAGGTCCAATACCCTTTTTAGTTGTTCCAATCTTGTTATCGCCTTTACGCAGCTCATCCATCTCATCAAGCTTTATATGGTATGGCATGATAACATGTGCACGATCACTAATGCGTAAGTTATTTGTCGTGAATCCTAGGTCATGCAAATAAGCTAATTCTTTAATTAATACTTTAGGGTCAATTACTACACCATTACCAATAACACAGGTTTTTTCTGAATAGAAAATCCCAGAAGGAATGATATGTAATTTATATTTGTTTTCACCGATGCAAATCGTATGACCTGCATTATTACCACCTTGGTATCTGGCAACGACGTTAGCCTTTTCTGCTAAATAGTCTGTGATTTTTCCTTTTCCTTCGTCGCCCCATTGAGTACCAACAACTACTACTGTCGCCATTGGCGAACACCTCCAACATACTGGTTTTAGTACAACCACCGTTCCTAGTTTAGCATTGGAAATTACTGCTGTCAATGTGGAAATCCGAACATTTTTTGACATAGCTTAATATTTGTTCGTAAATCTACGCTATCGCTTTTTAGCGTTAAAGCGTGCGCCGATATATAAAGCACAGGCTGTCTTACTATGCACTGTGCTCTAAAATGATTGACTAATGATTTCTGTCTAGGTTTACGAATTTATTAAATTGCTTTAAAAATACTAGCTCAGCACTACCAACTGGTCCGTTTCTTTGTTTAGCAATTATGATTTCGATAATGTTTTGTTTTTCAGTTTCCTTGTCATAGTAGTCTTCACGGAATAAGAAGCCAACTATATCAGCGTCCTGCTCGATACTTCCCGACTCACGAATATCAGACATCATTGGACGCTTGTCCTGACGCGATTCAACGGCACGACTAAGCTGCGACAAGGCAATAACTGGTACATCTAATTCCCTAGCTAATCCCTTCAATCCTCTAGATATCTCAGAAATCTCCTGCTGACGATTGTCACTGCGTCGGTGTGAGTTAAGTAGCTGTAGGTAATCAATTAACACTAGCCCAAGGCCGTGCTCAGCTTGCAGCCTTCTAAGCTTTGCACGCATTTCTAGCACAGTCAAGTTAGCGGAATCATCTATAAATATCGGCGCATCAGCTAGACGCCCCATGGCCATTGTCATCTTTGGCCAATCGTCTTCCTGTAAATTCCCTGTACGTAAACGATTAGCATCTATATTAGCTTCAGCACAAAGCATACGCTGCACCAGCTGATCCTTTGACATCTCTAGGCTAAAGATTGCAACTGGAACCTTGGAGTGAATTCCAATATTCTGGGCAACATTTAAGGCAAAAGCGGTTTTACCTACAGACGGTCTGGCAGCTATTATTATTAAATCTGACTTCTGAAAACCTGAGGTTAAGCGGTCTAGTTCTGTATAGCCTGTCGGCAAGCCCGTAACTTCACCACGCTGACTATGCAGCTTCTCAATGCGATTAAATGTATCCATTAAGACATCTTTGATTTCCGCGAAGGCTTTACCCATTTTTCTTTGGGATACTTCAAAGATTTTACTCTCAGCTAAATCTAGTAGCTCCGCAATTTCATCGCCACCATCATAGCCTTTTTTAGAAATTTCATTGGCAGCACCAATTAATCTTCTAAGAATAGCCTTTTCTTCTATCTTTCTAGCATAAAATTCAGCGTTTGCTGCCGATGGCACACCATTAGCTAGCTCCGTTAAATAGGTTATTCCGCCAGCTGCTTCAATTAGCTGCTTGCTCTGTAAATGCGTCGTCAAGGTTACTAAGTCGACTGGTTCATTTTTTTCATATATATCTATTGCTGCTCTATAGATAATCTCATGGTTCTTTCGATAGAAATCCTCTGGCTGTAGAAATTCACTGACAGTTATCAGTGCGTTATTATCTAAGAGTATTGAACCTAAAACAGCCTGCTCCGCTTCTACGTGGTGGGGCGGAACTCTGTCATAGATAAGCTCGTCCATTATGTTTGCCTCCCATTAGGCTTTTTTGTCTATTCTTCGATGACTTGAACTGTAAGAGTACCTGTAACCTTTGGATATACTTTAACTTCTACCTTTGTAGTTCCTAGGGTACGTATAGCATCCGCAAGGTTTATTTTTCTTTTATCTATTTTAAGGTTTTGCTTCTTTAATTCATCAGCGATATGCTTTGTTGTTACTGCTCCATATAAACGACCGCCTTCGCCAGCCTTTGTTTTTATTACTATAGATACCTCATCTATTTTTTTAGCTAGTTGTTTGGCCTCTTCCAGCTCTCGCTGCTGTTTTTTCTTTTCGCTATCCTTTTGCTGTTCGAGCTGGCTAACGTTTGCTTTATTAGCCTCAACTGCTAGGTTCTTAGGAAATAAAAAATTGCGTGCGTATCCTTCTGCTACTTCTTTTACTTCACCTTTCTTACCTTTACCTTTAACATCTGCTAAAAATATTACCTTCATCGTTATAAGCTCCCTTCTTCTTTCAGTTGTCTTAGAACTGCCTTAAGCTGATCCTCGGCTTCTTCAATTGTTACGTCCTTAACCTGAGCCGCTGCAGTTGTTAAATGCCCGCCTCCGCCCAGCTTCTCCATAATAATCTGGACATTTACTTCACCCTGACTTCTAGCAGAAATGGCTACTCCGTAATCCACTTCCTGAAGTACAAAGGAGGCGCGAATTCCATCTAAGGTAATTAGTGTATTAGCTGCTTGAGCTATTACTACTGTACCATATCTATCACTTGCCTTTGCCTTTGCAATAGCTATTCCATTCTCATACCGTTCAGCATTTCTAACTATCTCCGAACGCTCTACGAACAAATCAAAATCGTCTGCAAGTAACTTCTGCATTGTCATGCTATCTGCACCTTCACGTCGTAAAAATGATGCCGCTTCAAATGTCCTAGAACCTGTATGTAAAACAAAGTTCTTTGTATCAACAACAATTCCCGCCATTAAGAGGGTGGCAACAATCTGCGAGAGCCTTACACTATTGTATTGATATTCTATTAATTCTGTAATTAACTCACAGGTAGATGAAGCATAGGGTTCAACGTATAATAAAGATGGCTTGTCAAACACTTCCTCGCTTCTTCGATGATGATCAATTACCACTATATTGTTCGTTTGACCAAGGATACGTTTATCCATTGTTAGGCTTGGTTTATTATGATCTACACAGATTAGCAGGCTCTTTTTTCGAATACCGTTAAGGGCCTCCTCAGGTGTTATAATATACTGACCCATGCCATGATCCTTTAGATATTTTACTATCTTTCTTATCGAAGGATTTACCTTATCTAATAAAACATAGCCAGTCTTTCCGACACTTTGTACTATCGATAATGCTCCCAATGCAGACCCGAAGGCATCTGGATCAGGCTGAGTATGTGGCATAATATACACCTTATCACTACTTACAATAAGCTCACGCAAGCTATGGGCCATAACTCGGGCTCTTACCTTTGTCCGTTTCTCAACAGCATCAGTCTTGCCACCAAAATACGTGATTTTGTCACCACGTTTTATTGCAACCTGGTCACCACCACGGGCTAATGCTAAGTCTAAACTTTCTTGCGCTTGCTGGCCTTTTATTACAATTGTATCACTTGTACCTGCTGCTATTCCGAGACTAACAGTAATAAGTATGTCAGTTCTCTCTTCAAGCTTTTTAACTTCATCTAAGATTGAGAAGCGATCCTGCTCTAGGTGATCTAGGATGCTTTGGTCGAATATTAGCATATAGCTCTCTTGCTGTAGTCGTTTAATTAAAATTTTATGACGATGCGCCCATTCGAAAATAATTGTCATTACTTCAGCAAGTAGCATTGAAGAGTCATGCTCGCTCAGCTCTTTGCTCATTTCAATGAAATTGTCTAGCTGTAGCATTCCCACTACAACATTTGAATCCCGAAATTGCTTCTCTAGTGTTAGAATGGCAGTTTCTTCTATGAAATAGACGAGTCCTTCTTCCTTTACATACTGTACTTTAAATACCCGTCCTTCAAATTTAAAATTAGCACTTTCTAGGATTTCCTCATCCTTATTTAGTAAATTAAACTTTGGTGCCCATTCTGCTTGAAAATCGTCACCAACATGTAAGTCCAGCTTGATAGTTTCGCTTATATAGTTATTAAACCAGGCAATATCACCATCGCCGTCTATAACGATAACACCAATAGGCAAAAAAGACATAGCGTGATTTTCGCTACGCTTAATTCTTCGCGCCATTGTCAGGACATATTCTTCCATGCTTTCTCCATACTGAAGCTCTACCCGCTTAAAGTAAACGACTAGAATCAGCCATGCTATCAAAGCAACTAGCGCTATTATGTTATGAAAGAAATATAGCACCGCAATTAAAATACCTGATAAAATCATTGAATAATAAGCAAAAAATCGCGGTCCACGGTTATATATCGTGGAAACTTTCAATCTATTCACCCCTAACGCTGTTTAGGAAGCTTGCGCCAATTGAAGAATATATCAAACATACCTACCCAAGTCATGATTTGTAGCAAAATAGGATGTAATAATATGATTACTATTGGATATTTAATGACTTTAGACCAATTTTTCTTATTCATATAGTACCACACAAGTCCAATTCCCTGCACAGCTAATACTAAAGATAAAATTTGCACTATATTTAACAGTAATGTGTACATGAAATTATCCATACTACCTGTTAAAGTTAGATAAATCATCCCTATAGTCGCAAATATATAGTACCAGAGTATTTTCTTAGGCAACTGAATTTCAGCTATAGATGGCAGTGTAGGTAATGTCTCTTGTTCTCCAAGCCTTCTAATTGTATAACGAGCTGTATGATAATATACGTATGCTATCAGTACTGATACCGCAATTAGAATTGTTGGTAGTAGCAGTCTTATAACCTCAAGTATTGCTTCAATGTCTGCTTCTGTAATAGTTGCACCTAATCCTATTGCACCTAAAAGAGATTCAGAGTCTACAAATGCCTCTTGAATCGTATTGCTTAAATCCGCGAAGATATTATAATCAGTTAGGAATCCGATAATTAATATCGTTAGCAAATTACTCCCTAGTACTGCTAGAACCATTGATGTAAAGGTTACGTTCGCTTGTTTTTTCTGCTGGAAGCAATATCCGCTTGTTATACCTAACAGAATACTATAAATTACTAAGCTAAAGCCAATCACTAATAGGTTAAACAAAATTGACAAAATAACAGCCACAAAGGCTGAGATTAAGGCAATTCGTATTCCTCTGCGATAGGCTATGATTGTAAACGGAATAGGTAAAATTATAAAGCCAATCAGAAATAGTGGTGTGTAAATAGAAGCTATTAGCATTACGAGCCATATAGCTCCTAATATAGCTCCTTCAATCAATCCTCGCAGATTTTCTTGCTTATCCATGGGTCACCTCTTATCTATATGCTGCTGGAGGGCCGACAAATCCCCAAACCACTCCTCTAGTTGATGTCCTGTTTCTTTATTATGTTCAATCTTACTAAGAACCTCTTGGTCAAGCTCCCTAAAGGATAGACCTAGTCTTCTACCTAATATATATGTTAATACGATTATATTTGCCAAAAAATCTACAAAAATTTGTTCACTACCCTTTTGTAATCCTTTAAATAGCCCGGCTACACTGTCTAATAGCTCTGTTTTTAACCAATCAATTATTTTTACATTTTTAGCAATATTAAAGTCTCTTCCATTATCCATTTATAATACACCTCCTATAACATTATACTTTCAACATTGAGGTATATATATCCTGCTTTAATCGTACAAAAAAAGCGGACGATGTAATCATCATCCACTTTATCTTTTTACTCGTTAGTGTATGGTAATAAAGCAAGCTGACGAGCGCGTTTAATCGCTGTTGTTAGCTTACGCTGATGCTTCGCACAGTTACCTGAAATACGACGAGGTAAAATTTTTCCACGTTCTGTTATAAACTTTCCAAGTTTATTTAGCTCTTTGTAGTCAATAGCCGTATTAGACTTGTCTACGCAAAAAGCACATACGCGACGTCTCTTAGTTCCACGTTGTTTACGCAAGAGAATCCCTCCTTACTGTTTCGTTAAAATGGTAAGTCATCATCTGAGATATCGATAACTTTGTCGTTGTTAGCAAAGGGGTCTTTATTACTTGAACGATTCGTATTGTCTTGACCTTGTGATTGGAAGCTCCTTGGTCCCGAAGAACCTTGTTCCCCATCACCAGCACGATCTAAAAATTGGACATTCTCAGCTACTACTTCAAAGGTTCTCACTCGCTGGCCGTCTTTATTTTCATAACTACCAGTTTGAATGCGACCTTCTACGGCAATCTGACTGCCTTTTTTTAGATATTGGGCACATAGCTCTGCTTGCTGCTGCCAGGCGACAATTGTAATCCAATCTGTCTCCCTAGAGCCGTCTTGCTTTTTCGTGCGACGGTTAACAGCTATATTAAAGGACGCTACAGCTGTTCCTTGTTGTGTATAGCGAAGCTCTGGATCTGCTCCTAATCGACCAATTAATACGACTTTGTTAATCATAATACGTTCCCCTCCGTCTCAATTTTACTCGTCAACTCTGAATACTAGGTAACGAATAACTTCGTCACTGATTCTAGTTACACGCTCAAGCTCTGCTACAACTTCAGGTGTAGCATCGAAGTTCTTTAAGAAGTAAAAACCTTCTCTTAAGTGCTTGATTTCATAAGCGAGACGACGTTTTCCCATTTCTTTGAACTCAGTAATTTCTCCGCCTTCGTTAGTAATAACACCTTTTAACTTCTCAACGATTGCAGCGATGTTCTCTTCAGTCAAATCAGGGCGTAAAACGTACATCATTTCGTATTTACGCATTCTTTCACCTCCCCTTGGACTTAGCGGCCTCTGCCAATTAGCAGAAGCAAGGATGGTTGCCATAATTATTAAAATTACAGCTACCAGTTGTACATTATATCAATACCAGCATTAACTTGCAAGTGTTTTTCTTAGATATCTCGCTTTTTGTTATACTTGTTATACATTAAAGCGGAAATGCATTACATCTCCATCTTTCACCACATATTCCTTACCCTCTAATCGAAGCAGGCCTTTTTCCTTAGCGGCAACCATAGAACCAGCGGACATAAGCTCATCGAAGTGTATGACCTCTGCCCTGATAAAGCCTCGTTCAAAGTCTGTATGGATTACTCCTGCCGCTTGTGGAGCTTTAGTGCCTCTACGAATTGTCCAAGCACGTACTTCCTGCTCCCCTGCGGTAAAGTAAGTGTCTAGACCAAGCAGACGATAAGCCGCTTTAATCAATTGATCAAGTCCAGACTCTTGTATGCCCAGTTCTTCAAGGAACATCTCTTTATCTTCGCCATCTAGCTCAGCAATTTCTGATTCTACCTTAGCACTAATAACTACTACCTCAGCACCTTCAGCTTCAGCTAAGTCTACTACTCGTTTGACATATTGGTTATTAGTAAAATCCGTAATCTCGTCTTCACTAACGTTGGTAACATATAGAACTGGCTTTTGTGTGAGTAGGTGAATTGTTTTCATAATCACCTGCTCTTCTTTTGTCAGCTCAACACTTCGAGCTGGTTTTTCATTTGCCAACGCTTCGTGTAGCTTCTCTAACAAGTCATATTCTTCCTTGACTTTTTTATCTTGTGTTTTTAGCATTTTCTTAACCCTGTCTAATCGTTTCTCCACTGACTCTAAATCAGCAAGAATCAACTCCAGGTTAATTGTTTCAATATCACTGATAGGATCTACTTTGCCAGCTACATGGGTGATATTTTCATCTTCAAAGCAGCGAACTACATGGGCAATCGCATCTACTTCACGGATATTGGCTAGAAACTTATTGCCTAAACCCTCTCCTCTACTAGCACCTTTAACGAGGCCAGCGATATCTACGAATTCAAATGCCGTCGGTACTACGCTTTTAGGCTTAACTAGCTCCGTTAGCTTCGTTAATCTCTCATCTGGGACTTGTACAACACCTACGTTAGGATCAATTGTACAAAATGGGTAATTAGCAGATTCTGCACCTGCTTGTGTTATAGCATTAAAAAGAGTAGATTTACCTACGTTCGGCAAACCTACAATACCTACTGAATGTGGCATCTAACAAAACCTCTCCTTACATAAAATAATGGCATTAATAGCTTGTATTATCATACAGTGATTATGGTATAAAGGCAAGCTACTCTTCTGCGCTGCCTTTGCTTAATATCTTTCTAATTCTTCTGTTGAATTTTAACCTTGGAATTAGCACACTACGCCCGCAGTTTTGACATTTGAGACGTATGTCCATTCCCAAGCGAATAATTTTCCACTCATTAGCACCACAAGGGTGGCCTTTTTTTAGCTCTACCACGTCATTAAGCCCATACTCTATATTTCCCTGCGTCAATGCTTATCCCTCCCTATAGCTCAATATATTGCTTGTCCACTTTTTTATAAAAGCTTTTACTAACAACCTGGTGTTCAGTTATTGCTTGCTTCACAGTATCTATATCCTCACTTTTAAATTCTATAGCAAGTCCACAGCCAGCATATAGCGCTGGTGGTATTGGTCTAATATCGAAGTCTATATCCATTGTATCTAATATTGTTTCTAATTGTAAGGCTTGATGGGTCGAGTCGAAGGTTAAAAGTCTATTATAGTTTCTATTCATCTTTAAATTCCTTTAACGAAAAATTTTAATAATAAATGAATCCCTAGAAAGCTCTAACAGCCAGTATGTATCAAATATCGCTTCTGGCAATAAGATGACAGCAATATACAGAAGCATGATAGAACGCACACAGCCTAAAGCTGCATTCAATGTTGTACCTCGAAGCTCGTAGCTATTAAAGGCGGCAACCACATTTCGGACAATTACTATTACTGCAGCTAGTAACATAAGCAGTAGAAAATACGAAAATAAGTCAATGGCGGCTGTTATTAAAGCTTCCCTATGCAACTGTGTTGTATGTATTGGGTCTAGCCATAGATAAAATGCTATTAAATTCTCTTTAATACTGCCAATGGGTAGTTGAGTTATATTTAATGGTTCAATAGTTAAGTAAAATAAGACGACAAAACAAATAGCAATAATGTCTCCTATAAGATAATACAAGTTTGTTTCTTTGCCTATGATTATACCCCAAATTATTAGAGCAAATATTATTATATCAATCATAGTAGTTTTTTTCCATGAGCCTCCTTCAACAAAATCCCTACATACAAAGAAAATCCTGTGAGTATAGTTTTGATACGTATAAAATATTTGTTTCTTCTACATACTGATATTACTTTTTGAAATGGGAGCGATAAACTATGTTCAGAAGAAACAAAGATTCAGATAATACTAGAGCTTTAGATAACTCTACTGTTACTAAAGATTCTAGCGAAGTATATAAAGTCGATTACACAACGCCAAATGCTACATTTAAAGTTGTTGACGGGCTAAAGAAGCTTTTAACAAATAAAGATGCTAATCAAGATATCGTTATCGTATGTATTGGTACTGATCGTTCTACCGGTGATTCGTTAGGACCCTTAGTCGGTACTAGGCTACAATCCTATCATGTTAAAAATGCTCATGTGTTAGGTACTTTAGATGAACCAGTTCATGCAATGAATTTATCAGAAACTATGCTGAAAATAGAAAATTTATACCATAAACCTTTTGTCATAGCTATTGATGCCTGTCTAGGCAAGCTTAATAGTGTTGGTAATATTACAGTCGGTATGGGCTCATTAAAGCCTGGTGCTGGAGTTAATAAAGACCTTCCTGAGATTGGCGACGTATATATTACAGGAACTGTTAATGTAGGAGGCTTTATGGAATATCTAGTTCTTCAAAATACGCGCTTAAGCATCGTGATGAATATGGCAAACATGATAGCTAGATCAATTAGTATAGCCCTCATTAGTCCTAGTATTAATAAGCATATTCAGGAACGTGTTCCATCATATTCACTGTCTTAAGGCAATAATAAAAGCTACCTAGATGAGTTTTTAGCTCAACTAACGTAGCTTTTTTTGGGATTCTAATTATTATCTTTTACTAAGGGGCTGAGATTAGGAAGCTTTAGATTTGCCACCCTTATTATTTTGATTGTTCTGATTGTTGCTAGAATGCTTTCTTTCCTCACCCATAACACATTTTCCTTTAAATGTTGCCCCTTCTTCTATAACTATTGACTTCGTATCTATATCTCCTTCAACTACTCCTTTTTGAAGGATTGTCGTTTTATCTTTTACGCTTATGTTTCCACGGATTTTTCCTGCGATTGTAATGTTACTAGCATCTACATCAGCAGTAACCTCACCCTGGTCTCCAATTATAATATCTCCAGTTGTTTCTATGCTGCCTTTCAGCTTGCCATCTATTCGAACTATCCCTGTCGCTTTAATACTACCTTCGAATTCTGTCCCTGGACCTACTACTGTATCTACTTTGTCTACTCTCTGTGCTGCCTTCTTAAACATAGTGTCCCTCCTAGGAATTATGGTAAATATTTGTATGGATCAATTGCATTACCGTTTACTATTACTTCGTAATGAAGATGAGGCCCCGTTGCTCTGCCTGTTGCCCCCATATAACCAACTAGTGCACCTTTCTTAACATGCTGTCCTGGCTCAACTGTATAACGTGATAAGTGTGCATATCTAGTTGAGATTCCATTACCATGGTTTATTAGTATACTACGACCGTACCCACCGTCAAACTTCGCAAAAACTATTCTTCCATCTGCTGTTGCGTAGATTGGTGTCCCCGTCCGATTTGCAATATCAATACCTGTATGGAAGTCAGGACGATATGTAAAAGGGTCTGTACGCATTCCAAAACCTGAAACCATATTACCACTGGTTGGCCAAATTGACGGAATAGCTGCTAGCTCTTGATGTCTTTCCTGTAGTAAAGATTGAACCTCCTGCAAACTTTCTTCACGCATTGGCAGTGAGTCTTTAACGGCCTGAACAGCACCCTGCGCCTCTGTCGCAAGCAATGAGCTCGCAGTAACCCTCGACTTCTCATCAGGTTCTTCTTCAACTAGTGCCAGCCTGTTTTGTTGTGAAAAATAAGATTTAGTTGGATCAAACTCATTTGCTTTTCTAATTTGTTGATCTAACTCTTCAATTCTAGCTACCTTTTCGCGAAGTTCAATAGCATCCCTAGCTACAACAGCAAACTCTCGCGTCAATGATTTGTTTTCAGCAATGCTTCTTTGAGCGTATTGAGCTTCTTCTCGATAGTCATAATACTGCTTAATAAACATTATTGCAAAAATGGAAGTCATTACTAATGCAATTGATAGAATTTTAAATATATATACTGGCACATTCAGTACAACTGATTCCTTTTCAGAGTGCGGGATAATCATGATAGTAAAGTGCTTGTTATTATCCTTGCTCACGTTATCTCTCCTCTTTAAAACTAATTTTCAACCTAGATTTTCCACTTGTAATTTGTGAGAAAAATCACGACCCTATACATATTCAACTAAATATTAAAAAATCCTGCCTAAATTAACAATTTTTCTGATTTTTTTAAAATTTTTGTTGAAATTTGTCGAAACTTCTTTTAAATTATAAAAAAAGTTGCTACAAACAGAGCTTTAGTCCTCGTTTGTCAGCAACCAAAAATTTCATTTAGATATTCAATTTTTTAGAACTTAATAGCTTGTAACAGGAATGCTATTCATCAAAAATTCATCAAAGCTTACAGCTGAGGAAAGCACATTCTCTGGTATTTCTATAGCTGCAAATTGACCAAACTGACTATAGTGAGCAGCTATATTTTGTTCTACTGCCATTATATGTCCATCATAGTCTATCTCAATTTTGATATCCAGTTCTATGCGCTCTTGATAATTTGTCTCTTTGTCTACCCATAGTTTCAGGGATAGTTGATTTATATTTAAGCTTTGAAAAATATCTTCGGAGGCGTCTGCTAGGTTAGCTCCTATATTTTCAACCATGTCTATAATAATATCAGAAAATATACTTCTAATCTGTTCTTCTTCAGATATGTCTATTGTTAGTACATAGTACCTGTCTTCTTCAACTACCGTGGCTAGCTCTTTCCCATCATTAAAGCTTTGTACTAAGTAACTCGGATTTAATTCAAAGCCTAGATTTCCTAAGTTAGCAATCGGCTCTACCAACCACACTTCACCCAACAAAGGGTTTTTCATGTAAAGTTTATCATCCACCAGGTAATACAACAGCTTGTTATTCTTTAAGTCTGATAGCTCTGGTACCAGTGCATCCCCTAATTCCATGCCTAATGCCATTTCTATACTTAAGGGGTTCTCAATAGTTCTGCCTTCCATATTCATTTGCATTTCTATAACATCACTGAATTCATCCGATGTTAGATACATCTTTTGTTTAATGTCCATTGTAAACGCATAGGAATTAGCTTGTTCCATGGCGATAATAGAATCTCCATATATAGCCATTGTTTTACTGTCCTGACTAGAACTACAGCCTGCCAAAGTGCTAAATATCAACATGCTAGCGAAGAATATGATAATACATCTTTTCATCGGCTTTTCTCCCATCTATACTAGTCCAATTAATATGTTTTTATCATTGTATTAAAGCATTTCATTAATATGATTACAATTTGATAATATCATAATATAGATTTCATATATCTTCTTTCCGAATAACTATTTGGTTAATTTAGCCAACACTTCTTGCTCTTCATCTGTTAATGGGTACCTCGATTCGCCTTTAATAATTGGTTTAGCATATACTCGCTGATCATGGCGGTTATATAGACTCGTGATAACAAATCCTTCTTTGTTATCATTCAATACTGCAATCGTAAAGCTTAAATCATTACCAGATTCCTCATAGGCGTTATATCTAATCATACGGATATTAGCAGCTTTAGCCTTCAACAGTAGACGTAAATCTTTGATTTCCTGCTCACAACCAAGCAACCGTTCACCAAAATGGTCTACTCGATCAATGTATTTTAATAAAATTTCCTCTAAGTTTTCTTCTTTCATACCGCGCATTAGCTTATTCTGATTCTTTTGTATTTTTGATAATCTTACAGCTTGCAAAATTGTTACAAATATAAGTATAGTAATACCTATAATTAAACCTATAAGAACATATTCTAATTGTTCTGGAGTAAACATGGCTAGCGTACATCCTTTCTATGTATATAACTTATTGTGTTATTATCAAGTAAAAATTAGGAGGTTCTAATGAAAATAAATGTGGAACTATTTAACAAATTAACGGCACTAGATAATATCCTTAAGGAAATGGGCTCTGTTGTAATTGCCTTTTCTGGAGGTGTAGATAGTACATTCCTGCTCGCAAGGGCAAAGCATATACTTAATGATAATGTTATAGCTGTAACAGCAGCCTCTGAAACCTTTCCAGCTAAAGAGGTTGAGTTTGCAAAGAAAATTGCAGACCACTTATCAGTAAGCCATATTGTAACACAAATAGAAGAACTAAAAAATGAACATTTTGTTAATAACGATAAATATCGATGCTACCATTGTAAAAATGGTCTTTTTTCTCATATATTGGAAATTGCCAGTGAGCATAATGTTACTGTAGTTTCAGATGGCTCTAACTTAGATGATTGCCAGGATTATCGACCTGGACTTAACGCGTTAAAAGAGCTTGGTATTCGTAGCCCTTTAATTGAAGCAGAGTTCACTAAGGATGATATCCGTATAATATCCAAAGAAATGAACTTAGAAACCTGGAATAAACCATCCTTCGCCTGCCTATCTTCTAGAATTCCATATGGGGTAGAAATTACACAGGAAAAGATTAATCAAATTGAGGCCGCAGAAGAATTTTTAAAAGCTTTAACATTAAAACAGGTTCGTGTACGCTATCATGATACTATCGCACGCATTGAAGTCTTGCCTGAAGACTTTACTACACTTATTGCTAATGCCGAAGAAATTAATCAGTACTTAACTAGCATAGGCTTTAATTACGTTACAATGGATCTTGCAGGCTATAAATCTGGTAGTATGAATAGGATTTTAAAGAAACCTTAGGTATTATGTAGTTTAGGTATTATGTAATTGAAGGGGGCTAACCTAGCAATGGATAAAAATAGGAATAAACTTGCAGATATTCTTAAGCAGGTACAGGAAAACAACTTACCTGTAGATGAAGCCGTGGAATTATTATCTTTTGAAAATTTAGATTTTGTTAAGGTTGATCATAGTAGAAATTTAAGAAATGGCTTTCCAGAGGTTGTTTTTAGCCTAGGCAAAACACCAGATCAGGTAGCCACTATTATGCAAGCTATAAATAAACATTCAGAAATTGTATTAGCAACAAGGGCAACTCTCGAGCATTACAATGCTGTCAAAAAGCTAATACCCGATGCTAATTATTTTGAGCAGGCAAGATGTATTACCGTAGGACAACCTTCTACAGCTTTAAAAGGCTATCGAGTAGCTGTTGTAGCTGCTGGTACTGCTGATATTCCAGTAGCTGAGGAGGCGGTTGTTACCTTGCAGGCAATGGGAATTACGGTAGAGCGCGTTTATGATGTCGGTGTTGCTGGTATCCATCGGCTTTTTTCCCACGTTGATCTGTTAAGGGAGGTACAGGCTACAATTGTAATAGCTGGCATGGAAGGAGCACTTCCAAGTGTTGTAGGCGGATTGGTATCAAGTCCAATCATTGCAGTTCCTACAAGTGTTGGATATGGAGCGCATTTTAATGGCCTTGCTCCATTATTAACAATGCTAAATAGTTGTGCAAGTGGTGTCACTGTTGTTAATATAGATAATGGCTTTGGAGCTGCATTTGCTGCAGGTTCTATATGCAGGACTATAAATAATTTCAGGAGGACTCCTAATGATTGAAGCACAGGCTAGCTCAAACTCTGATGACAGCATTAAATCTATAAATAAAATTTTGTACATAGACCCTATCTCTGGTATCTCAGGAGATATGTTTCTTGCTGCATGTGTCGATTTAGGAGTTAACCCAGATACACTAAAAGCTAAGCTTCAAAACCTTACCTTAGACTCATTTCAATTAAATTTCAACACTGTATTAAAAAATGGTATCAGAGCTATCTCAACAGATATTTCAATTATAGAACGCCCTATGACGACCGATGCTGACGCTAGCTCTAATGGCCATGTACACCGGCACTTGCATCACATTCAAAGCATAATTAATTCTAGTAGTCTTTCAGATAATGCTAAATCTATAGCTAATAAAATATTTTTAATAATTGCTGAGGCCGAGGCTTTTATACATAATACTACCGTTGAAAAAGTCCATTTCCATGAGGTAGGAGCTATGGATTCTATTATAGACATAATGGGGGCAGCTATATGTATAGACGAGCTTAAAGTCGATACAATAATATGTGGCCATGTACCAACTGGATATGGATCAGTTTCTTGTGAACATGGAGTTTTTCCAGTTCCAGCTCCTGCTACCCTAGAAATATTACGGGATATACCTATTAAGCATAAGCCTATAGAAGCAGAGCTTACTACACCAACAGGAGCAGCAATACTTAAAGCAATTACCTCAGCATACTCGGCTTGCATTCCTGATATGAAAGTGACAAAAATAGGCTATGGCGCTGGCAATAAAGATTTTGCACACCCTAATGTTCTTCGTCTACTATTAGGCACTATAGATACAGATTACAAGCATAACAATTCATTAACCAATAAAAAACTAGTAGCTATAGAAGCAACTATTGATGATATGCAACCTGAATTTTACCAACATATTATCGATAGAATGATGGCTGCAGGAGCTAAGGAAGCATTCTTCCTTCCAGCTATTATGAAAAAAGATCGTACTGGGACACTGTTAAAGGCATTGGTCGATATGGACAACCTACAGCAGGTGAAAAATATTATATTCCATGAGACCTCTACACTCGGAATTCGTTTATGGGGCGTAAATCGAGAAGCTTTAGAGCGTAGATATGACAAAGTTATTGTACGTGGCCATGAAATCTCTGTAAAAGTAGGGTTGTTAAACAATCGAGTCGTCAATATTGCCCCAGAATACGAAGATTGCAAGCGTGTCGCATTAAAGACAGAAGCTCCTATAAAGTTAATATATCAAGAAGCTTTGAAGCAAATATAATAAAGGGAGCTTACGAGGGCCATTAGGCTCCAGTAAGTTCCCTTTAAATTAATTATAGACCATAATTATTTTAATTTAGTTGTGATTTCTAAATATAGCTGCTCAGTAGTTATAGATTCACTATCATTTATAAATATATGATGTCTATCTGAAACTATCTCTATAAACGGTGGGTTATTTACATTTACAAAAAGCTTTGCAGCACCGATATTTTCTAATCTAAAATTTCCTTTGCGTATGCTACCAACTGAAGAGCCGTTTGTTCTTCTTTCAATGTTTGGTAAGATATCAACCAGCTCTACACTTTGTATCATTTGGTATTCTAACGTTAAACCGTACATACCTGTTATCTGAATATAATCATCTTCTATTACAATTTCTGATGACTGCGAGCTCATATACATCAGGGCAGCTACTCCTATTAAAGGAACTGCAATCACGCTTCCTACAATCCATTTAACACTTTTTTTCATCTCGCCCTGTTCATTATAATTGTTGCCATCATAAGACTGAGCCTTAATTAACAGCATAATAGTTGCAATACCATATAACACAATTGCAGCTAGAACAGCCCAGGTAATTTGGAAATGTAGTAGTATACCTGCTAGCAAGAATACACCTGCACCAACAAAGCAGTATAAACCCATTAATCGGCTTAAGCCTTCTATATCTACTTTCTTTTTCTTTTCTGCGGTCATGGTATTGTAACCAGCAATTAGCCAATACCATTTCAAATATCTAATCATAATTCCCATTACTAAAAAAACTATCGCGACTAATAGCAAACCAAGCAAAGAAAATCACCTCCAGTTATCTGTAATGGTCTAACTCTCAAGCTAAAACATTTAAAACATTGATATTATAATCATTATTATTGCTGCAATGAAAATAGACGGCAGCATATTAGCAACTCTTACGTTTTTAATTTCTAAAAGATTCAAACCGATCCCCATTATGAGCAGTCCACCAACTGCCCTAATTTCATATATTACACCATCATGCAAATAATCAGCCAAAGAGCTTGCAAGTAAAGCGATTGCCCCTTGATAAATAAAAACTGCCGCTGCCGA
Source organism: Desulfuribacillus alkaliarsenatis (assembly GCF_001730225.1). NCBI lineage: Bacteria > Bacillati > Bacillota > Desulfuribacillia > Desulfuribacillales > Desulfuribacillaceae > Desulfuribacillus > Desulfuribacillus alkaliarsenatis. The sequence goes on along the minus strand of NZ_MIJE01000011.1, from coordinate 23,022 downwards.
TAACATAACACCTATACCCATAGTTGATGCGAATATAATAGCGCTAAAACCATCTAACGTTGCTTTTGTATATAATACATCGTGGTTATATAGTAAGCCGCTGTCTAATGCGCCGACTATAGCCATTGATCCTACGCAATAGATAAGGGTTGCAAATACAAATCCTTTAGCAATTTTCCCTTCTGATTTACCATCTTTCTTTCTTGTAAATAGCTTTTCTACCCTTATTCCAACTTGATTTAATCGATCTTCTAATCGTAGTATTTCGCCAATTAATCCACCTATAACAGCACTTACTATTAGTACCAAAGCATTTTGTGTACCCATAGCCATATCTATTCCAATAACTATAACTGCCAGTCCAATAGCCTGCATGACTGTTTTCTTGAATTGTTCAGGTATTTTAGGTAGTAAGACTCCAATTAATGCCCCTATAATTATTGCTATTGTATTTACTATTGTTCCTTGTAGTACGATTAAGGTCCCCATGATCTCTTCTCCTATTACATTTCTTCAGTAATTTCTTCTATTGCATCAATAAACCTTTCAACATCCGCTATGGTATTAAAATATCCAGGACTTGCCCTGATGATTCCTTGCTGTAAGGTGCCTATTGCTGTATGACCAGCAGGAGAGCAATGATGTCCTGCTCTTACGGCTATGTTATATACTTTATCTAACATATAGGCAGCTTCGTTACTTTCAATGCCAACTATATTAAATGCAACTACTGCTGCTCTCTCTATGCTTATCGGTGGTCCGTATACATTTACCTTATCTAGCCCTTGCAGCTTCTCAAGCATAGTGCGAGTGATCATCCATTCATGCTCTCTAATTAAATCGATGCCCTGCTCATTTATAAAAGAAACGCCCGCATTCAAACCAGCAATACCTGGTGTGTTTGGAGTGCCACTTTCATAACGATCAGGACGTACAGTGGGCATCTCCTTAGATTCAGAGTTTCCACCTGTGCCACCATATAATAAAGGCTCTAATTCAATATCTGGGCTAATATAAAGTCCACCTGTGCCTTGAGGTCCAAATAAACCCTTATGACCTGGAAAAGCATAAAAATCAATGCCCCATTCTTCAACAGGAGTATCAAATACCCCTGCAGTTTGTGCGCCATCAACAGCTACTCTAACACCGTTCCTTTTTGCAATTTTACAAGCTTCCTTCAATGGAAATAGAGTGCCGACAACATTGGATGCATGAGACACAATCAGCAGCCTTGTATTCGGATATTGTCGTATCTGTTCTTCTATCCGCTCAACATCAGTTTCACCAAAATTATTTACAGGAAGAGCAGAATACGTTATTCCTTTGCTTTTTAAAAATTCGAGGGGTCTAATTACCGAGTTGTGCTCTAAACTAGATGTTATAACATGGTCTCCCGTTTTCAAATACTGCAATAACGGTATATTTAATGATTCCGTAGTATTTTTTGTGAATATGATATTACTTGGATTGTCTACATGAAAAAGCTTTGCTAGGTTCTTACGACAATTAAATATAATTCGTCCAGCTTCTAGAGCCATGGAATGAGCGCCTCTGCCTGGATTTGCACCAATGTTTAAAATAGTCTCATAGGTTGCCTTAGCTACCTCGGGTGGCTTTGGCCATGAAGATGCTGCATTATCTAAGTATAATATGTCATCTGCCATTACATATCACCTCACTTTAATATTGAATAGCTTATACAATATACACATCCATATTATTTTGTCTCATTACTAAAGAAAAAACAACCTTATTGGTTGTTCGGATGAATAATATTAATTATTCGTTCTAAATCTTCACTAGAAAAGAAGTCAATTTCAATTTTACCCTTACGCTTGCCTTCGACAATTTTTACGCCTGTACCTAATAATTCTTCCAATTGACTTTCTAAATTAGTAGTGTCAGTACTATAATTCTTCTTCTTTTTTTGCTTTGTTTCACGTGAAACATTAACTAGATTACTAACTATTTCTTCTGTTTCACGTACACTCAGTTTGTCTTTGATAATTCTATCTGCAAGTAACTTTTGACGTTCTTTACTCTCTAAACCTAGTAATGTTCGGGCATGTCCATATGAAAGTGTTCCACGTGAAACATAGTCTTTAATTTCATTTGGTAGCTGCAGTAACCTTAGGAAGTTAGATATTTGAGGTCGACTCTTTCCGACACGCTTTGCAAGCTCCTCCTGGGTGTAGTTGAGCTCTGTGATTAGTTTATTGTAAGCATCTGCAACTTCTATCGGATTTAAATCCTCACGTTGTAAATTTTCAATCAGTGCAACTTCTCGCATCTGTTGATCATTTAAATCCTTCTCAATAGCTGGTATTTTCTCAAGCCCAATAAGCTTTGCTGCGCGCAATCTACGCTCACCAGCTATTAATATATAACCTCTGATGTTTTTCTTAACTACGATTGGCTGAATTATGCCATGTTCACGAATAGATTGTGCTAATTCGTTTATAGCTTCTTCGTTAAATTCCTTACGTGGCTGATACGGATTTGGCCTGATTTTTTCTACATCTACCTGTAGAATTTGATCGTTATCTGATACTAAATCATCTCCACTAATTAATGCACTCAAACCTTTACCTAATCTATTCTTATTACTCATTATTATCTATCACTTCCTTTGCAAGCTCAAGATACATTTCAGCGCCTTTAGATTTACCATCGTATAATATAATTGGTTTTCCATGGCTTGGGGCCTCGCTTAAGCGTACGTTTCGTGGAATGATAGTAGAATATACCTTATTTTGAAAATACTTTTTAACTTCATCTATTACCTGTATTCCAAGATTAGTTCTAGCGTCAAACATTGTAAGTAATACTCCCTCTACCTCTAATGAAGTATTTAGATGCTTTTGAACTAATCTAATGGTGTTTAGAAGCTGGCTTAAGCCTTCAAGCGCATAGAACTCACATTGTATAGGTATTAGAACAGAGTTTGATCCTGTTAATGAATTGATTGTTAATAGTCCAAGGGAAGGTGGACAATCTATAAGTACATAATCATAGTCATCTGATATTTGCTGGATAGCTCGTTTTAATCTTATTTCCCTAGACATAATCGGTACTAATTCTATTTCTGCGCCTGCAAGCTGAATAGTAGCAGGTAATAAATAAAATCCTGGTGCACTTGTCTCTAAGATGGCTTCAGATGGATGAATTTCTTCAATTAAAACATCATAGATGCAGTTTTCTATATCTGCTTTATTGATTCCTAAGCCACTAGTAGAGTTACCCTGCGGATCTGCATCAATTAAAAGGACTTTTTTGCCTAGCTCTGCTAAACATGCACCTAAATTAACCGCAGTTGTAGTTTTACCTACTCCACCCTTTTGATTGGTTATGGCAATTACTTTAGCCAATCATTTCACCTCATTTTACTGAACACAAACTGTTGTTCGATTATAAGAACATATTATTGCATTCTATTATAGTAAATCTAATTATCTCATATGATAGAAACAATTTACAGTCTTGTTTTACTTAAATTTATCTATTTTTTTGGTAGTTTAATAGTTATTTGGTAATATTCGTCCATATCCGTTTCTTCTACATCTATATTCATACCAATTTTTTTAACCATCTCTATTGATTGGCTAATTGTATTTCTTGCTATCCGAATGTCTTTAGAAATTCCAACCCTCTTAGGTTTTTTTGGTTTGTTCTGACTTTCCTTATATTGCTTAATTCTATCTTCAACCTGTTTAACAGTTAAGTCCCTAGTAATTATATCGTTGTAGAGCCTATGTAATATTTCTTCCTCTGTACAAATTTGGAGTAATGCACGTGCGTGACGTTCAGTCAGCTTGCGCTGCATAAGTCCTTCTTGTACAAGCTCAGGCAAATTAATTAAGCGTAGTTTATTAGCAATTGTAGATTGCCCTTTACCTAGTCTTTGGGCAAGGGCTTCCTGGGTTAGTCCATGTATATCTATTAATTTTTTATAGGCTATTGCTTCTTCAATAGAAGTAAGGCCTTCCCTTTGCAGGTTTTCTATTAACGCTACGGAAGCAGCCTGGGTATCGTTCATATTTTTTATTATTGCTGGAATAACCTCTAGCTGTAGTTTTTTGACAGCTCGTAATCTACGTTCTCCAGCTATTAGTTCATAGCGTGGACCGTTTTTTCTTACTACTATCGGTTGAATAATACCATGTGTTTTTATTGTCTGGCATAATTCATCTAATTTATCATCCTCAAAAACAGACCTAGGCTGATAAGGACTTGGGTCAATTAAATGTACTGGTATCTCTGTGATACGCTCAGACTGGTCTTCTTGCCATTTCCCGCCCAAAAGGCGTGTTATAGGTTCTTTCAACGGTTACCACTCCCAAATAATCTTATCTTCTTTATTCGCTATAAATGAAGATAATCCTGCTATCATTTATTTCGATTGTTCTCTAAATAATTGGTGATTTAGCTGGTGTACCAGCTTTTCTTGGATATTTTTTTGGCATATTAGCGATTTTTTGAATTTCTATAATTGCTCTATTTCCATATTGATATGGTAGTTCTAGGGCTATCGTCTTCTTTAATTTAGCGTTGAAGACATTCAATGACTTTTTCGCTTCGATTATCTCATTTTCAACATCTGGACCTTTCATCGAGTAAAATTTACCATTATTCTTTACAAACGGTAGACAATACTCATTTAATACTGCTAGTCTTGCAACGGCCCTAGCAACAGCATAATCGAATTGCTCTCGATATTCTGGCTTGTGACCAAGCTCTTCAGCTCTTCCATGGACAAAGCTACAATTTTTAAGTCCTAGCTCATTAGCAACAATTTGTAGGTATTTAATACGTTTATTTAACGAATCCATAAAGGTAATTTGCAGTTCTGGCAGTAATATCTTAATCGGTATACCTGGAAATCCTGCACCACTGCCAATATCTATCATAGTCTTACTACCTTTAATTGTCGGGTAAGATATTAGTAAAGTTAGAGAGTCATAAAAGTGCTTATAAAAAACTTCCTCTGGTTCAGTTATGGCAGTAAGATTAATTTTTTCATTCCAGTCGATTAATAATTTATAATAGTTATTAAACTGCCCTATCTGCTCTGTGGTCAATTCAATACCCTGCTTAGATAAATCATTTTTAAATTTAGTATTTAATTCAGTTAGATTATCTACTACCTGAAGCTCATCATTGGCTCTGCCCATTATTAGCATTGCCTCCTCTTTTAAGTTGCTCTAAATATATAAGTAAAATTGAAATATCAGCTGGATTTACTCCTGAGATTCGAGCTGCTTGTCCTACAGAACGAGGTTGAATTTTATTAAGCTTTTCCCTTGCTTCTAAAGCAATACCAGGTATTTTTAAATAGTCAACTCCCTCAGGTATAAGCTGGTTTTCTAGCTTTTTATTCTTTTCTACCTGCTCAAGCTGTTTTTTGATATAGCCTTCGTATTTCGTTTGAATAACAACCTGTTCAATAACTTCCTTAGGTAACTGTGTCTCTGTCGGTGCCAATTGTTGTATGTGCTTATATTCTATCTCTGGACGCTTTAATAAGTCCTTCAATGATGTGAGATTGACTATTGGTACGCTTCCTAATTGTACTATCTTGTCATTTGTTTCTTGATTTGGTCGTAATTTATACTGCCCTAACCGTTCCAATTCAAGTTCAATCATTTGTTTTTTACTAGTAAATCTTTGATATGCTTCTTCTGATACTAATCCGACACCATAGCCAATCTCAGTTAAACGTAAATCAGCATTATCATTTCTTAATAATAATCTATACTCTGCCCTAGAGGTAAGTAGTCTATAGGGATCCATCGTGCCCTTTGTTACTAAATCGTCAATCATTACACCGATATATGCATCAGAACGTTTTAAAATCATAGGCTCTTTATCCAAGACCTTTAGTGCTGCATTAATGCCTGCTATTATTCCCTGCCCTGCTGCCTCCTCATATCCAGACGTGCCATTTACTTGACCCGCTGTAAAAAGACCCTGCATATGCTTATGCTCTAGCGTTGGATGTAGCTGTGTAGATATAACTGCATCATATTCGATTGCATAGCCTGGTCGTATCATTTCAACATTTTCTAAGCCGCTAATGGAGCGTAGCATTTCAATCTGTAAGTCCTCGGGAAAGCTTGTAGAAAAGCCCTGTACATAATATTCTATGGTGTTTTCTCCTTCAGGCTCAATAAAAATCTGGTGAGTTGGCTTATCATTAAAACGAACCATTTTATCCTCAATAGAAGGACAGTAACGAGTACCAGTACCCTCAATTGCTCCTGAATACATAGGTGAACGATCAAGGTTGTTCATTATAATATCTTTAGTCTTTTCGGTCGTATATGTTAGCCAGCAATCGAAACGTGGTCTATTATAGTCACATAGTGCATGGGAAAATGAAAGAAATTCTTCATCTCCTGGCTGAATAGTCATTTTTGAAAAATCGATTGAGTTTTTATTTACCCTTGGCGGAGTGCCCGTCTTATAGCGAACAAATTCGATTCCGTGCTCCTTCATATTTTCAGATAGCTTCATAGATGCTAGCATACCATTAGGTCCACTATTAAAGTTTACATCTCCAATAATAATTTTGCTTCTTAAATATGTACCTGTTGTAACTACAACAGCCTTGGCATAGAACTGGGCTCCTGTTTGTAGCTCTACTCCTTCGACTTTGGCGTTGTTTACTATAAGTTTTTCTACAAGTCCTTGACGTACCGTTAAGTTGCTTGTGCTTTCTAATACCTGCTTCATTGATGCCGAATATAGATGTCTGTCAGCCTGTGCCCTTAGTGCATGAACAGCTGGCCCCTTTCCAGTATTGAGCATACGAACCTGGATATTGGCACGATCTATGTTATTAGCCATTTCCCCGCCTAATGCATCAATTTCTCTAACAACATGACCCTTAGCAGGGCCACCGATAGATGGATTACAGGGCATATGAGCAACATCATCGAAGCTTATAGTTATAATTAAAGTTTTTAAGCCCATTCGAGCGCTCGCTAATGCAGCTTCACAGCCAGCATGTCCACCACCTACAACAATAATATCGAATGTTCCAGCTTTGTATTGCATTTTTACACCTTCTTACAATTTATTGAATCCTAAGATTCTTACTATATTATAAAATTGAACAACAACGATTCTTACTAGCAGTAGCATATTAATTATCTTTTACTTACTCTATATTACTTATAGACTCATCAATTGTCTATTTACCTAAGCAAAATTGTGCAAATAGTTGATCCAATAGACCTTCAGCTACAGTATCCCCTGTAATTTCACCTAAGCTCTCCCAGGCTGATGTAATGTCTATTGTAACCATATCCATTGGAACATCAAATTGGACACCATTTAGTGCTTCATTTAATTGAGCTTTGGCTGTCTTTAATAGTGCTGTGTGTCGTGTGTTAGTAACAAATGAAAAATCTGTTTGTTTAATTGATTCTTCTATAAATAGTCTTTCTATTTCACTGTATAAATGCTCAATTCCTTCTTCCTCTTTTGCTGATAAGGATATTATTGATGTATTATCTACGTATTGTTTTATATTGTCTTCTGTGAAAACGGCAACTAAATCAGTTTTATTCAATATTACTATTGCTTGTTTTCCCTGAAGCTCTTTCAGTAGTGTAATGTCATATTCAGTAAGCTCTTCGGCAACGTTAAGCATAAATAAAATCAAATCTGCATCCTGCATTACAGCTCTTGAGCGTTCAACACCTAGCTGTTCTACAATATCTTCAGTCTCTCTAATTCCTGCTGTATCAATAATTTTGACAGGAATTCCTTTAACATTTATGTATTCTTCTAGAATGTCTCTTGTAGTTCCTGGTATATCGGTAACAATAGCACGATTTTCTTTTAGCATCGCATTTAATAATGATGACTTACCAACATTTGGCCTACCTATTATTGCAGCTGATATTCCGTCTCGTATTATTTTACCTTGATCAGCTGTAGCTAGTATTTTATCAATATTATCAATAGCTTGTTCAGTAGTATTTATTACAAGCTCTTTTGTTACTTCCTCTACGTCGTGCTCAGGATAATCTATAGTGACCTCTATATGAGCCATTAACTCTACTAATTGCTGTCTTATAGTATGTATTTGTTTAGATAGTGATCCCTGCACCTGAGACATAGCAGCCTTCATCGATAAATCAGTTTTTGAACGAATTAAATCTATAACCGCTTCTGCCTGACTCAAATCAATTCTGCCATTTAAAAAAGCTCGCTTAGTAAATTCACCAGGTTCTGCTAATCTGGCTCCTGCATCAGTTACTGTAGCTAATACTCTTCTAAGGGGCATAATTCCACCATGGCAATTAATTTCTACTACATCCTCCATGGTATATGATTTTGGTGTTCTAAAAACAGAGATTAAAACCTCATCTATAATAGCCCCTGAGCTATCGATAATATGCCCATAATGAATAGTGTGTGTATCCACAGTAGATAAGCTATTCTTACCTTTATATATTTTGTCTACAATTGTAATTGCATCTGGGCCACTCACCCTTATAATTCCTATTCCGCCTTCTCCAAGTGCAGTAGCAATTGCTGCAATAGTGTCAAATTTCATACAAACCACCTTATATACTATATTTCATATACTTTACATTACCCATATATAGCTAAAAAAAAACCACAACTTATGCTGTGGTCATAGTTATAGCTATTTCCTTGAACCATTTGTCTTTTTCGTTCCGATTACTATTTTTCTATATGGCTCTTGGCCTTGACTTCTTGTAAATATTCCTTGCTCATTTTGCAAATGAGTATGGATTACTTTTCTCTCATATGGTGACATTGGTTCTAATACAACATCTTTTTTAGATTTTCTTGCTTTATCTGCTAATCTATCTGCTAGGCTTTCTAAGGTTTTCTTTCTACGGTCACGATAATTCTCGGCATCCAATAAAAACCTTACGTTATTGTCTGTATCACGGTTTGCAGAGATATTAACAAGATACTGGAGAGCGTCAAGGGTCTGCCCTCTTCTACCTATTAACACACCTAAATTATCTCCTACCAAGTTCAATACCTTCTGATTATCTAGCTCATATTCTTCAATTTCTACCTGCAAATCCATAGCATTAAAGACATCAGTCAAAAATTTCTTACCTTCAATGACAGGGTTATTTTTAACTATAAGCTCAACCTCAGCGTCTTTAGCACCAAAACCAAGGAACCCTTTTGTAGGCTCCACTAAAACATTAATCTCAACATCGTCCTTAGTTACTCCTAGTTTAGCTAAGCCGGCTTGTATTGCTTCATCAATTGACTTGGCAACCTCAACAATTTTCTTCATTACTTTTTACCCTCCTGTTGACCGTCTTTATCTCTATATAGGAAATGGTTTTGTACTACAGAGAATAAGTTACTGTATACCCAATAAAGACCTAATGCAGATGGTAAAGTAGCACTAATAAACAAAATCATTGCTGGCATTAAATATAATAACATCTTAGTTTGTGGGTTATCCATATTAATAGACATTGTTTTTTGCTGCCAGTACGTAGTAGCTGCCGCTAATATTGGTATAATATAGAAAGGATCACGCTCGCCTAGCTGTAAATATAAAAACGATGCTTCACGAATATCAGGATTGTACATAATTGCCTGATAGAAGGCAATTAATATCGGCATCTGAATTAATAATGGTAGACAACCAGCTAGTGGATTTACATTATGCGTTTGGAAAAGCTTCATTGTTTCCTGATTAAGCTTCTCTTGATTGTTTTTATATTTTTCTTTAATTTTATTCATTTCAGGCTGTAGCTTTTGCATAGCCCGCATACTTTTAATTTGTTTAATCATAAATGGAAGTACAATAAAGCGAATTAATACAGTTACTATAAGGATTGATATTCCATAACTACCTATTACATCCTCAATATCGTCCATTAATGTTGATAATAATTTAACAAAAGACCACCATAGACCAGTGCTTTCTGATAAATCTCTATTTTGCATCTCTTCAATAGAACAACCCGAGATAAAAACAGTGAGTGCTAAAACTAAAAATAAAATAATAATTTTCTTTGACACTTTAAATGACAAAACTCTTCCTCCTCGCAATATCCTTCTTTCAAACATCCATTATGGCACAGGATCAAAACCACCTGGGTGAAATGGATGGCAACGAACAACACGTTTAAATGTTAAATAAGTTCCTTTGAAAAACCCATACTTTATATAACTTTGTCTGCTATATTCTGAGCAACTCGGATAAAAACGACAAGTCGGCCCCTTTAATGGAGAAATGACGTTTTGATAAACGAATAATAGACCTAACATGATTCGCTTCATTATCACATACTCCTAATTATCTTACTCTTTTTTAGTAAAATTTCAATAGTTTCATTCGTTTTTTGATAATCAATCGTACTAGCAGCGTTTCGAGCTATAATTACAAAATCATAACCTGTCGGTAAGCTATCCTTTTTACTTAGAAATACTTCCTTTACTAAACGCTTAATACGATTTCTTACAACTGCATTACCTACTTTTTTACTAACTGATACTCCTAATCGAAACGGGTCAAGACTCTTTGCATGCTTATATATGTACAAAACAAAATATCTATTTGCAAAAGATTTACCCTTCTTATATATAGTAACAAAATCTTTATTATTAGATAATCGATGCTTACTATGCAATTATGCCACCTCGATTCCGTCACTCATCATTATATCAAAGTTCATCAGGAATTAAACTATCTTTTCAAAAGAAAAAAAGACCACATTATCGGTGGCCTTATGCTGATAAAACTTTTCTTCCCTTTTTGCGACGACTAGCTAATACTCTGCGACCAGAACTAGAACTCATACGCTTACGGAAACCATGTACTTTTTTACGCTTACGTGTATTTGGTTGAAATGTACGTTTCATTGATTTAAAACCTCCTTATTGCCAGTAATAATGTCAAATGACCTGTGTCATCTATAATCCAATTTATAAAGACATTCTTTAAAATTATAAAAAAATTTGTCCAAAATGTCAAGAATTTTTCGTCTGTGGATAATTAATTTTTCAATTCGACAGATAATAACAACTTTTTCACAGGTTATATACAAAATGTAGTGTTGTTGATAACTATTTTATACTAAGTATGGATATTGTGGATAAGTCTTAAGAAACCATTGCAGACAAGCAATTATTTTGATATAGTATATTTGTTTCCTAGTGGATAATATTCTAATAACTTATAATATCCACAGTTTGTGTATAACATTGTGGATATTATTTTGTCGTTTGTTAATATACTTTGTCAACAGCTGTTGATAAGGCTATTTTTTTCTCGGCTTTTTCTCCTAAATACTAATAAATAATTAGATTATCTAATCTATTTTATCCACTTTTTAATGTTATTAACTTCCTAAAAAAAATTTTCCACACATTTTAACCACTTACATCAAAGGAGGTTTTCTTATGTCTGATGAATTCACAGACCTCTGGAACCGAGTACTAAATCTTATTGAAAAACGCATAAGTAAACCAAGCTTCGACACTTGGTTTAGATCAGTAGATGCAAAACTAGATAATGATACAGTTTTAATTAGTGTACCTAATGATTTTGCCCGTGATCATCTTAAAAGAAAGTATGCAAAATTTATTAAGGAGTCTATATATCATTTATCTGAAAAAAATATTGATATTCAGTTTGTTATTCCTAACAAAACTACTGAAGCTACCCCTAAAAAAACAGAAGCTATCCCAACAAAGCCTGTACATATAGGAAATTCTTCAATTGACGAATCAAACCATAAACTAAATGAAAAATATACATTTGAAACATTTGTAATAGGCTCTGGTAACAGATTTGCCCATGCAGCATCACTTGCTGTTGCTGAAGCACCAGCCAAAGCCTACAACCCGTTATTTATATATGGTGGCGTTGGTTTAGGAAAAACTCACTTAATGCATGCTATTGGTCATTTTATATTAGAGCATAATTCATCTTTAAAGGTTGTCTATCTTTCATCAGAGAAATTTACTAATGAATTTATAAATTCAATTCGTGATAATAAGACAGTTGATTTTAGAAACCGTTATCGTAACATCGATATTTTATTGATAGATGATATTCAATTTTTAGCAGGAAAAGAACAAACTCAGGAAGAGTTTTTCCATACATTTAATGCACTACATGAAGATGGCAAACAAATCATTATAAGTAGTGACAGACCTCCAAAAGAGATACCTACACTAGAAGATCGTCTAAGATCACGCTTTGAATGGGGATTGATTACAGACATCCAGGCTCCAGATCTTGAGACAAGGATTGCAATTTTAAGGAAAAAAGCAAAGGCCGAAAATTTAGAAATTGATAATGACGTTTTAGTCTATATAGCAAATAAGATTAGTACTAATATCCGCGAATTAGAAGGTGCATTAATCCGTGTCGTAGCTTATTCATCATTAATTAATCAGGACATAGATGCTGAGCTAGCAGCAGAGGCGTTAAAGCACATAATATCTGATGAAGGTCCAAGGATAATTAATATACCTAGAATACAAGAAATAGTGGCGGCCTATTATCATTTACCTATATCTGATTTAAAGGCGAAGAAAAGGACTAAATCCGTTGCTTTTCCAAGGCAAGTAGCTATGTATCTATCAAGGGAATTAACAGATTGCTCCCTTCCTAAGATAGGAATGGAATTTGGTGGCCGTGATCATACAACAGTCATACACGCCCATGAGAAAATTACGAGACAGGTTGCCGAAGATACAGAGCTACAAAAATCTATCGAAATTATCTGCCAAAAGCTTCAATAACTTATCCACCTGTTGATAAGTTATTAATTACTAAGAAGCCTATACACATGTTATTAAATCGTGTATAGGCTTAATAATTCAATCCTGAATAGGATTATCCACATATCCACTGGCACTACGACTATTAATACGACTTTAATTAATTATATATATGTATAACCAGGAGGTTTTATTCCATGAAATTTTCAATTTCACGAGAAGAATTAATTCATGCAACTCAACATGTAGCTAAAGCAGTAGCTTCAAAAAGTACTATGCCTATTCTAGAAAATATGAAATTAGATATTTCCTCTGAGCTGTTACAGATAACAGGTACAAACTTAGAAATTGGTATAGAATATACGATACCTAGGGTAAAAAATGACGAACAGGTTTTTACAGTTGAGCAAGAAGGGTCTATCTGCTTAAAAGCAAAGTACTTTAACGAAATTATCCGTAAATTATCTAACGAGGTTGTAGAAATTGAAGTTACTAATAATTACTTAACACTAATTAAATGTGGAAAATCAGAGTTTAACTTGCACGGTTTAGACAGCGACGAGTTCCCTAAGCTACCTAAAATTACTGAAGATAAGGTCTTTAGTATTTCAAGTGACCTAATGAAAAGTATGATTAGACAAACAGTATTTGCAGTCTCAACCGAAGAAACAAGACCAGTATTAACAGGTGTTAAGCTTAGCTTAGAAGAAGGCTTGTTAAGTCTTGTAGCAACGGATAGTCATAGATTAGCAAAAAGAGAAGCATTAGTGGAAGCAGAAGCTGAATTGGCATTTCAGAATATAATAGTGCCTGGAAAGAGTTTGATTGAGCTAAATAAAATATTAGAAGAGGATCAGTCATTAATTGATATTTTAATAGCTAGTAATCAGATTTTTATAAAAATGGAGAACATCATATTTTATTCTCGACTTATAGATGGGCAATATCCTGATGTATCAAGGATTTTACAACAAAATTCTAAAACAACAGTAAAATTAAATAAAAAGGAAATACTAGATTCATTAGAACGTGTTTCATTAATAGCTAGAGAAACAAAAAATAACGAAGTTAAATTTAGTGTTAAGCCAGATATCGTATCAATTAGCTCTAACTCACCAGATGTAGGAAAAGTTAATGAGCAAATCAACCCTTTACAGGTAGAGGGCGAGGATTTACTAATTGCATTTAATACAAAATATGTTCAGGATGTCTTAAGAATTATTGATGAACAAGAAATTGAAATACATTTTACAGGTGCTATGAGCCCGTTCATTATTAAACCAAAGGATTTTGACAAATACTTATACTTAGTATTACCTATTAGGATTTATTAATAGGACAAACTTAAAAAGGGTGAATGCTGTGTCATTTGAGAATATCAAAGAAGTTCACATTAAGGATGACTATATTACATTGGGCCAATTATTGAAAAAGGAAAGTATACTGGGCTCAGGTGGCGAGGTTAAGATTTTTCTTGCTGAGGTACCCGTTTATGTAAACGAACAACCCGCAAATCAGAGGGGTAAAAAATTATTTATCAATGACATTGTAGAAATTGAAGGCGAAGGAAGCTTTATAATTAAGAAAGCTTAAGGAGATATAGATGCGATTACACCATTTATCTTTAGAAAACTATCGCAATTATAAAGATTTATCAATATCTTTTACAGGAAATATACATTTTTTTATAGGTGATAATGCGCAAGGTAAGACAAATCTATTGGAGGCTATATATCTATTAGCCCTAACTAAATCACATCGAACTAATAAAGACCGAGAATTGATTATGTGGAATAAAGATCAGGCAAAGGTAAGATGTGAGTTAACGCTTTTTAAGAGGAATATTGAATTAGAGGTTGAAATAGATCAGCAGAAAAAAAGGGTTTTAATCAATAAAATAGAAAAGAGTAAATTTAGCGAATTTGTAGGTAACCTGAAGGTAGTATTGTTCGCTCCAGAGGACTTACAGTTAATTAAAGGTAGTCCATTTCTTCGAAGAAGATTTATGGATCGAGCCCTAGGTCAGCTACGCCTAAAATATGTAAACGATTTGGCTATGTATCAAAAAGTAGTGCAGCAAAGAAATCAGTTATTGAAGGATACACATCGGAAAAAATCATTGCTACAAACCTTAGACCTCTGGGATATGCAGTTAATTGAATATGGTACAGCAATTATTAATATACGTGAACAATTTATAAAAGATATAGAAAAATATGCTGAAAACATTCATAATGAAATTACAGACGGTAAAGAACAATTAAAATTGATTTATGATGCTAGCTGTTTAGCTGGTAAATTTCAGGAAAAACTAGAAAAGAGTAGAGATAAGGATTTACAATTTGGAACAACAAATATAGGTCCGCATCGAGATGAACTCCAATTTATAGTAAATAATAAAGATATTAAAATCTATGGATCACAGGGGCAGCAACGAACAGTTGCCCTATCCATCAAATTAGCTGAACTTGAGTATATGAAACAGCAGATGGGCGATATGCCAATATTATTATTAGATGATGTATTATCAGAGCTTGATTTAAAACGTCAAAAAAAACTATTAGATACAATAGGTGAAGATATACAAACATTTGTTACAACAACAGATGTAGATGGGATCAAACATAACATCATTAAAAAATCAGATTTTTTCCATATTAAAGATGGGAATCTAATAAAGGGGTGAACGGATGTTTATTCACTTAGGTGCCAACGTTCTAATACCAATTAAAGACGTTATTGCAATCATCGATGTTAAGATGAAAGATACAGCTGATAGTATGAAGGAATTTTTAGACGTTGCTGATGAAGAAGGCTTTGTTGTTAAAATTGAAGATGGTGAAATAAAGTCCTATGTTATAACAACAAAGAATGTATATTTTTCACCAATTTCTTCAGTAACACTAAAAAAACGCTCTCTATATATGGGTAGTTTGTAAAAATATAAAACTATAGTAAAATATATAGTTAGAATGAATGATGATAGAAGGAGATAGTCTATGAACGTAAATCCAAATGTTTATGATGAGACACAGATACAGGTATTAGAAGGGTTAGAAGCAGTTCGTAAAAGACCAGGTATGTATATAGGTTCTACTAGCGAAAGGGGCTTACACCATTTATTATGGGAGGTACTAGATAATAGTATTGATGAAGCCTTAGCTGGTTATTGTGATACTGTAGATATTACTATACATAATGATAATAGTATAACAGTTGTAGATAATGGCCGTGGTATCCCAGTTGGACTACATCCTAAGCTACAAAGACCTGCCGTTGAAGTTGTTTTAACGGTTCTTCATGCTGGAGGAAAATTTGACGGTAAAGGCTATAAGGTTTCAGGGGGATTACACGGTGTTGGTGTTTCCGTTGTAAATGCATTATCTGAGTGGTTAGTAGTTGAAATTTGCCGTGACGGTAAAATTTATACACAAAGATATGTTAAGGGCATACCGCAAGCAGACCTTGAAGTTATAGGTGAAACTGACATTACTGGAACAAAAATTATATTTAAGCCTGATGTGACAGTATTTACGGAAACTCAGGAATATAACTACGATACAATTATTGCTAGAATGCGCGACATGGCCTTCTTAAATGGTGGTATTAATTTAAAAATCCATGATGAGCGCACAGATAAGAAAGAAAGCTTTAAATATGACGGTGGTATAGTAACCTTCGTTGAATATTTAAATAAAAATAAAACAGCTATTCATGAACCGCCTTTTTACCTTGAGGGTGAAAAAGACGATGTAATTTGTGAGGTAGCACTACAGTATAATGATGGCTATACAAGTAATATATATTCCTATGCAAATAACATTCATACCCACGAAGGTGGAACCCATGAGGCTGGATTTAAGAGCGCATTAACACGTGTTATTAATGACTACGCACGCAAAAACAACCAATTAAAAGATAATGATTCAAATTTAACTGGTGACGACGTTCGTGAAGGCTTAACAGCAATAATAAGTGTTAAAATTCCAGATCCACAGTATGAAGGGCAAACGAAAACTAAGCTTGGAAACAGTGAAGTGCGTGGTGTAGTTGACTCCTTCTTCTCAGAAAGATATATGGAGTTTCTTGAGGAGAACCCAAGCGTCGCTAAGAAAGTCGTTGAAAAAGCTATTACGGCCAGTCGTGCTAGGGAAGCAGCGAGAAAGGCTCGCGAGCTTACAAGACGTAAAAATGCACTGGAATTTAGTGCCTTACCAGGAAAATTAGCAGACTGTTCAACCAAGGATGCAACAATCAGTGAATTATATCTAGTAGAGGGTGACTCTGCCGGAGGATCTGCTAAGCAAGGAAGAGACCGAAACTTCCAAGCAATTTTACCTTTAAGGGGTAAAATTATAAATGTTGAAAAAGCTAGATTAGATAAAATTCTATCAAATAACGAAATACGCGATATTATAACGGCACTTGGGACAAGCGTCGGAGATGATTTTAATATTGAAAAGGCCCGCTATCATAAACTCATTATTATGACAGATGCCGACGTTGATGGTGCACATATTCGTATTCTCTTATTGACCTTCTTCTATCGATATATGCCAGAGTTAATAGAAAAAGGCTATGTTTATATAGCGCAGCCTCCTTTATACCAAGTTAAAAAGGGACGAGTTATTCGCTATGCGTATTCCGATAAAGAAATGCAGGAAATTTCTAAAGAACTAGGTAATCAAGGAATTGTATTGCAAAGGTATAAAGGTCTTGGTGAAATGAATCCGACGCAGCTATGGGAAACTACAATGGATCCTGAAAGCCGTACGCTACTACAGGTTAGCCTAGATGATGCAATTGAGGCAGATGAAATATTCACAACATTAATGGGTGACAAAGTAGACCCTAGAAGAGACTTTATCCAAGAGCATGCTAAGTATGTACGTAACCTGGATGTATAATATAAAGTGTTAACACTTCAAAATTTAATGTTCTTTAATACAGTTAACGATTAATTTTAGAGTGATAGTGTATAGAAATGAGGGAATAAGTTGATGGAAGAACAAAGCTCGAAGGTCATGCCAATCAATATTAGTGATGAGATGCGTACTTCTTTTATGGATTATGCGATGAGTGTTATCGTGAGTCGTGCGCTACCAGATGTACGAGATGGATTAAAACCAGTACATCGTAGAATTCTCTACGCTATGAATGATTTGGGCATGACGCCAGATAAACCATATAAAAAATCCGCAAGAATAGTCGGTGACGTAATCGGTAAGTATCACCCACATGGTGACCAAGCAGTATATGATACTATGGTGCGTATGGCACAGGATTTCTCATATCGTTATATGTTAGTAGATGGCCATGGTAACTTCGGTTCCGTTGATGGTGATGCAGCTGCGGCAATGCGTTATACAGAATCAAGAATGTCGAAGATTGCCGTAGAATTACTCCGTGATATCCAAAAGGAAACTGTTAACTATGGTAGTAACTATGATGATACCCTTAAGGAACCACTGGTATTACCATCAAGATTTCCAAACATTTTAGTAAATGGTGCTTCAGGAATTGCCGTAGGTATGGCGACAAACATTCCACCCCATCAGCTAGGGGAAGTTATTGATGGGTGTATTGCTTATATAGATAATGAAGAGATATCCATAGATGAGCTGATGGAATTTGTAAAAGGGCCAGATTTTCCTACTGGCGCACAAATTTTAGGCAAAGAAGGAATTCGTTCAGCCTACCATACTGGTAAAGGCTCCGTTATTATGCGTGCTAAAACGCACTTTGAAGAAATGAGTAATAACAAGCAACGAATCATCGTTACGGAAATCCCTTATCAGGTCAATAAGGCTAAGTTAATTGAAAAAATAGCTGAGCTTGTCAGAGATAAGAAGCTAGAAGGCATAACTGATTTACGGGATGAATCGGACCGTGAAGGAATGCGGATTGTAATCGAATTACGCAGAGATGCTAATGGAAATGTAGTCCTTAATAATTTATATAAGCAAACACAATTACAAACATCATTCGGTGTAAATATGCTTGCTTTAGTTGATGGAGCTCCAAAGGTATTAAACCTTAAGCAGATTATCCATTACTACATTGAGCATCAGAAGGAAATTATCCGCCGCAGATCAGAATATGACTTAAAGAAAGCACGTGCAAGGGCCCATATATTAGAGGGATTACGCATTGCACTCGATAATCTAGATGCTGTAATTAAGTTAATTCGCGCTTCCGATACAGTTGAGAATGCAAAGAATGGCTTAATGGAGAACTTTAAGCTATCGGAAGAGCAGGCTAAAGCAATCCTAGATATGCGTTTACAAAAGCTAACAGGCCTTGAGCGTGAGAAGATTGAGGAAGAATATGCAGAACTCCTAAAACTAATTGCAGAACTAGAGGCAATTTTAGCTGATGAAGGTAAAGTATTAACAATCATCAAAGAAGAGCTATTAGAAATTAAAGATAAATTTAACGATAAACGTCGTTCAATTATCACTCTTTCAGCAGATGATATTGATATCGAAGATTTAATACCAGAGCAGGATGTTGTTCTTACATTAACCCATCAGGGCTATGTGAAACGGATTCCGCTAACAACATATAAGAGTCAAAAGCGTGGAGGTAAAGGGGTATCGGCATTAGGTACGAAGGAGACTGATTTCCTTCAACACCTATTTACCATGAGTACACATGACTATGTGTTGTTCTTTACTAATCGTGGTAAGGTGTACCGCATAAAAGCCTACGAAATTCCTGAAGGAAGTCGTACAGCAAGGGGTACAGCAATTGTAAACTTATTACCAATTGAACCTGGTGAAGTAATCAATGCAATGATCCCTGTCCGTTGCTTCAATAATGAGTGCTCCTTATTCTTCGCAACGAAGAAGGGACTAGTAAAGAAAACTGCGTTAATGGATTTCCAGAACATCAGAAAAGGTGGAATTATTGCAATTACACTACGTCCTGAGGATGAACTGATTGGGGTATTCATGACAGATGGAGACCAAGAAGTTATCTTAGGATCGAAGGATGGCAAAGCAATACGCTTCCATGAGCAGGAAGTTCGTGTTATGGGTAGATCTGCTGCAGGAGTAAAAGGAATCACATTACATCCTAACGATAATGTAGTAGGTGTCGATGTTGTTAAAGAGAACGAAGATGTTATCGTAATCACTGAAAATGGCTATGGTAAACGAACTAAAATTGAAGAATACCGTGCACAATCTAGAGGCGGTAAAGGAATAGGTACTATTAATGTAACTGATAAAAACGGTACTGTAGTTGGATTGAAAGTAGTAAATGAGGAACAAGAAATTATGGTAATTACGCAATCAGGAGTAGTTATCCGCCAAAATGTTAAGGGAATATCACAACTAGGCAGACGTACACAAGGTGTTCGAATTATTAGAGTAGGCGATAAAGATCGAGTATCCACGTTTGCGAAGTTTTTAACAAATGAAGAAGTGGAAAATATAGAATAGTAGCATGCTACAATTTTTATACTAAACAATAAACAATAAACAATAGGATATCTCAAAATCATGAGATATCCTATTGTATTTAAAAGTTGTTTCGTTTTTATCTATAAGGGAACATATACTAAGTTGTAGAATGTAATTTAGTAAATAAGGAAAGTGGTGAAGGTGACTAGTGATGGATAAAGAAAACAAAAAATATAGCATTTATATTGATGACAACAACATAATTGAATTAGATAAGGCAGTACAAGGGAAAACAGTGAAATTAACAGACAGTGGTTTTTCAATCACTATATACGTTGATGCCTCTAATAGCAGAATCGTTACTAAAGATTATCAAGTAAGTGATTATAAAGCTTTAGTAGATAAATTAGATTATATATGTAAAAAGAATAAACTCACTAAGTTATTCTTTAAAGCAAAAGCACCTGATTGGATACCATTGCTTTCATATGGATTTATACTTGAAGGTGTAATTAAAAACTTTTTTAATGGTCAAGATGCTTATAGCTTAGCTAAATACTATTCTTCTGAGAGAAGATACAGTAAACTGACTGAACAAGAGGATGAGATTATTAAAGGAATTATTGAAAAAGGTGCTAGTGAAATAGATACCGATTTAGAAGCTGATTATAAATTGCGTAAAGCTGATAAAAACGATATAGAGCAACTAGTAAAATTGTATGATCAAGTATTCGAAACTTATCCAACTCCGATTACTGATAAAAATTATGTAAGTGAAGCAATGGATGATAATGTACTATTCATGATTATTGAGCATGACGGTAAAATAATAAGTGCTGCTTCAGCAGATATAGATAAGAATAATAAAAATGCTGAAATGACAGACTGTGCTACAAATCCTGCTTATAGAGGCAAGGGTTTAATGAGTGCTTTAATATGCGCTCTTGAACAAGAAATGCTTAAAAATAATATCAATTGCTTATATACGATAGCAAGGGCTAAATCATTTGGAATGAACGCTGTCTTCTTTAAGCATGGATACACATATACAGGAAGATTGATTAACAACTGTGACATATCTGGTCAGTTTGAAGATATGAACATATGGACTAAGTCTTTAAGTAAGGAGCTTATAGAAAATTAGTATGGTTTAGGTAGCAAAGTATTGATATAATTAAATAATATGATATGGCAATATATACTGTTCTAGGGAGGGCTAATATATGATTGAAGTAAATATAAAAGACTTAAAAGCAGGAGCCCTTTTAGCTGAGGATGTTAAGAGTTCATTAGGTGGAGCCATATTATATAAGGACACAAGAATAGAAGAATATCATAAAGAATTATTAAATGCATTCACTATTTCATCTGTTAAGATTGTAGAAGAAAAGAAAACAGAAACAAAATTAACAAAAACAAAATTGTCAGAAAATAAAAAACAGAAAAGTAATACTTCTGACAATAATGAACCGACATTAAAAAAACCAGCATTCAAATACGAGGAGTTCGAGAAGCAATATAATAAAGCAGTAGGATTATTGAAAAATGTAATGCTCGAGGTTGAATACACTAGAAAAGTTCCATTACTAGAAATTAGATCTGCTATTAAGCCTATGTTGGAAAATATCTGCGACCAACCTAATATAACACTAGTTCTGGATCAGATTAAGAGTAAAGAGGCATATACATATCAGCATCTTGTCGGTGTAGGCGTGTTATCAACTTTAATCGCTCGCTTTATGAATTATAAGGAAAACGAGTTAATGCAAATAGGACTTGCTGGGACACTGCATGATATAGGTAAGGCAAAAATATCAGATTCCATACTTAGAAAGAAAGGTCCTCTAAACCATATTGAATATGAAGAGATAAAAAAACATCCTATCTATAGTTATGAGATATTAGAAAATGTAACAGGTATTAACCAAGGAGTTGTCTTAGCAGCATTAGAGCATCACGAGCGAGACGATGGTTTTGGGTATCCGTATAAAAGAAAAGGCTTTGAAATGCATCCATATTCAAAAATAGTAGCAGTAGCAGATATTTTTCATGCAATGACCTCTAATAGAGAATATAAAAATGCAGAAAATATATATCATGTACTTAAACAAATAAATCAAGATGCATTTGGAAAACTTGATCCTAAGGTAGTTACAAGCTTGATTAACGGTTTATTAAATTACTGTATTGGAAAATCAGTAGAACTTAACAATGGCACAAAAGGTGAAATTATATTTATAAATAGTACTGTTCCCTTAAAACCTTTAATTAAAGTAGGTAATGAATTTATAGATTTAAATAAAAGAACAGATATAGCAATAGAGAAATTGACAATATAACACTCCCTGAATTTACGGGAGTGTTTCTATATTAGAAAAAAATAACAGTAATAATTTTAGTAAATAGTGTTGACCATCTAGATAGTAATGTGATACTATATAAAAGTCGCCGATAAAAACGGCTGACAAGCTGCGATTGAGTAAATCGTAGCACTAAAGTTCCTTGAAAACTGTATAGTGCAATCAAAACAACGTCAATTCGGATTCTAAGGAATCCAAAGCGCTTTTGATGAAAATCAAAACGGACAACGTCAATGAGAGAAATCTTGATTGACAAAATTAAAAGTCAGTGACTTTTGAGCTTAATCCGATTTAATCTAGCCATTAAATCGATAAGGATATAAACAAACATTTATTGGAGAGTTTGATCCTGGCTCAGGACGAACGCTGGCGGCGTGCCTAATACATGCAAGTCGAGCGGACAGAGATGAGAGCTTGCTCTTATCAAAGTTAGCGGCGGACGGGTGAGTAACACGTGGGCAACCTGCCTGTAAGACTGGGATAACTTCGGGAAACCGAAGCTAATACCG